>JBQTGV010000059.1:0-30305 GCA_052390515.1 Candidatus Eiseniibacteriota bacterium | reverse complement strand
TCGCCCTCCATCTCCAGCATGGCCTTGCGATCGGCCCCGGGCCACTCCGAGTACTCGTCGACGCAGTAGTAGACGCTCGACGCTTCGCCGAGACGTCCCATCACGCCGGCGGCGTTCGGGATGGTGGAGACGACGACCGCGTCACGGAACCCGCCGAGAGCCATGGCCCGGGTCACGGCACGGCGAACGAGCTTCGCGTTCCCCGAGCGGAAGATCCGCCAGCGATCGAACGGCGTCATGAACGGACGGATGACGCGCACGGGCTCGCCGGCGGGCTCCGCCGGCGCCGGCCGGGTCCACTCGCGGAGCTTGGCCGCCGCGCGAGCCAGATCCGACCGCGAGAGCCGCGGCGTGCGCGTTCCGATCGTGTTCACCCACAGCACGCGGTTGCGCCGCGAGAGACGCCGGAAGAGGTGCTGGCAGCTGGATGGGTGCCGGCCCCAATCGTCGGACAGGACGACGAAATCGCGATTCACCAGCACGCGCGTCTCACGCGGGAACGGGGCGCCCCGGTTCCTCGCCGGCGGCCTCGCGGGCGAGCACCCGCTCCTCGGTGACGCGATCCAGGATCTGCGCCATGGCCACGAGGAGGTAGAAGAACTCGAAATCCTCCATGGACAGGAAGAAGCCCGTGACGAGATAGCCGAGGAGCGACGCCTCGTACATCCCGGCGAGCGCCTCCGTCTGGCGCCGGCTCTCGTCCGGCAGGAGCGGGAGCCGCCGCCTCACCCGCACGAGAGCGGCCAGGGTCAGGATCACCAGCGCCAAGTGGCTGCTCACCGCGACCAGTCCGCACTCCGCGCCGAGCTGCACCCAGGAATTGTGCGCCTCCCGGGCGTGGGTCTTTGCGAAGTTGGGATACTCCTCGACGTAGCGCTTGAAGCCGATGCCGAAGATCGGGCTCGAGCCGATCATGCGCAGGCCGGTTCGCCAGGAGTCCAGCCTTCCCGTCGCGGACTTGTCCTCCTCGTAGTTCGTGATGGTGAGCATGCGCCCGATGTAGCGTGGTCCGGTCACGGCGACGAAGCCGCCCAGGGCCACGCAACCCACCAGCACGGCGAGCCCGCGCCGCTTCATGCGAAGCAGCAGGATCCCCATCGACACGCCGAGGCCGAGGAACCCGCCCCGCGAGAACGTGACCATCACGCCGTGCGCCGCCAGGACGAGCAGTCCGAGCATGGCGGCGCGAACCACGAGGTGCTTGGAGGCACCGATCAGGTACCAGCAGAAGGGCACGACCGCGCCGAGGATCATGGCGAAGTCGTTCTCGTCGAAGTACGTCGCTCCCCGCTTGCCCGGCCCGTGCACCGTCGCCCACCCCTCGAGGAAATACATCTCGTTCGCCCAAATGGCCAGGTACCCGATCGAGATCGCGATGACCCAGGCCAGCCACCACAGCCAACGCTCGGAGTTCAGCAGGGCGAGCGTGACGAAGTAGATCAGGAACATCTTGTTGTAGTAGTCGAGCCAGCGGATCTGGTCGGGACCGATCTCGTGTCGCTGCGAGGAGAGGTGCAGGAACAGCCACAGCAGGCAGATGAAGATCGTCTGCTTGCGCCACAGGAAGGCGAGGTTCGGGCGGAGCGCGAAGTGCAGCGCCGTCGCACCGAGCGTGAAGACGGAGAGCAGGAGCGTGAAGCGCGTGTTGCCGAGCCCCCAGAGCGTCTCGTGGGGCCGCATGAACGCGAGGACGTAGTACGCGAGCACGCCGATCGCCGGCTCGAGGAGCACCAGCACCCCGGCGACCACGACACCGAACAGCGCGAGCGCCACACGGGGGTGATGCGTCAGCACCAGCTTCGCGGCGACGATGCCGAGGACGGACGCGGCGAGCGCGGCCACCACCGGGGTCCTGCCGAGCAGCCGGGCGGCGCTCCGTGCCCGCCAGGGACCCAGCGGCTCGACCGAGCCGAAGCGTTCCGGCGGCGCTACCTTGTGGCTCGCGGAAAGCAAGGGACGCGCTCCGTCCGTGGGTCCGGCGTACCCCCGGGGGTCCGGGAGTTCCGGAAAGGGTAGTCGAAATCGCGCGTCGCCGGGAGGGCCGGTGTTCCGGGGCCAGGGGGCGGGCGCCGCCGCCTCGAGGCGGAAGCGCCCGTCGACCGGGTCAGTTCACCTGCCAGACGTGGATGATCATGCGGTTCGACTGCGGCACGAGGTAGGCCTGTGGCTGAGATGCGTAGAGCAGTCCGCGCTCGGAGTCGAAGGCAAAGCCCTTGAACCAGTCGAGACGGCAGTTCGGATCCGCGCCGGGATCCGTCGGGGACCGCCAGGCGATGTCGTTGGGGACGACCATCTCGTAGGCGCGAACGGCCCAGGGCTCCAGGCTGCCGGACGCGACCGCGCCGAGATCGTTCACGTCCACGAAGTACAGCCGCGGCTCGTAGGGATACCCGTGCCAGCCCTTCGCCGGGTCGCAAGAGACACCGGTCCCGTAGTAGTTCGGGCCCAGCCCCTTCGCCACCGAGACGATGACCGCCTGCCGCTGTTGATCCGCGGACCAGATCCACGTGGAGTGGTACTCGTCGGCCTTGCGGTACTCGGGGAAGACGTTGCCGTACTCCTGGTAGAACATGAGCGGAACTCCGCCGAGGTCCGCGCCGTGCGGCGCGTTGAAGTCCGCAGTGAAGGCGTACAGCGCCGGCCCCCGGCCGCCGCCGAACGCGCCGGCCTCGCGGTGCCGGCCGCCCGCCAGCCGCTTGCCCGGCGTGAACTGGTTCGACCACGCCTCCGGGATGACGACGACATCCGCGTGGGTCTTGTTCGCGTGGAAGGTGTCCACGCTCGGCGTGTTGACGTTCGGCGGGCCGACGCGCCAGGCGCCACGGGCATCGCCGAAGTTCTCGTCCACCGAGGAGATGCCCAGATTGTCCCGCCCTGCGACGTTGTAGAACTCGTACGTGCCCGCCCAGATCCTCCCCTCGAACCAGGCCAATCCGCCCACGTCTCCCGCCGGTGCGAGCTTCGTGTGAATCGGCGCCAGGACGTCCATCCAGCCGGAGAGGTCCACCGCCTCGTTGAGATCCGCCGGGTTCTTCGTCGGCGAGATCACCGGCGGGGGTATCGAGATCTCGAACCAGTTCATGCCCGTGGTCTTGCCGATCACGACGAGCGTGTTTCGAGTTGGAATGTGCGCGAGCGCGCCGACCGGCCAGGAGAACGACGCCTGGTCGGGACACTTGAAAGCGCCGAGGTACGTGAGGTCGGAGTAGTGGATCCGCCCGAACGGTCCGGTCGGCAGATCACCGCCCCCGATCGAGTCATCCGTGTCGTTGTTCGCGGTGGGCACGCCGTTCTGCCCGTCGATGGCCTCGCCGCAGCCGAGGGCGGCCGCCGCGAGCACACCGAGCACCAGCGCGAGCAAGCGGGTCTGTCGAGTTTGCCGTTTCATCAGTCTCCTCGTCCGCCGCGCGCTCGCCGAGGTTTCGGCGGCAGCTGCGCGATCGTTGAGCGCGAGGGGACGCACCCTCGCGAGCCGATGGTTACGAGCAAGACCGGTGCCGGGGGGTGCACCGTCGCCAGGACCCCTCGCGAATCCTCTCGGAAACGCGCTTTCTACAAAGACTTGCAGTCCGAGACCTCCACGAATACGGGAGGTCATGTTCACCTTCAGGACAGGCGCCCGCCGCCGACGAGCCCGACGAGGTTACCCAGCAGGTCGGAACTACCCGAATGGCCGATTCGACCGCCGCTGCGCGATCCGCGAACAGCGCCGGCCCGACATTCCCGGGCACTCGGAACCTCGAGAGTAGGCGTTCGGAAGGTCGACCGGCTCCCACCCCGAGGCCGCGCTCACCACCCACCGGATGCTGCGCACTATAGAAAAGCAGAGCCGCCCGTCAAGTCGGGAGTGCCGCTGCGTCGTCAGAACCGGAAGTTCGCCTTCACCTGGCCCCAGCCGACCTGGCGCATCCCGCTTCCGCCTCCCGTCGCTCCGGCCACTTCGTCCGCGCCCACGTCCGCAGCCGCTCCCTGCGGGCGGGCCTCCCCGTCGAAGTCGTCCGTCACGCCGCCGGACGGCGCGGCGTCCAGGACGGCCGGCACGCTGCCGGTCACGTGCAGATCCGCATTCGGCACGTCGACGAACCACGACGCCTGTGCGCCGACCACGTTTCCGGACTGCGTCACCGTCGCGCCGTCTCGCGCCCAGATGATGCGGCTGCCACCTCCCGGGACGCGGACGAGGTTGTTGGCGACGGTGGCGGTCGACGCCGCCCATCGCACGGAGATGGCGGTCTGATACGCGTGCTCCTGGTAGATCGTGTTGTGCACGACCTCGGCCCCCGTGGCGCTCTCCAGCTCGATGGACACGTCGGCCCGGTCGGCGCCGAGATCGGCGTGATAGATCATGTTGTTGCGGATCACGCCGCCGTTGTGACCGCGGGTGCCAAGGCCGAAGCCGATTCCACGGTCGCAGTTCACGATGAGGTTGCGCTCGACGATCGTCCCGCCCGCGCCCGACCAGAAGTGAACGGCGTGCTCCGCGACCGAGGCGTCCGGGCTGCGGATCCCCCGGAACGTGCAGCCTCGCACGACCCAGTTCTGCGCCTGATGCGCGTCGATACCCCCGATGTAGTACTGCGGCCCGATCCCGGCCGTGTACTCGAAGAGGCAGCCCTCCACCACTCCGAAGTCCGCGCTCGACGCGGTGCCGCTCTTGTACGAGACCTTCACCATCTGCTGGCCGGTGTCCTGGAGCACGAGGTTGCGCAGTACGGTGCGATCGGCACTGTACGGGCCCTCGCCGTGCACCTGCACCGCGTGGTTCATCACCCGGCGAAGGGTCAGGTCCTCGACGGTGACGTCGTGCGCGGCCACCTGCACCAGGTGCGTGATCCCGGACGTCATGCCGGAGCCCTCGAGGACGGCCGCCGCGGGATTGCCGCTCTGCCCTCGCAGGGTGAGTCCGTCGCGGGTGATCCAGAGGAACTGGGTCAGCGCGTAGACGCCGTCCTGGACCAGGATCGTGGCGGAGCCCGAGCCCGAATTCGCCGCGGCGATGGCGGCCTGGAGCTCCGCTGCGGTGGAGACGATCTGCTGCGCGGACGCGGGCGCGGCGGCCGCGAAGACGGCGAGAAGCGCCGCGAAGGGCGCAGAGCGACGCGGATGCCGTGAAAGACGGCTCATGGTGGTTGCCCTGGCATTCCGGGGGAACGTGGAACCGTTCATCGAATCGGCACGCCGAGCCCCGCCCCTTAGCCCGCACGATTCGCCAGCCGAGGAAGAGATATAGCCCGGATCGGCGCTTCGCGATAGCCCCTTCGCGACGTTGCGGCTTCGCGAAATGGCTCGCGCTCCGCCGGGCGATGACTACTCTTGCTCTCGTCACCGTTTCAGGGAGTCGATGCCCGATGCGCCGTCCCCCGGGCGCGGAGCCCGACGTGCTCCTGGTCAGCCAGTTCTTCCCTCCGGCGATCGGAGGCAGCGCGAGCCTCCTGGCCAACGTCTACTCCCGACTGGGTCGGCCCGTGAGGGTACTCACGGACTCCGGCTCCTCTCCCTCGGCGGACGGACCGTCGGGCGCCCTGGACATCCGTCACGCGAGGCTGGCCACTCCGCATTGGGGCGTGGCGCACCCCGCGGGGCTCCTGCGCCACGCTCGCACCGCGGCTCTCCTGCGCCGGCTCGCGCGCCCGCGCGCGGCGGTGCACTGCGCCCGCGTGCTTCCGGAGGGCGTCGCCGCCTGGCTGGCGCGGCGCGCGGGCGGGCCGCCTTACGTGTGTTGGTCGCACGGCGAGGATCTGGCCACCGCGGGCACTTCGCGGGAGCTGACCGTGGTCACGAGGCTCGTGCTGCGCGGCGCGGCGTGTGCGCTGGCCAACAGCGCCAACACCGCCGCGCTGCTGGAGCGCTTCGGCGTTCCCCGCAGCGAGGTGCGCGTCGCCTATCCCGGCGTCGACCCGCAACGCTTCCGGCCGGACGTGGACGGGAACCCGCTGCGGCGCCGTCTCGGTGCCGAGCATGACCTCCTGCTCCTGTCCGTCGGTCGGCTGCAGCGGCGCAAGGGGCACGACACGGCGATCCGCGCCCTCGCGGCGCTCGGCTCCGGCCGAGCCGGCGTGCGCTACGTCATCGTCGGAACCGGCGAAGAGGAGGCGACGCTTCGCCGCCTCGCGGAGGAGTGCGGGGTCGCCGGCCGCGGGAGTTTCGCAGGCGCGGTTGCGGACGCGGAGCTCCCCTCGTACTACGCGGCCTGCGACGTGTTCCTGCTCCCCAACCGCAAGGACGGCGAGGACATCGAGGGCTTCGGGATCGTCTTCCTGGAGGCGCAGGCCGCAGCCCGCCCCGTCGTCGCCGGGAAGACCGGCGGCGCACCGGAGGCCGTCGCCGAAGGAGAGACGGGCTTGCTCGTCGGTGGAGACGACGTCGCGGAGCTGGCGGCGGCGCTGGACGCCCTGCTCTCCTCCGCCGACCTGCGCGCGAAGCTCGGCTCGGCCGGCCGGGCCCGCGTGCTCCGGGAGTTCTCCTGGGAGCGGGCCGCTGGCGTGGTCCGCGCGCTCGTCGAGGAGATGCAGCGCGCATGAAGCGCCCTCTGCGCGTGATGCAGATCGCGCTCCGGCTCGATCCGGGTGGCGCCGAGCGTCTCATCGTCGACCTCGCCAGGAAGCTACCGCCCGGCTACGAATCGCTCGTCTGCTGTCTCGACTCGCCCGGAGAGTGGGGAGCGATGCTCGCCGCGGAGGGGATGCCGGTCTTCGCGCTGCAGCGAGAGAGCGGCTTCCGTCCGTCGGTCGCGTGGCGCATCGCCTCGCTCGTGCGGCGCCATCGGGTCGGCGTGCTGCACGCTCACCAGTACACCCCGTATGTCTACGGCAGCCTGGCAACGATGCTCGCGCCGGGGGTCCGTCTGGTGTTCACCGAGCACGGTCGTCTCTCCGACGCGGGGCCGTCGAGCAAGCGCCGGCTGGTGAACCCCTGGCTCGCGCGCATTCCCGGCGCGCGCTTCGCGGTGTGCCGGGAGCTTCGCGAGTTCCTGATCGCCGAGGGATTCCCGGCGCGAAGCCTCGGCGTGATCTACAACGGGATCGACCTCGGCGGCAGACCCGAGCCCGCCGGTCGTGCGCCGGCTCGCGCGCGGCTCTCGCTCCCTCCGGACCGCTTCGTCATCGGAACGGTCGCGCGGCTGGACCCGGTGAAGGACCACGCGGCCCTGCTGGAGGCGTGCGCGACGATCCGTGCGGCGGTACCCTCGGCGCACCTCGTCCTCGTGGGCGACGGCCCGGAGCGCGCCGCGCTCGAGCGTCGCGCGGGGGAACTCGGCGTCCTGGAGGCCGTGACCTTCGCCGGCTCCCGCGCCGACGCGCGCCTGCTCCTCCCCGGGTTCGACCTCTACGTGAACAGCTCCCGCTACGAGGGGGTCTCGCTCACCATCATCGAGGCGATGGCGGCGGGTCTGCCGGTCGTGGCCACACGGGTCGGCGGAACCCCGGAGGTGATCGACGACGGGCGGACCGGGGTGCTGGTGCCCCCGGGTGATCCGTCGGCCCTCGCCGCCGCCGCCGTGGACCTCGCCCGGGACCCCTCCCGCCGCCGGCTCCTGGCGGCCGCCGCCCGCGACGAGGCGGAGCGCCGCTTCGCGCTGGAGCGCATGCTCGAGGAATACGCGGCGGTGTATCGCGGCGAGCATCGCGGCTCGTGAAGTTGCCGCGGAGCACCGATATCCGGTAGAGTTTCCCGGAGTATCCCCTCCCCCGCGAATCGAAGAGCCCACCGTGTGCGGAATCGCAGGCGTCGTCGCCCGGGCCGGCCCTCTCCGTGACGACCTCCGCGCGAGCGTCGCGGAGATGACCGCCGCGATCCGGCACCGTGGCCCGGACGGGGACGGCTTCTGGAACGACGCCCGAGCCGCCCTGGGCCACCGCCGGCTCTCCATCATCGATCGGGCGGGAGGCGCGCAGCCTCTCGGCAACGAGGACCTCTCCGTCCAGGTCGTCTTCAACGGCGAGATCTACAACCACCACGAGATCCGCGCGCAGCTCGAGGCCCGGGGCCACCGCTTCCGCACGCGCTCGGACGGCGAGGTGATCGTGCACGGCTGGGAGGAGTGGGGTACGTCGTGCGCCGAGCGGCTGCACGGGATGTTCGCGTTCGCGCTGTGGGACTCCGCGCGCGGGGAGCTCTACGCCGCGCGGGACCGGCTCGGCAAGAAGCCCCTCTTCTGGGCCGAGCTGGACGGCGCGCTGCACTTCGCCAGCGAGATCAAGTCGCTCCGCAGGAGCCCGGCGTGGGACGGCGAGATCGAGCCGCGAGCGCTCGAGGGATACCTGTCGCTCGGCTACGTGCCCGCCCCGTGGACGCTCTACCGCCACGTGAAGAAGCTCGAGCCCGGTCACTGGATGCACCTGGCCGGCGGCCGCCTCGACCTTCGCCGCTACTGGGACATCCCCGCCTTCGACTCCGACGGCCGGCCCGAGGGCGAGATCCTCGCGGAGCTGGAAGGCGCCGTGCACGACGCGGTGGCGGCGCGCCTGGAGAGCGAGGTGCCGCTGGGCGCCTTCCTCTCCGGCGGAATCGACTCCGGGCTCGTCGTCTCGTTCATGGCCGGAGCGATGAACGAGCGGCCGCTCACCGTGTCGGTGGGCTTCGACGACTCCGCGCACAACGAGCTGGAGGCCGCCGCGCGCGTGGCCGGGCGCTTCTCCACGCGCCACCACCCCGAGATCCTCACGCCGCGGCTCGACGAGATGCTGGACACGGTGCTGCGCGGCTGCGACGAGCCTTTCGCCGACTCCTCGGCCATCCCCACCTACTACGTGTGCGCCGGCGCTCGGCGCCACGTCACCGTGTGCCTCTCCGGCGACGGCGGCGACGAGACGTTCGGCGGCTACGACTTCCGCTACGTGCCCCATGCGTGGGAGGACCGCGCGCGCCGCCTGCTCCCCGGCCGTCCGTTGCGGAGAGTCGTCCGCGGGCTGGGACACGCGTGGCCCCGCTCGCCGCGGCTTCCCCGGGCGCTCCGGCTCGGCACGCTGCTGGAGAACGTCGGACTGGATCCCGCGGACGCGTACTACTCGGATCTGTGCTTCCTCAAGCCGGCGGACGCGCGCCTCGCGCTGGGAGAAGATCCCGACCGCGACCCGCGCCGCAGCCCGGTGTACGAGCTGGTGACCGAACCCTACCGCCGCTGCCCCTCGCCGAGCGTCGTGCAGCGGGCGCAGTACGCGGACCTGATGGTCTACCTGCCGAACGATCCGCTGGTGAAGGTGGATCGCATGAGCATGCAGCACGGCCTCGAGGTGCGCTGCCCCCTGCTCGATCACCGCGTCGTGGAGCTCGCCTTCCGCGTGCCGACGTCGGTCAAGATGCCCGGTCTGCGCGCCAAGCACCTCCTCCGCCGCCTCGCCGAGCGGCGCCTGCCGCCCGAGAACCTGCACCTCCCCAAGCGCGGCTTCACCGCGCCCGTGGCCCGCTGGCTCGCGGGGCCGGACTCGGAACGCTTCGCCTCCGAGGTGCTCGGCCCGGACGGTGCGCTGGTCGGACTGCTGGACCTCGGCGTGCTCCGCCGCTGGCTCGGCGAGCACCGCTCCGGTCGCGCGGACCGTTCCTACGTGCTGTGGGCGGCGTGGGTGCTGGACCGCTGGGCGCGCAACGAGCGCTCCGGATCCGCGGAAACCCCGGCGACGGCGCTCGCGCGCAGCGCCTGACGCTCAGCGTGCGGTTCGGCCGCGCACCCCGACCAGCAGCCGCCTCAACGGCGAGTCCCGCTCGATCAATCCGCGCGCAGGGCCCAGCAGCACTCCGGCGGCGACGGCGATCCACGCCGCGGCGGCCGCGGCGACCTCGACGGGCAGGGACGCTCCCTCGGGCACGATCACCTGCATCGCCGCGGTGAGGGCGACGCCCAGGAGCGCGGACAGCACCACGTAGCGCAGCGGGAAGTGGAGGTCCTCGATCCTGCGGTACTCCATGTGCCCGAGCAGCGTGAACACCGCGTAGGTGACGACCGCGGCGTAAGCGGCTCCGTAGATCCCGGCGATCGGGACCAGCGCGACGTTCGCCACGAAGTTCACCACCGCCGCGATCACCGAGACGCGGGCCACGCTGATGGTCCGCCGGTGGATCATGGCCGGGGCGCGCAGCAGGCCGTGCAGCGTGAAGAAGAAGTACGCGAGGCACAGCCAGGGCAGGACCTTCGCCGCCTCGGCGAACTCCGGCGCGGCGAGGATGCGCACGATCGGCTCGCTGGCCACGGCAACGCCGAACAGCACCAGGGCGATCGCCGCCGCGTAGTACTTGAACACCCGCCGGTACATGCGAACGCGATCCTCCATCAGATCGATCTCGTACATGACCGCGGACCAGATCGATTGGAAGGGCGTGACGATCACCTGGTTCACGCCCTGCGCCAGCGTGTACGCCACGGCGAAGATCCCGATGGCGTGCAGGTCGTCCAGCAGCCAGCGCATGACGAAGCGGTTCATCTGGTGCATGGCCAGGCCGGCGAGCGTGGTCACGAGCAGCGGCCAGCCGTACGACCACATCGGCCCCACCACTTCGCGCACGATCCGCCACGGGCGCCGCGTGAACAGGATCAGCCAGTAGACCAGCGCCTCGATCCAGCCCCCGATCAGGCTCCCCCACAGGAAGCCGAAGACGCCGAGCCCGCGGAACCCGATGAGGTAGATGTTCAGCGCGATGCGCAGAACGAGGCCCGGGACGGTCACGCCCACGAACAGGACGGACCGCTTCTCCGCGCGGAGGTAGGACTGCGCGTAGTTGGAGAAGAGCCGCGGCGGCAGGGACAGCACTGCGAGCGTGAGGTACGCGGGTCCCTCCGCGATCTCCGCCCCGAAGGCCAGCGCGGCGATGTCGGCGCGCAGGAACCAGACGAGCAGCAACTGCGGCAGCGCGGCCGCGGCCATCATCACGAGACCGGTGGTCCACAGGTCGTGGCGCCGGTCCCGATACTGCGGTTCGAAATGGTAGCGCATCACGGCGGAATGCACGCCGCCGGCGGCCATGTTCGTCACCAGCGCCATGGTCAGATCGATCAGGGCGATGATCCCGTAGTCCGCGGGCGTGAGGAACCTCGTGTAGAACGGCAGCAGCACGACGCTCGCCACCCGGGAGAGGGCGAGGCCCAGTCCGTAAACGGAGGAGTGCTTGACGAGGTCGCGGGCGACGGTCACGGCGGCTCTAGGACGCGCGCGACGGCGCGATCAGGTAGACGAGGCCGCCCTTCAGCGCGAGAGAAAGGGAGACGCCCAGGAAACAGGCGGCCAGCGCGACGGCCCCGGCGGGATCGAAGCCGGCCGCCCCAAGGAAATACTCGTAGCCCATCTCCCGCAGGCCGAGCCCGCCGAAGCTGACCGGGATCATGGTCACGGCCTGCACCACGGGCACGAGCGCGAAGAGACTCCCCCACGACACCACTCCGCCCAGCCCCGCGGAGAGCATCCCGTTGGCCAGGACGAGGGCCAGCTGCCACCCGACCGAGAGCAGGAGCCCCACCGCGAGCGCCGAGCCGTGGAACCCGTATGCGCGGACCTCGCGGGCGGTGTCGACCAGCCCGGTGAGCAGGCGGCCGAGCGCGCCGCCGCGGCTCACCGCGGGAAGCGGCACCGCCACCAGCAGGAGCGTGAACAGCGCGAAGGACACGCTGGCCACGGTCAGCGCCGCACGGGCCGCACCGAGGCTCGGCACGGCGAAGCTCGCCACCGTGCCGATGACCAGCAGGCAGCCGAAGCCGAGCAGCCGCTCGACGAGGATCGAGCCGACCACGACCGGCACGCGCGTGCCGCCGCCCACGCCCATCGCGCGGACCACGTCGCCGCCGACCGAGGTGGGCAGCAGGAAGTTGAAGAAGAAGGACACGAAGTAGAGGCGCACGGCGACGCCGAAGGGAAGCGCCACCCCGGCTGCGCGCAGCAGCAGCTTCCAGCGGACCGCGGACACCAGCAGTCCGAGCGCGAGCACGGCCTCGGCCTGGAGGAACGCGAGCGGCTCCACGCCGCGGAGCGTAGCCCGGAAGGATGCATCGCCCCCGTACCGGCGCACGAGGACGGCCAGCAGGGTTACGCTCACGGCGATCTTGAGCGCGGCGAAGAGCAGGCGCCGCCGCGTGGGCTTCCCCGGCTCGCTCATGTCGCCTCCTCGCGGGCGGACCCCGCCCGCTCGCCCGCCACGAAGAGCAGGCCGCCGGCCAGCGCGAAGACCAGCGGAAGGGCGAAGGCCAGGAACGCGAACACAGCGGCCGCCGAGGTCGGCGCGCCGAGGCGGGCGAGGAACGTCACGAAGCCGACCTCGCGGAGGCCGAGGCCGTTCAGCGTGATCGGCAGGGACGCGAACATCATCACCGTGGGAACGATCACGAAGAAGGCGAGCAGGGGAATCGGGATCGCGACGGCGCGCGCCAGCGACCAGTGGAAGAGCGCCGAGCAGGCCGAGAGTCCCAGGGAGTACGCCAGCGCGACGAGCACGACGCGGCCGCGGCCGGAGACGAGAGTCACGGCGTCCGCCATGCGCGCGAGCTTGCCGCGGAGCGCGACCGGCACCGCGCGGCCCGAGGCGGCCCAGGCCATCACGCGCGGGCGGGTCAGCACGACGAGCAGCGCCGCCGCGCCGAACGCGAACACGACCGCCGCCGCCCAGGGCCCCTCGCCGGGCCAGAGCACGGCCCCCACGGTCCCCCCGGCGGCGGCCATCACCGCGAGGGCCAGCACCCCCACCAGTCGATCCAGCACCACGGAAGCCGCTGCGGTCGCTCTCGGCACGCCGCCGCGGGCCAGCCCGATTCCGCGCGCCACGTCGCCGCCGACCGACGTCGGCAGGAAGTTGTTGAAGAAGAGCCCGACGAGCACGAGGCGCAACAGATGTCCCCACCCGCGGCGGTGACCGGCGGCGCGCAGCAGCGTGTCCCATCGCAGCAGCCAGAAGACCTTAGCTCCGAGCTGCGCCGCGAAAGCTGCGGCGAGCCACGCTCCGCTCACCGTCGCGAGCGTCTCTCGCGCCAGTCCGAAGTCCACCCGGCCGAGGAGGTAGGCGAGAGCGGAGAGCCCCACGGCGAGCCGGAGCGCCGCGGCGGCGCGCCTCATCCCGACGATCCGGCGCGAGCGCGCGCGGAGCGCTCCTGCTCCACCTTGCGATCCGGAGCCTGCTCGCGCGTTTCGCCCAGCCGGGCGACGACCTCCGGGGGAGGTTGCGGATTGTCCTTCGACTCCGGGTAATGGTAGTAGGTGTGCCCGTAGTAGTACGGGAGCACGTCGTCGACGTTGTTGACGATGACGCCGAGCAGGTTCGCGCCGGCGTCGTCCAGGATTCGCCGGGCTCTCAGCGCGACGTCGCGCTGCGTGCGGCCGGCCCGGAGCACGAGGGCCACGCCGTCCACCTGCAGGGCCAGCACCACCGGGTCCGAGACCGGGAGCAGCGGCGGCGCGTCCACCACGACGAGATCGAAGAGCAGCTTGAGCCGGCCGAAGAGCGTCGCCAGCCGATCGGGGACGAGAACCTCCGAGGGAAAGGTGCTCTCGTCCCCGGCGGTCATGACCTTCAGGTTCTCGTAGCGCGTCTTCTTGAGGCAGCTCTCCAGGGGGATGCCCCGGGCCAGCACCTCGCCGAGCCCCGCCGCCTTGGACAGCTCGAACAGGCCGTGCACGCGCGGTCGGTGCAGGTCCGCATCGACGAGACAGGTGCGCAGTCCCTGGTGCATCGCCGCGACGACGGAGAAGAGCGCCGCCGAGGTGGTCTTGCCCTCCCCGCCCTCCGCGCTGGTGAACAGGATCGACCGGATCTTGCGATCCTCGCCGGCGCGGGTCACCCGCGTGAAAATGCGCCGGAACTCGGTGGTCTCCGGCGCTTGAGGATCGAAGTCCTCGTAGAGCGTCCTTCTCGGCGTGGGCTTCCTGCGCATGGGACCCTACGAAGTGAAGTGCAGCACGCCGACGGCCACGGCGGCGGCGAGGATCAGGACCGAGGAGCCGGCGAAGATCCAGATGCGGCGAATCCGCCTCTGCTCCAGATCCTCCACGACGAGCGCCTGCATGCGCGGAACCGCGCCGAGGATCGGCGCACCGAGCAGCGCTTCGATCTCCTCCACGGACTTGAGCGTCAGGTCGAAGTACTCGGTCAGCACCGCCGCGCCGATGCCCAGCGCCACGCCCATCGCCAGAGCGACCAGCAGGATCCGCTCGCGATCCGGCGCGAAGGGCTCGAGCGGCAGGATGGCGGGCTCCAGCAGCACGAGCTTCTCCGCGGCCTCGGTGGATTGCACGGACTGGGCGATCTGCGAGTTGCTGGCCTGTTCGTGCCAGATCTGGTAGATGCGCTCGGCGTTGGCGACCTCCTCCTTGAGCCGTTGCAGCCGGAACTCCTCGGCGGGCATGGTGGCGAGGTCGCGCTCGTAGCGGTCCAGGAACCCGCGCAGCTGATCGACCCGCGCACCGGCCGCGTCGATCGCGACGCGGGTGAACTCCTGGTCGACGAGCAGCTGCCGATACTCGGGCACCACCGAGGCGAGCTGCGACGCGGCGACGACTTCCAGCTCGGTGAGGATCTGCTGGCTCGTGACCGCGATCTGGCTCTGGCTGGACGAGACCACCCCGGAGCCCTCCGGGTTCTCCACCTGGGCCAGCGCGAGGCTCCGCTCCAGGCCGAACAGCGTCTCCCGCAGCGCGGCCAGCTTGGGGCTCCCGAAGAGGTCGAAGCCCAGGAACGGCTCCAGACCCGCCTCGCGAATCCGCCCGAGGACCGCTTCGTTTTTCCCCCGCTGGAATTGCAGGTCGGCCTCCGCGGTCTTGATCAGCGAGTTGACGCGGCTGACGTTGTCGCGGCTGACGGGCGAAGAGGTGAGCGGCTTCACCGCGAGCGTCTGCTCGTACTCCCGGAGCGCGCCGCGCTTCTCCTCCAGCTCCTTCGCGGCCTTCGCCATCGGCTCCTGCGCGAGTCCCAGCGCCTCCTCCGTGCTCTGCAGCCGGAGCTGACGCATGGTCTGCAGGTACTGCTCGGCCACCGTCGTCGCCACGAGCTGCGCCAGCCGCGGCGACGTGGACGCCACCGTGATGGACAGCGAGCCGCCCGTCCCGCCCGACACCTTGATCATCTTGCGCAGGCGCGTCACGCACTGGCGAAGCACCAGATCCTGCTCGTCGTGACCGGGATTCTCCAGGAGAGTCGCCTTCGCCGCGTGGACGAGCGCGGGGTTCTCGTGGAATCCGATCTGCACGGCGATGGCCTCCAGGAACCGCGACGACATGATGCGGGCGCGAACCGCGCGGGAGCCGTCGTCGCGGCCGCGGCGAGCACCGCCGTCACCTCCGCCAACGAACTCGGCGACGCGCCGGGTCAGCGGCAGCGGATTCTCCGGCGCCAGCGTCGCGGTCGAGGCGAACGTGGCCGGCATGGTCAGGGCCTGATACGCGGCGATCCCCATCGTGACCACGATGGGCACGAGGATGATGATCTTCCGGCGCCAGAGCATGCGCCGGATCTCGCGGAAGTCGAGCGCCTGCTTCTTCCTCGTGACCACCACCAGCCTCCCGCCCGGACTAGGGCCCGCTCGTCGCGGTTGGTTCCTCGCCGGCGACTTCCGAGGCGCCCGCGGCGCGATTCGTGTTCCCGCCGGCCCGGTCGTTCACCACGACGGTGGTCCGGTTTTCGTTGTCCTCGGTGAGGCGGACCAGGATGAAGAACGCGCCGGCGATCTGAGTGAAGGTCCTGGCGACACCTCCCAGCGCCCGGAAGGAAAGGGCCCCCGACTCGGGCACGTTCACCGTGTCGCCGGCCTCCAGATCGAGGTTGGGATACAGGATTCCCTCGTTCGTGTACGCCTCCAGGTCCACCTCGAACACCCGCGCCCGCACCGGCCCGGGCCGGATCACCTTCACGTTGCCGAGGTCCGCGTTGCCGGCGGGGCCGCCGGCCGCGAGCACCGCACCGAGGATCGTCCCCGCGGCGTCGAGCGACACGACGCCCGGATTGCGCACGCTGCCGTAGACGTAGACGAAATCACCCTCCGCGCCCCCCGCCTCGACGCGCGGAACCATGATCGTGCTTCCCGCGGAGAGCCGGGGGAGCTGCGAGTAGTCGCCGGTGGTCAGCGCGCGGTCCAGGTCCGCAGTGATCGGGCGTCCCTGGCCCTCCGGCGGGATGACCTGGATCCGGGTGAGCGCGGCGTCGGGCAGCGGTCCTCCGGCGCCGCGGATGACTTCCCAAAGGCTCGGGATCTCCGGGAAGGAGTACGGCCCCGGCTGCCGCACCTGTCCCATCAGGTAGATCCGCTGCGAGTTGTACTCGGTCACCGAGACGGAAACCTGGCTCACCTGCCGGTCGACGAACGAGAAGCGGCGGGTGAGGTCTTCACCGAGGCGCGCGGGGGTTTGCCCCTCGGCGCGGATCGCGCCGATCAGGGGCAGCGTGATGTTCCCCTCGTGATCCACGGTGACCTGCGCGGTGAGGTCCTGACGCTGCCAGACCTTCACGCTCAGGACATCGCCCTTGCCGATGGTGTACTCGGTCTGGGCGGCTGCCGCGGCGCAGAACACCGCCTGGATCACCGCGGCGACTGCCAGGGCGCGTCCCCCGAAGAGCCTCACCGCCACTCCCCCTCTCGGCCCGAGGTGGCGCCGCCCGCGAGAAAAGCCCCCGCAGTCTGCGGAAAAATCCCCGAGACCCGTGCCGAACGCGATGCCGGGGAGCACCGGATGCTACTGCGATCCAACGGCTTCCACAAGATCGGCAAGCGGCGCCTCGTTTTCGAGCCCGGAGCCCGGTGGCCTCGTCCTTGCTGAACCCGACTCCTGAGACCCGAGTTCGCCCCGCGGACCGAGGACGGCGTATGCCCGCTTCGATCACTCCGCCCGACACCTTCCGCCCGGTCCGTCGCGGGACCGTCCCGCTGCCCGTGGCCGTCCGGCCGGGGGGCGAGCGGCGGGCGACCGGCTCAGCCTGGGCGAAGCGCACCTCCCGGGCGGACCGCGTCGTCCGGCGGGGCCTGGACATCGTCGTGGCCTCCCTGGCTCTGGCGGCGCTCGCGCCGCTCTTCGTGGTGATCGGCGTGCTCATCAAGCTGTCGTCGCCCGGTCCCGTCCTCTACCAGCAGGTGCGCGTCGGCGTGAACCGGCGCTTCTTCGCGCGCGGGCCGCGCCACGCTTCGTCCCCGCGGGATCGCCGCATCGCGGACCGGCGCCAGGCCCTCGGCCACGGCAGACCCTTCCGCATCTACAAGTTCCGTACGATGGTCCCCAACGCCGAGGAATACGGGCCGCAGTGGTCCCGCCGCGACGATCCGCGGATCTTCCCCTTCGGGCGGTTCCTGCGGGTGAGCCGGCTGGACGAGACGCCCCAGTTCCTGAACGTACTCCTCGGCGACATGAGCCTGGTCGGCCCGCGGCCGGAGCGGCCCTACTTCGTCGACCGCTTCGTCGAGACCATTCCGAACTACACCGAGCGCCTCGAGATTCCCCCCGGGATCACCGGCCGGGCGCAGGTTCGCCTCGACTACGACGCGAGCGTGGACGACGTGAAGCGGAAGGTGGAGCAGGATCTGCACTACATCCGCAACCGCTCGCTCCGCGCCGACGTCGCCATCCTGCTGCGCACCGTCTGGGTCGTGCTCACCGGACGCGGAGCCTGCTGAAGCCTGTTCCTGGCCGGCTTCCCCGCCGGTCGCGGCGTTGCCTCGAGGGCCTTCCTCCCGTACCGTGCCCCGACTCCGGGACCGGGAGGCCGGCATCCGCAAGCTCACCCGCATGCTGCCGTGGCTCGCTCCGTACCGCCGTGCGCTGCTGCTCGGCGGCGCCGTGCTGCTGGCCAGCAACGCCCTGGCCGCGCTCGGCCCGTGGATCCTCAAGCTGGCCATCGATTCGCTGCAGGGCGAAGGCTCCCGGCCCGTTCACCACTGGGCGGGAGCTCTCGTGCTCCTCGCCGCGGTGGACGGGGTCTTCCGCTATCTGATGCGCCGCACCATCATCGGCGTCTCCCGCGAGGTCGAGTACGACCTTCGCCGCCGTCTCTACGCCCACCTCCAGCGCCTTCCCCTCTCATTCCTGGAGAAGTTCGAGGTGGGCGACCTGATGGCGCGCGTCACCAACGATCTCAACGCCGTACGCATGTTCCTCGGGCCGGGGATCATGTACACGCTGAACACGTTCCTCGTGCTGGCCTTCTCCATCGCGCTGATGATGCGCATCTCTTCCTCGCTGACCGTCGTCGCCCTCTTGCCTCTCCCGCTCGTCACCGTCCTCGTCGTGCTGGTCATGAGCCGGGTCCACGAGCGGGTGATGCGCGTCCAGGAGGGCTTCGCCACGCTCACGACCCGGGTGCGGGAGAACCTCGAGGGCATCCGCGTGGTGAAGGCATTCGCCCACGAGGAGAGCCAGAACGTCCTCTTCGCCGGCTCCTGCCGCGACTACCTGGAGCGCAACATGCAGCTGGCGCGCATGCAGCAGATCTTCTTCCCGGCGATCACGCTCTTCGGGGGCATCGCCGGGGCGCTGGTGCTGTGGCGCGGCGGGCTCCTGGTGATGCGCGACGCGATCACGCTGGGCGATTTCGTCGCGTTCGCCGGCTACCTGGCCCTGCTCATGTGGCCCATGGCCGCGCTGGGCTGGACGATCAACCTCTTCCAGCGCGGCGCCGCTTCCTGGGAGCGCATCGACGCCCTGCTGTCCGAGCCGGTCGAGCCGCTCGAAGCGGGCGGCGCCGCGCCCCCGGGCCAGGGCGTCATCCGCTTCGAGGGAGTGCGCCTGTCCCGGAACGGCCGCGAGATCCTCGCCGGGATCGACCTCGCCGTCCTGCCGGGGAGCATCACCGCGCTGGTCGGCCCGACCGGGTCCGGCAAGAGCTCGCTGGTGCGGCTCCTCGCCCGCCTCATCGACCCCACCGAGGGAGTGGTGCGGCTCGACGGAGTGCCGCTGCCGGAGTGGGACCTCTCCGAGCTGCGCCGGGCGACGAGCTTCGTCCCCCAGGAGTCGTTCCTTTTCTCCGAGTCGATCGCGGACAACGTGCAGGTGGGGCGGCCTGGCACGGATCCGGAAGAAGTGCGCGCGGTCGCCGAGCTCGCTCTGCTCGGCGACGAGGTCCGCGCCTTCCGCGACGGATTCGACTCGATCGTCGGGGAGCGCGGCGTCACGCTGTCCGGTGGACAGCGCCAGCGGGCCACGCTGGCCCGCGCGCTGCTGCGTCCCTCCCGGGTGCTCGTGCTGGACGACGCTTTCGCCAGCATGGACACGCGCACCGAGGAGGGCATTCTCGCCGCGCTCCGCACCCGGCTGGCGGGGCGCACGGTACTGCTCGTCTCGCACCGGCTGAGCACGATCCGCCGCGCCGATCGCGTCGTCTACCTGGAGGAGGGCCGCGTTCTCGAGGAGGGCTCGCACGACGAGCTCGTCCGCCGCGGCGGCAGCTACGCCCGGTTCGTGCGGCGCCAGCGCCTCCTGGAAGAGCTGACCCAGAGGGCGGACGCGGGAGAGGCGGCGTGACGCCCGACCGCGAAGAGGCCGACGGGCAGGCACTCGACCTGGCCTTGACGAAGCGCTTCCTGAAGTACGTGAAGCCCTACCGCGGGCGGCTGGGTCTCGCGCTCACGCTCCTGTTCACGGCCGGGGCGCTCGAGCTCGCCGGCCCCTGGCTCACCAAGATCGCGATCGACGACGCCATCCCCTCGGGGGACCCGTCGCAGCTCCTGCGCGTCGTCGCGGCCTTCCTCGCGGTGCTGCTCGCCGAGTTCGTCGTCGGGTACGCGCAGACCCTCATCATGACCCGCGCCGGGCAGTCCATGATGCGCGACCTGCGCACCGAGCTCTTCGCCCACCTGCAGAGGATGAGCCTGCCCTTCTTCGATCGGAACCCGGTGGGACGCGTCGTGACCCGGCTCACGTCCGACGTGGAGACGCTCAACGAGCTGCTCACTTCCGGGCTCGTCACCATCATCGCCGACGTCGTCACCCTGGTGGGCATCACGGCGGTGCTCTTCTGGATGGATCCGTCCCTCGCCCTGCTCACCTACACGGTCATGCCCGCGCTGCTGTACGCGAGCTTCCGCTTCCGCAAGACGGCGCGCCGCGGCTTCCGCGCCACGCGCGAGCGCGTCGGACGGCTGAACGGGATCATGCAGGAGACCTTCTCCGGGATCGAGGTGGTGAAGCTTTTCGGGCGCGAGCCGCGCAACGACGAGACGTTCGACGAGCAGAACGCGGAGCTACGGAAAGCCTGGCTGTCGGTGAACGAGGCGTTCGCTCTGTTCTTCCCCGTCGTGCAGCTGTTCCTCGCCGTGGCGACGGCAGCCGTGCTGTGGGGCGGCGGCGTCCGCGTGATCCAGGAAACGCTGACCTTCGGCGAGCTGGTCGCGTTCCTCCAGTACGTGCAGCGCTTCTTCCTTCCGCTGCGGGACCTCAGCGAGAAGTACAACGTGCTGCAGTCCGCCATGGCGGCGATGGAGCGGATCTTCGGGCTGCTGGACACGCGCGCCGAGGAACAGGAGTTCGACTCGCGGCCGCTGCTGGACGGACCGGTGCGGACGATCGAGTTCGAGCACGTCTCCTTCCACTACCAGGACGGCGAGCCCGTCCTGCGCGACGTTTCCTTCCGCGTCGAGGCCGGCGAGCGGGTCGCGCTGGTCGGCGCAACGGGCGCAGGGAAGACGACGGTCCTGTCGCTCCTGCTGGGCTTCTACCCGCCCACCTCGGGGCGCATCCTGGTGAACGGCCAGGACCTCGCCCACTTCGACCCGCGGAGCCTCCGGCTACGTGCGGGGACCGTCCCGCAGGACGTCTTCCTCTTCTCCGCCGACGTGGACTGGAACGTGCGCCTCGGCGACGACACGATCCGGGAGGAACGCGTGCAAGGGGCGCTCGAGGCAGCCCGAGCCTCGCGCTTCATCGGGCAGCTGCCCTCGGGGCGGGCCGAGAAGCTCGGCGAGCGTGGCCGCAGCCTCTCGGTCGGCCAGCGCCAGCTGCTCTCGCTCGCTCGTGCGCTGGCGCGCGACCCCGACCTGCTCCTGCTGGACGAGGCGACGTCGTCGGTGGACTCGGAGACCGAGGGCTGGATCCAGGAGGCGCTTCACGAGGCGCTGCGCGGTCGGACCTGCCTCGTCGTGGCGCACCGTCTCTCGACCGTCCGCGACGCGAACCGCATCCTGGTGTTCCACCAGGGCCGGCTCACCGAGCAAGGGACGCACGACGAGTTGCTCGCCGCGCGCGGAATCTACGCGCGCCTCGTGGAGTTGCAGTTCGGATCCGAGACCGCCGCGGCGTGAGCGGAACCAAGCCGCCCCTCGAACAAGAAAGGCCGGGAGCGTCGCTCCCGGCCCGTCATGCAGACCCCGGTGTCTCGCGGGGGTTACGCGCTCGCGTCTTTCTTCACCTTCTGCTGCCGCCGGCGCGCCGCACCGAGCGCAGCGAGTCCCATGCCGAGCAGGGCCATCGTCCCGGGCTCCGGCACGACCGCGCCTCCGCCGCCGCCCCTCCCGCCGCCGCCGTTCGAGCCGCCGGGGACGCCACCGCCGAAGTCGCCGTCGTACCACGGGTTGCCCGGGTCCGTCGGCTGGCCCTGCTGCTCGGCGAAGATGCGCTGCTCGCTCTCATTCAAAACGGCAGACCCCTCCGCCTTCGACGGCTCGGCGAGCGCGGACGACCCGAGAGCCAGACCGAGCGCGACCGTCGCGGAGAGAGCCGTGCCCCGAACCATGTTGCCCATGTCCGATCCTCCGTCGACCCGATTCGCGGGGCGAATGCTCGCCGGGTCCATTTGACCGTGGTACCAGACTACCATCGGGCTTTCACGATCCGCAACAGATTTTCTCTTTCCGACGCATTTATCATCCTCACCAAGGCCCCCATTCCGGGACAGGTCAAGACGCGCCTTATCCCGTTCCTGAGTGCCGTAGAGTCTGCTTCGCTCGCCCGCGCCTTCCTCGGAGATTTGCTAGAAACGTTGCGTTGCTTTGTTACGACTGACATCGAGGTGGCCGTCCCGACCGCGGATGCTCGCCACTCGGTTCGGGAAGTTGCCGGGCCCGGGGCGCGCCTCGTCGACCAGGGGCCGGGCGATCTCGGCGCGCGGCTCGCGCGGACCTCCGCCCGGCGGTTCGCCCGGGGAGCCCGGACGGTGACGCTGGTGGGCGGGGATCACCCGAGCCTCCCGGCTCCCTACCTGGCCCGCTCGATCGCCGCTGCCCGACAGGGGCGCGTGGGCTGGATCCTCACCCGGGACGGGGGGTTCGCCGCCATGAGCCTACCGCGACCGCTCCCCGGACTGTTCCGGGCCGTACCCTGGAGCACGCACGCGGTGGCGGCCGCGGTGCGGGAGCGCGCCCGGCGCGAGAGAGTGGTGCTCGTGGACGCCGGCATGTGGTACGACGTGGATTCGCCGGACGACCTCCGCAGGCTTTCGCGGGAGCTGGCCGGCTCCCGCGCGTGCCCGCGGACTCGTGCGGTGCTGAATTGTCTCGATCCGCCGATCTCGCGGCGCGCGAGCGGCACCGGAGAGCGACGGTCATGAATGCGCAGCGTGGGTCAGGCGGTTGGGGGCGGCGGCTCGGCATCGTCGCCGCCGCGCTCGTCGTCCTGGCGGGCGCGGGCACGCTCGTTCTGCGCGCGATGCTCACTCCCGAACGGCTGCGCGCCTCGACGATTCGCGCGGTGCAGGACGCGACCGGTCTCGCCACCGAACTCGGCGATGCGCGCCTCTCCCTGTCTCCGTTCGGCGTCACGCTGACGGACCTGCGCGTTCTCGGCGAGGGCGGCGCTCCCCTCGCAACGATGGAGTCGGGTCTCGCCAGGCTCTCGCTGCTCCCGCTGCTCCGCCGCGAGGTGGTGGTGCCTCGCGTGTCGCTCGTTCGCCCCGCGCTGTTCCTCAGCCGCGACGAGACCGGATTGGTGATTCCCGGGAGGGCGGCCCGCGAGGCCGCGGCCGGCGAACGAGGAGGCGGCGCTCCCCCCGCGGCGCTCCCGCTGGCCGCGTCGCTGCGCGTCGCCGTGCAGAGCTTCGAGATCCTCGACGGCACCGTTCGCGTCGCCGGGCCGGACGGCGACGTGGCCCTCGAGGGCATCGAGCTCTCCGGCAACCTCGACGTCGAGACCGGAGCGCGGAGCGTTCGATCCGAGGGCCAGCTCTCCCTCGAGCGCCTGTCCCTCACGGCGCTGGACGCCTACCGAGAGACGCTGGAGCGCTTGAAGCCGGTGCTGCGCTACCGTATCGAGGCGAAGCCCCTCGAGGGGCGCGTGCTCCTCCCCGAGCTGCGCCTCACGGCACCCCCGCTCGATCTCGCGGTGCAGGGCGAGATCGACGGACTGCCGCGCCAGCCGCGCGCCTCGCTCACGCTCGCCCCCGCGGTCTACGAGCTGCGGGACCTGCTCGCTCTCATTCCGCCCGCGATGCTCCCGGAGGGCCGCGCGCCCGACGGCTCCGGTCCGGTGCGACTGGCGGCGAAGCTCGAAGGACTGCTCAGCGACCCGGCGCGGCCTCCGCGCGTGGAGTGGAGCATGGACTTCGAGGGCGCGTCGTTCGGCTGGGAGGGAATCCCCGCCGGCATCAGCGACCTTCGCGGTTCGGTCGTCGGAACCGCGACCGAGGTCATCCTCTCCGACCTCGGCGGGAAGCTCGGCGGCGACGGGACGTTCCGCGTCTCCGGCCGCGCGGACAGTCTCGCGACGGAGGGCGGTCCCGCGCTCGACCTCGCCGTGATGGCCGACATTCCGCTCGCGCTCGCCGGACAGAGCGGCACGCTGCCTCCGGGCGTCGCGCTAGGCGGCCGGGCCAAGGTCGACGCGCGCGCCCGCGGTCGGGCGGCCGTCCCCGGCGCGTTCGCGCTGGACGGGCGGATCGACGTCGTCTCCGCGCGCGCCGAGACTCCCGACCTTCCCGTGCCGGCCGAGGACTGGAATCTCTCCGGCGTGTTCGCCGGCTCGGATCTGCGGATCGAGCGCGCCCGCGGGCGCCTCGGAAGCGCCACGTTCGAGGGGCGCGGCGTGGTACGCGACGTGCTCGGCGAACCTTCGATCGAGCTCGACGGACGCTGCGCGCGCCTGGATCTCGTCGAGCTCGCGCCGCCGCGTCCGGTGGCCGCTCCCTCGTCGCCCGCGGGGAGTCCGGGAGCGACGCCTCCCGCGCCCCCCGCCGAGGTCGCGCTCCCCCTCGTGCCCGTGATGCCTCCCATCCCGCTGACGCTGCACCTCGTTGTCGACTCGCTCATCACCGAGGGAGCGCGCATGGCCGGCGTGACCCTGGACGCGAAGGGAAGCGGCGGCGCCGGCGACGTGACCGCGCGCATCGCGAGCGCGGACTACGGCGGCGTGCTGCTGCGCGGCTTCGACACGAACCTCGCGCTCCAGGGACAGACCGCCCGGGGAGACTTCCGCGCGCCGGAGGTGGACGCGTACGGCTCGCGGCTCACCGGCGTCACCGGCACGATCGACCTCGCCGAGGATCGCATCCTTCATCTGGGCGACATCGCCGGCACGGCCTGGGGCGGCGCGGTGCTGGGCAGGGCCGACGTCGATCTCACCGATCCCGAGCAGCCGGGGTTCGACATCGAGGCGAAGGCGAGCGGCATCGAGGCGAACGACGTGATCTCCTCGGTCACGCCGGCGAGCGGGATCGTGTTCGGCAAGATGGACCTCGCCTCGAGCTTCTCCGGTCGTGGGGCCACTCCCGAGCAGATCGCCCGTGCGCTGACCGGGTCGGGGAACTTCACCGCGACCGACGGCCAGCTCGCCGCCACGCCGACGACGCAGGCCATCTGGCAGGCGCTCCACCTCGGCGAGGAGTCCGTCGTTCCCTTCCGCGACCTCGCCGCCGCCTTCCAGGTGCGCGAAGGACGCATCTTCACCGACGGCGTCGAGCTCCACGGGGGCAACGCCGCGTGGAAGGCCTCGGGCTCGCTGGGCTTCGACGGGCAGCTCGACTACCGCGTGCAGGTCGAGCTCGACGATCGTCTCTCCGACATCTATCGCAAGCGGCTGGGCGGCGAGCTGGCGAGGCTCCTGGCCAACGACTCCGGCCGGCTCGCGCTCGACTTCGCGCTGTCGGGGCCGGCGGCCAAGCCCCAGGTGACCGTAGACACGTCCAAGCTCGCCGAGCGGGCGAAGCAGAATCTGGGCAACGCGCTTCGCGGGCGGCTCGATCAGAGTCTCAAGCAGGGCGTGAAGCAGCTGTTCGGCGGGGGGACGACCGCGCCCGGCGCAGCCGATTCGAGCGGAGACGCCTCGGGCGGCCAGTGAGTCAGCTCATCCGATCCGAAGGGGACCCCAGCTGGTGTCGGATCTGCGAGTCGAGCCAGCCGAGCGCGTCGCCGTCCTGGACCTGGATCAGCGCGTGCTCCTCCAGCGATCGGTGAAACCACGTCTCCGCCCGGCGCTTGCGGTTGAGCCGGCGATGCAGCTCCCCGATGAGGTAGGACACGACGGCGCGGTCCTCCTGCCGCTCGCACTCCCCGATCTCCAGCGCCTCCTCGAAGCGGCGCACCGCTTCCCGCTGGTAGAGCCGCTCCTTCTCGCGGTTGTCGCACGCGCGCGCCACCCACGACGCCCGCAGGAACCCCTCGGCCACCTCGAGAGACGAGCGGTCGTCCCACTCGTAGATCAGCGCCAGGAACTCGTACCGGAAGTACGGGGCGTTCGCGCGGCTGAGGTCCCTGGTCCGCGGCGAGAGGAACTTGCGGATCTTGCGCATCACCATCTCGGACACGCCGTCGTCGAAGTCCTGCGTGTATCCCGAGAAGCCGCACTCCAGACACGAGTGCACGTACCCGGGCAGCGGATCCGGGCCCCAGTGGTGCGGGCGGAAGTCCGAGTCCGCCCCCGAGCTGCCGCTGGAGTGCACCGCGGCCACGCGGAAGCGCGCCTCGCAAACCGGGCAGACCCGGGTCTCCTCGGCGAAGGTGGTCACGTGGCTCCTCGGACAGGGTTTCGATCCATGCGGCGTCGGACGACTGGCGGCTCCTCTCCCCATCGGCCCGGAGATCCGCGGACTGAAGCTCTGGATTCCCCTAACGCATTGTCCTATCGTAAGTTGCAAAGGCTGAAGATCCCTGGGCGAAGCTCGGCATCCTTGGGCGAAGCAGGGCTCCACGCTCCACCGTTCGGCGAACTCGACGGCTCGGGGCGATGACGGCGCCGCTCGGACCCCGCCTCCGGTGGGTGCTCGCCGCGGCGTTTGTGCTCGCGGCGGCTCACGTCGCCGCCTCGTCGTTCCTGTGCGACGACGCGTTCATCTCCTTTCGCTACGCGGACCGTCTCGCGTCCGGGGACGGCCTCGTCTTCCAGCGGGGCGAGCGCGTCGAGGGTTACACGAACTTCTTGTGGATCGTGCTGCTCGCCGGCGGAATCCGGCTCGGCATCCGGCCGGACGCGCTGGCGGCGCCGCTCGGTGCGGCGATCTCGCTCGGCTTCCTGGCCGCGGTCCTCCTCACGGCGGCGCGACGTGGCCGAGCAGCGGCTCTGCCCTTCGCCTTCCTGCTCGCCGGCTCGAGCGCCTGGGCGGCGTGGAGCACCGGAGGTCTGGAGACGGCGCTCTTCTCCGCGCTCCTGGGCGGCGCCGCGTTCGCGCTCTCGGAGGAGACCGGTCCCCGAACGGTGGGGCGGCGCCTGGCTCTCAGTTCGGCCTGCCTCGCGCTCGCCGTGCTCACGCGGCCGGAGGGAGCGCTCGTCGCCGCGTGCCTGCTGTTCGTGCTGCTTCGCCGCGGATCGGCCGGCGTGCCGCGCGCATCCCTCGCGGCGTGGACCGCCGGCTGGGCGATGCCGCTCGCCGCGCACACCGTCTGGCGGCACGCGTACTACGGGCGCTGGCTGCCGAACACCGCGGCGGTCAAGGTGCGCGGACTGGAGCTCCTGCCGGACGGCGCCGCCTACCTCGGCCAAGCGCTCCTCGACCTCGCGCTCCTGCCACTCGTCGCCACGGCCGCCGTTCACGCCTGGAGCCGGCGGCGGGATGCGCGCGCGCGAGAGAGACTGCTGCTCGCCGCCGGGGTGGCGCTGCCGCTGGCCGCCGTCGTGGCGCTGGCCGGCGGCGACTTCATGGATCGCTACCGCTTCCTCGTCCCGGCGCTGCCGCCCTTTCTGTGGCTCGCCGGCGAGTCCCTCGCAGCGCTCGGCCGGCGCGGGCGGGCCGGTGCGGCGGCGGCCTCTGCGCTCGTGGCACTCGTGGTCGCCGGCAACGTGGCCGGGACGGCACGCTCCGCGAAGGCGTGGCACGAGGGGGGCGTCGACTCGATCGGGCTCCTGCGGCGCTACACCGAGGACTGGAGCGCGGTCGGGCGGCACCTCGCCGGGATCGCGGCGCCGGGAGACACCGTCGCGGTGACGGCCGCCGGATGCATTCCGTATCACTCCGGGCTGCACACCATCGACCAGCTGGGGCTCGTCGCCGCGGATCTGTCCGCGTACGTCCCGCGCGAGCCGCCGCGCCCGGGCCACTCGCTCCTGCTTCGCGGCGACGCGCTCATGGCGCTCGCGCCGCAGTTCGTGCTCGGCGGGCCGATAGTGACCGATCGCCCGGAAGACACCCGCCCCGCGAGCTGGGTCGACGCCTCCGGCCGGGAGCGATTCGAGCGCGAGTACGAGTCGATCCTCGGTGTGCTCGAGGAGGGCGGTGCGAGACGCTACTACGTCTTCGCCGCGAGGAAGGACATCGCCGCGCGCCTCCGCGGAGGGTCGCTCAGATAGCCGGCAGGTCGATGTCCGGGTGGAGCACGCAGCGGTTGCGTCCCTCCTGCTTCGCCCGGTAGAGGCACTGGTCCACGAGCTCGACCAGCGCGTGCGCGTCCTCGTCGCGCTCGAAGCGGGCGATGGCCGCGCCGCCGAGGCTCACCGTCACGGAGATCTCGGTTCCCGCCACGCTCACGCGCGCCCGCTCGACCGCGCTGCGGATGCGCTCGCTGAGCGAGGCGAGCCCCTCGAAGGAGGTACGGGGCATCAGCACGGCGAGCTCTTCGCCTCCGATGCGAGCGGCGCAGTCGGAATCCCGGGAGACGCCCTCCACGACCCGCGCGATCATCGCGAGGACTTCGTCACCCGCCGGATGTCCGTACGTGTCGTTCACCTTCTTGAAGTGATCGACGTCCAGCAGCAGGAGCCCCAGGCGGTCGGGCATCGTGCGGCGCCGGCGCTTGGCGACGAGCTCGGCCAGCAGGGACTCGAACCCGGCGCGGTTGGTCAATCCGGTGAGGGGATCGAGCTGCGCCTGGCGCTTCAGCGCTTCGTTCTGCATGACCAGCGCGCTGGCCCTCTCCTCCGCCTCGCGCATCTCCGCCGCCACCCCGACGCCGGTCTTGACCAGCTCGGTCTTCGCGTTGCGCAGCAGCTCGACGGCATCGACCTCGGCCATCTCGATGGCGAAGACCTCGGCCACCTCAGCGATCTCGCCGGTGAGCTGGGCGAGAAGAGGCTCGAGCCGGTCCCTGGGCAGTCCGAGCCGGTCGGCCGCGCGGGAGAGCGGCTCCGCCGCCCCCGTCTCGCCGGCGAGCAGACGCTCGCAGCACACGGCGGCGTCCAGCAGCCCCCAGAGCTCGAGCGCCGACGGCGGGAGGTCCGCGGGCGCCTCGCCCTCGTTGCCCTGCAGCGCGACCCCCAGCGAGACGAGCGGAGGCAGTCCCCAGGTGGAGAGCAGGGTGCCCCCGATCTCGTGGTGATCGAAGCCAAGGAGGCGCCGCTCGATGCCCGAGTCAGGCCAGGACCCGCCGGCGGCGGCCAGGGCCTTCGCATACTCGCGCGGCAGGCAGCGGGCCAGCACCATCTGTCCGAGACGGCCGAGCAGCCCGCACACGAAGGCCTCGTCGGAGAGGCGGCTGCGCGTGGCACGCCCGAATGCCCGCGCCGCAGTCGCGCGCAGGAGGCTCCGGCGCCAGAGATCGTCATAAGGGAAGGGGGCGTCGCCCGTCCGCAGCGAGGTGACCAGGGAGAACCCCAGCGACAGCAGCTTCACCGTCTTGAGACCGAGGACGAGGCAGGCCCGTTGCAGCGTCGTGGCCGGCGACCCCAGGGAGAACTGCGCCGAGTTGGCCAGCTTCAACAGCTTGGCGGAGAGGGCCGGGTCCCGGGAGAGGACCCGGGCGAGGTCGTCCAGGGTCGCGTTCTCGTTCCGCGTGAGACGCAGGACCTCCATCGCGACCACGGGCAGCGACGGGAGGTCGTCGGCCTCGCGGAGCACGTCGGGCAGGGTTCGTTCGGCAGCTCGATCGGGCATGCGCCCTTCCGCGGCGGGGGTCGGGTCCCGGCGGGAGGATCGACCCGCGGCTCGTGAGGCTTGAGCGGGCCGGCGCATCTGCCGTATCCGTGATAGACTGCGGGCATTACGGCGTGCCCCACGCCTCGAGGAGTCGCCTCGTGCTGCCAGCTGACACGAAGCGTCGCGGGGGGCTCGCGCCCACGCCCGTCGCGACAATCGTCGGCGCGTATCTGGTCTCCACGGCTTACCTCGCCGTCGAGTCCTCACCCAGCCTGTTCTACGTCGCGAACGTGTTCGCTCACGCGTTCGGCGGCGCCCTTTTGACTGTCGCCCTCGCCGCCTGGGCCGTTCGCGGCCTCCGCCAAGCGCGCAGCGCCGGCGGTCCGGCGTTCGCCGTGGGCGTGATCTCGGCGCTGCTGATCGTCGCGTCCGCCGTGTCGGCCGCGGTCCTCGCATGGCGGCACCACACCCGCGAAACCGCCTGGCTCCTGGATCTGCACATCGTCCTGGCCGTCTCCGGAATGGTCGGCGCGCTGCTCGCCTGCATCCTGCACGCTCGGCGCGCTCCGAGTCCCGCGCTGGACTCGGGGCTGCGCGTCCTCGGAGCGGCCGCCTTGCTCTGTGTCGGGCTCGTGCTCGCCTGGCCGCCGCTCGTCACCGCGCCACGCTACGAAGCCCAGCGGATCGAGAACCCGCCGCCGCCGTTCGAGATGGCCCAGGAGGCCATGGGCGGCCCCGAGGGACCCTTCTTCCCGTCTTCGGCCGCCACCTCCACCGGCGGGCGCATCCCCTCCAACTTCTTCATGACGTCGGAGGCGTGCGCGCGCTGCCATCAGGACATCTTCGACGCCTGGAACGAGTCGGCCCACCACTTCTCCTCGTTCAACAACCAGTGGTACCGGCGCTCCATCGAGTACATGCAGGAAGTGAACTCGGTGCAGTAATCCAAGTGGTGCGCCGGCTGCCACGACCACGCGGTGTTCTTCAACGGCCGCTTCGACCGGCCCATCAAGGAGCAGATCGACACGCCCGAGGCCCAGGCCGGCCTGGCCTGCACGTCTTGCCACTCGATCGTGCACGTCAAGAGCACGATGGGCCAGGGCGACTTCACGATCGAGTACCCGCCCCTGCACGACCTGGCCGTCAGCGAGCAGCCGCTCTTGCGCTTCGCCCACGACTACCTGCTGCGCCTGGCCCCGGCGACGCACCGC
>JBQTGV010000058.1:0-91923 GCA_052390515.1 Candidatus Eiseniibacteriota bacterium | reverse complement strand
GCGGGAGGCGGCGGGATCCTCGGAGAGGAGCCGCTCGAAGATGCGCGGAGTCTGATCGCGGTGCAGCGCCGCGCCCGCGGAGTCGTGCGGCGCGAGCTCGCCGAGCCCGTGCACGGCCGCCGCGGTGAGCGCGGGGTGGTACACGGTGAGCACGTCGGACAGCGCGCCGCGCACGTTGCCTTCCGCGAACGCGCCCAGGTGATACGCGGCGGAGATCTTCTCGGCGAGCGGCGCCTCGGGGTTCTGCAGGCGTCCTCGCAGGTAGAACCAGCTGGCGGTCCGCCAGCGGTTCGGCCCGAGCCCCTTCTCGACGCGCCGCGACGCGTCCGCGAAGCTCGAATAGGCCGCGTCGACCACGTGGACGCTGGAGTCGCCGGCGGCCAGCCAGTGCTCCTCGAGCATGGTCCCCTCGAACCTGAGCGGCGCGGCGAACGTTTCCATCGTCGCGGCGCGAACCTCCGGTTCCGCGTCGCCGCGCAGCGGGATCAGGATGTCATCCTTCTTGTAGTGGTAGGGCACGTCCTTCAGCGCCGCCGCCACCGCGGCGCGCACGTGCGGGTTCTCGTCCTTGCCCAGGATGGCCAGCCCGGCCAGCGCCTCGATGGACTTGGTCCGGCCCAGCGCCGTGGCCACGTTCACGCGCACGCGCCAGTCCGCGTCCCTGGCCAGGAGCGACAGCGGCGCGAGCGCCTCGGCGTCCTCCACCTGGCCGACGGCCTTGGTCGCGGCGAGCTTCACTTCGGCATTGGTATCCTGGAGCATTGCGCGGAGCTCCGGCGCGAGCACGGCGACCTTCAGCCGCCCCGCGGCCCACGCGGCTTGCGCACGCACCGTGGCGTTCGCGTCGGCGAGCAGCGGACGAAGGTCGGCACCGGCCACGCTGTCTCCGGTCGCGGCGAGCGCCACCGCCGCCTCGGCGCGTAGGCCCGGCAAGGGGTCGGTGAGGAACGGCAGCAGCACCTCCGCCGCGCCCTCGCCGCGCAGCCTGCCGAGCGCGAGCACGGCCTCGATCCGCTCCTCGGGCTCCGCGTTGGAGGCCGCCACGCGGTGCAGCGCGTCGCGGGAATCGGGGCTGCCGATCAGACCGAGGGCGAAAATCACCTCGCGGCGCACCGAGGCGTCCGAGTCGGCGAGCCGGTCGAGCAGCGGTGCGGTGCCCTCCGCGGCGGCGATGCGTCCGAGCGCCCTCGCCGCGGCGGCGCGCGTCTCCGGATCCTCGTGTCCCAGGAGCTCGACGAGCCGGCCGCCGCCGAGAGACCGGCGGTCCTCGAAGCCGGAAACGGCGAGCAGATCCGAGGTCCGCGGTTTGGCCACCGCGGCGGGCGGAGGCAGGAGCAGCGCGCCTGCGAGCGCGATGGAGACGCTCCGCAGCACGATCAAATGGAGCCTTCGCCTTCCGGGGCGGCCTCGGAGAGCAACGCGCGGATGTCCTTCTCGTAGGCGGCCTTGGGCCGCAGGCCCACGTACGTCTGGCGCACGCGTCCGCTTCGATCGATCAGGAACGCGGTCGGAATGCTCTGGATCCCGCCGTAGGCTCGCACGATGTTGCCGTTGGCCATGGCCAGGGGGTAGGTCATGCTCACCTGCTTCATGAATGCACGGACGATGTCCGCTCCGCTCGCGCTGCCGCGGGCCTGGTCCACGGAGATCCCCAGCACCTCGAAGCCGTCCTTCTTGTTCTCCGCGTAGAGCGCGTTGAGGTGCGGGATGCTGGCGCGGCACGGTCCGCACCACGTGGCCCAGAAGTCCAGCAGCACGACCTTGCCGCGGTAATCGGAGAGCCGCACGGTGCCGCCGGACAGCGCGTCCAGCGTGAACTCCGGAGCGACGGGGTGCGCGGCCGTCTCGCGCGGCGGCTTGGCCGGTTCGGCGGTCGTCTGCGGGACCGCCGCTTCCGCGCGCGACGCGGTGCGAGCTTCGCCACCCTCGCAGCCGGCGAGCTGCGCCACCACGAACCCGAGCGCCGCCAGCCCCGCGGGGATGCTTGCGTGTCTTCGCATCGGCATGAAGAACTCCTCGGGAAGGCGGAGCTTCCGCGTCAGGAAATGGTTCCGGAGCCCGCGATCCGCCGGGTCACGGCGGGAAGGACGGACAGTACCTCTTCGATTTCGGCCGCCGTCGTGGCGAAGCCCAGCGAAAAGCGGATGGAGCCGCCCGCCGCCTCCCGCGTCCGGCCCATCGCCCGGAGCACATGGGAGGGCTCGGCGGCGCCCGCGTTGCAGGCCGCCCCGGTCGACACCGCGATTCCCTCCAGATCGAGCGCCACGGCCAAGCTCTCCCCGTCCGTTCCGGCAAAGGTCACGTTGCTGGTGTTCGGGAGCCGCTCGGCTCCCACCGCGTTCACCACCGTTTCGGGCACGTCGCGGAGGATGCCCTGCTCGAGTCGGTTGCGCAACGCGAGGATTCGCGGCACCTCCCGGGCCAGCTGCGAGGCCGCTTGGCGGGCCGCTGCTCCGAACCCCGCGATGCCCGGAAGGTTCTCGGTTCCGGGGCGAAGGCCGCGCTCCTGGCCGCCGCCGGTGACCACCGGGCGCAGTTCGGCGGATTCACGGACGAGGAGCGCTCCGACGCCCTTGGGGCCACCGATCTTGTGGCTGGAAATCGAGGCGAGTTCCACCGGCAGGTCGTCCCAGCGGAAGGGAAGCTTCCCGAAGAGCTGCACGGCGTCGGTGTGGAACGGGACGCCCCGCGAGCGGCAGATCTCTCCCACCTCGACCAGGGGCAGCAGCGCGCCGGTCTCGTTGTTCGCCGCCATGAGCGAGACGAGCGCCGTCTCCGCGCGAAGGCTGCTCCGGAGCTCGTCGAGGTCGATCCGCCCCTCGCGGTCCACGCCCAGGACGGTGACGCGGCCTCCCTCGGAGGCCAGGTGCTCGGCGGTCTGCAGTACGGCCTCGTGCTCCGTACCGGCGACGACCAGGTGGCCGCCGCCCCGGGCCGCGAGACCGCCCCGCAACGCCAGGTTGTTCGCCTCGGTTCCGCCCGACGTGAAGAAGACGCATCCCGGGGGGCATCCGGCTGCCTCGGCCACGGCGGACCGTGCTTCCTCCCTCCGCTTCCGGGCGGCCTGGCCGAAGCGATGCATGCTGGAGGGGTTGCCGACCAGATCCAGGCACTCCTGGACGGCCCGGATACCCTCCCGGCGAAACGGGGTGGTAGCGTTGTGATAGAGGTAGATTCAGCGCACGTCGACCTCCGCGGAGCGAGGGGGAAGGTTGCCACGTCCGGACGCGCGAAACAACTTTCCAATCCCGTAGCACCTGTTGTAGGATTTTCCCTGGGCGACAACCGCCACGAACAGTCAGGGGCCCCTAGCTTGAGCACCTCCGCCGTCGCCAGCGCCGTCGAGTGTCTCGCGCTGTCTCCGAGTGTCGCCGTGCGGCTGCACGCCGCGCGCACGCTTCCGGGGGTCCGGCGGCTCGGATCGATCCGCACGCTGTGCGACGAAGCCGAGCGCGACATGTTCGCCCGGGACGTGCGCGACCTCTTCCTTCTGCCCTACGCGGAAGCGCTGCGCACGGGCCGGCTTCGCGGACAGGCCTCGGGAATCCTCGGTCCGGTACTGTCCTCGAACGCGTCGGCCGCGCTCGACGCTCTGCTGGCGCGGGGATGTACGGACGCGGGCCCCGTCCTCCGCTACCTGCTCGACGACATGCTGGAGCGGTCGCACCCGGCCGGGTTCCTCTACGAACCGTACCACCGCCAGGAGCTCGCGGAGATCGATGGCCGCTCCGCGTCCCGCTTCTTGCTGGTCACCGCGAATTACGTGCGCTATTTCATCGCATTCGGCCGGGGGCGCGATCCCCGCGTGCGGAGTGCGCTCGAGTGGATCGCCGGGATGCAGCACGACGACGGCGCCTGGCGCGACGGACCGACCGTCGACGTGCGCGGCGAGACCGGCAGCTACCTGCTGACCCGCTCGGTCGCGGCGGCGGTGGCGGAGTTGCCGATGCGCGCGGTTCGGCGCTACGCGGGCGCTCGGCGCCGGCTGGCCGCGGCCTGGGCGAACCGGATCCTGCCCGAGTGCCGGGATCCCGACGCGGTGCTGGAATGGCTGGACATCAGCTCCGATCCGCGCGGTCCGCTGCACGGCGGACCCATGCCGGAGTTGCCGGGATCGCTCCGGGACCGGTTGCTATACTTCCCGCTCGAGGACCTGTGGCTCGCGCTGCGCATCGGCGCGCCGGCCGACCACCCGAATCTCGCGCCGTGGATCGAGTGGCTCCGGGACACGCAGCTGGCCGACGGCTCGTGGCGCCTCGGCAACCCGGGGCTCCGCGAGCGTCTGCTCCTGTCCGATCCGAACGGGCGTTTGCGCGCCGAGGCCCTCTACGTGACCGACGAGTGGATCACGCTGCGCGCTGCGCAGATCCTCCAGTGGGCGTCACGCGGCACTCCCGCGCAGGTCGAGGCGCAGGTCGCGTACTGAGCGGTGGGCGGCGTTGGGCCCGCTGATCCTCGCCGGAGCCGTCCTCCTCGCCGCGATGGGCGCGGCCGCCGCCCTGGATTCGCCCACAGCGCGGTATCCCTGGTTGCTCGCTCTGCTCGTCCCGGCGACGTGCGCGTGGTGGCTCGCCGCGCGGCGTGCGCTGGGCGCCGGCGCGGCCGAGGCCGGGGCGACCTGGCTGGCCTTCGCCGTGGCCGCTTTGCTGCGTGTCCTCTGGCTGCTGCCTGAGGTTCCGCTCTCGGACGACCTCTACCGGTACCTGTGGGACGGCCGCGTCGCGAACGCGGGCGTTCACCCCTTCGCCTTCCCGCCGTCCGCGCCGGAGCTCGCGCACCTGCGTGACGACGAGATCTGGCCGCGCGTGAACCATCCCGACGTGCCGACGATCTATCCGCCGGTCGCGCAGCTCGCTTTCCGGGCGCTCGACGCGGTCCTGCCGACCGCGCTCGGCGCGCGCGTCCTCTCCGCGGTGCTCGATCTCGCGACCATGGCGGCGCTCGCCGCGCTGCTCCGGACGCGGGGCCGTCCGGCCCCCGGCGCACTGGTGGTGGGCTGGTGTCCGCTGTCCGTGATGGAGAGCGCCGGCGGCGGTCACGTGGACGGGCTGGGCGTCTCGCTGCTGATCGGCGGCTTGTTCGCGCTCTCGGCCGACTCTCGCGCGCGCGCCGCGGGCGGCGGGCTCCTCCTCGCCCTGTCCGCGATGGTGAAGCCCGTGGCGCTCGTTCTCGCGCCGGCGGTCCTCGCGAGGTCACGCGCGGCCCGGCGTCCGGCCTTCCTCCTCGGGTGTGCGCTGGCTGCGCTACTGGCCCTGCCCTACCTGGGAGCCGGCGCGAAGCTCTTCGCCGGGCTGTCCGCCTACGGCGAACGGTGGCGCTTCAACGATGCGGTGTACTCGCTGCTGGTCGCCACGGGCCTCGCTCCGCTCGGCGCACGCGCGGTGCTCGCGCTCGCCGTCCTCACGGCCGCCCTGCTCGTGCCGCGCGGCGTCCGCGATCCGCTGGCCGCGGCCGGCAGCGTCGTCTTCGCGGGGATCGCGCTCTCCCCGACCGTGCATCCCTGGTACGCGCAGTGGATCGTGCCTCTGCTCCCGTTCCTGCCGCGGGCCGTGTCTCCCGCGGCGTACGCGCTCGTCGCGCTGCTTCCGGTGTCGTACGCGGCCGCCTGGCTGCGCGACACGACGGGCGTCTGGGGGGAGCCGGCGTGGAGCCGCCCCGCCCTGTGGATCCCGGTGCTCGCGCTGCTCGTCGTAGGGCTCGCCGTGCGCCGGTCCGCGCGCACTTGATCTTCCGTCTCGGAGAAAGTGTCACGGACGGCCTCGCTCAACCTCGCTCGCCGTCGTGGCTCGCTCGGATGTCGCCGCCGGGCCTCCGCCGTCCGTGGCTCCGTCGCCGGCGGCCACGACGCTCGGCCGTCTGTGACACTTTCTCCGAGACGGAACATCAGCGCAGTCCTTCTCGCCGCAGCGCTTCGCGAAAGATCGTCGCCAGGATCTTGTGCGACGCGCGCAGCGTCCCGCGGATCGTGCCGGTGATCTTCGACCGCCCCACGCGCCGGCGGTAGCTCACCGGCACCTCGACGCAGCGGAGGCCGCGGCGGGCGGCCCTCACCTGCATCTCCACGGTCCAGCCGAAGTCGCGGTCGGCCATGGCGAGGTCGCGCAACGCGTCGGCGCGGATCGCCCGGAACGGCCCGAGGTCGGTGAAGCGCACGCCCCAGAACAGGCGGATCAGGAACGTGGCCAGGCGGTTGCCGAGCAGCGCCTGGGGGAGCATGGCGCCGGGCTCCCGGAGTCCGAGCATGCGGCTTCCGATGACGAGGTCGGCGCGGCCCTCCAGGATCGGCGAGAGCACCCGCGGCAACTCTTCGGGATGGTCGGAGAAATCCGCATCGAGGAACGCGACGACGTCCGGTGCGTCGAGCGCCGCGATGCCGGCGAGACACGCGCTTCCGTCGCCGCGCACCGGTGCGTGCACGACGCGTGCCCCGTGCTCCCGCGCGACGCGCGCGGTGCCGTCGGTGGATCCGTTGTCGGCTACGACGATCTCGGAAACGATGCCCGGGGGGATGGCGGCGAGCACGAGCGGAAGCGAAGCTTCCTCGTTCAGCGCGGGAATGACGACCGAGATTCGCGGCGGCCGCCCGCTCATCCCGACGAGGCGCGCCGCGGAAGCGGGAGACCGGCGGAGAGCAGTCCCACGTACAGGTAGCCGAAGAGGAAGACGGAGAGAAAGGGCACGCCCCACAGGATCCCCTCGGCGAGCACCACGGCGAAGGCGGCCACGAAGTACGCGGCGAGCCCGAGCTCGCCCGCGGACGTCCAGCTCGCTCCCAGGCGATACGTCCGGGCCACGGGCGCGCCGGGGTCGGCGAGATCGAGCTTCGGCGTGCGGATGAACGGACTCGGCCGGCCGGCGAGCCCGTCCAGGACGGCGAGCGTGTTGTTCACCGAGAGTCCCACGGCGACGGACAGGAGCGCCGGCAGGTAGCGCAGCCAGCTCTTCCAGTCCGGACGTACGCCGGCCAGCGCGGCGCCGTAGAACAGCAGCACCGATCCCGTGGCCAACCCGATGAGCGGGAGCTGCAGCCACGGCGAGGCGATCCACCCGGTGTTCACGAGCGCCGTGGGGTACGCGCAGAGCGACAGCACCAGCACGAGCGGGAAGCTCAGGTTCTGCGTCAGGTGCACGGACAGCTCGAGCTTGCGCGCGACCGGCAGTTCCGAGCGCCAGACGAGCGGTAGGATCTTCTTCGCCACCTGCGCGGATCCCTTCATCCAGCGGAACTGCTGGCTCTTGAATGCGCGCATGTCCAGGGGGAGCTCGGACGGGCAGGTCACGTCCGTCAGGTACTCGAACTTCCATCCGCCGAGCTGCGCGCGGTAGGAGAGATCCAGGTCCTCGGTGAGCGTGTCGTGCTGCCAGCCCCCGGCCGACTCGATGCACGCGCGCCTCCACACTCCCGCCGTTCCGTTGAAGTTGAAGAACAGGCCGTGCTTCGAGCGGGCTTCGTGCTCGACGACGAAGTGGCCATCCAGGGCGATGGCCTGGACGCGGGCGAGCAGGGACCGGTCCGCGTTGAGGTGCTCCCAGCGCACCTGCACCATGCCCACGCGCGGGTCCCGGAAGCGCGGCGCGATTCGCCGCAGCAGGTCCGGCTCGGGGACGAAATCGGCGTCGAAGATCATGAGCAGGTCGCCCCGCGCACGCTCCGTGCCCCACGCCAGCGCTCCCGCCTTGTAGCCTTCGCGCGTGGGCCGGCGAAGGTGAACGATGTCGAGGCCGCTCCGGCGCAGCTTCGCCACTTCCTCCGCGGCGGTCTCGGCAGTGTCGTCGGTGGAATCGTCCAGGACCTGGATCTCCAGCCGGTCCCGCGGCCACTCCAGCGCCGCGACGGCGCGGAGCAGGCGGCGCACCACGTAACGCTCGTTGTAGATGGGCAGCTGAACGGTCACGAGCGGGAGGTCGGTGACCGCGGCGCAGGGCGGCGGAGCCGGAGCGCGCCGGGGCCGCCGGTACAGCCAGACCAGCCAGATGCGCCGCACTCCGAGCAAGGCGAACACGGCCCACAGGACGAGGTAGAGGGCGACGGGGAAGCCTTCGATCGAGAACAGCGTCACTCCATCGGGTCCCATCGTCACCTCGTGCACGCAGCGACCGGCGGGCATCTTACTACGGAACGTGCGCGGGGCGCGGCGCGCCGCCGGGCACCTTGACCGACCCTCTCGAGGCCGGTAGCCTCTTCGGACCCGTCTGTGACCGAATCCGCCGACCGGGAACCGTCATCCCACACCCGGAGTCCCATGACCGAGGCGAGCGACCAAGACTTGGTGCGCCGTGCCCGGGACGGGGACGAGGCCGCGTTTCAAGAGCTGCTGGAGCGGCACCAGGGGAGGGTTTACCACCACGCGTTGAGGCTCATGGGGAATTCCCAGGACGCCGAGGAGGTCCTTCAGGACACGTTCGTTCAGGTCTACCGGAACCTGGGGCGGTTCGAGGAACGCTCGCGGTTCTCGACGTGGGTGTACCGGATCGCGACGAACGAGGCGCTCATGCGCCTCCGGCGTGCCCGCCGCACGCGCGAGGTGTTCCTGGAGGATGCGCTCGGCCGCGATTCCGAGAACCCAGCGGAGTCCATCCGGGACTTCTCGCGGAGCGCGCTCGAAGAGGTCGAGGAGCGTGAGCTCCTCGACATCCTCCAGCGGCTCCTGGCGGAAATGCCGGAGGAGCACCGCGCGGTTTTCGCGATGCGGGACATCGACGGACTGACGAACGCGGAGGTCGCTGACGTGTTGGAGATCAGCGTGGGGGCGGTGAAGTCGCGGCTGCACCGGGCCCGCCTGTACCTGCGCGACCGGCTGTCGGCGCTCCACCGGGATCGCGGCCGGCACGACGGGGCGAAGCGCACATGAGCGGGGAATGCGGGAAGCATTTCGATTGCAGGAAGGTGCACGAGCTTCTGGGCGATTACCTCGATCAGGAGCTTCGCGACGCACTGTGCAGGGAACTGGAGACGCACCTGGAGCGCTGCCCGGACTGCCGCGTCCACGTCGACAGCGTCCGGCAAGTCATTCGGCTCTACCGGGAAGGGACGGCGACGTCTCTTCCCGTGGACATCCGAATCCGGCTGCAGGACCTTCTGCGGCGCGAGCGCGACAGGCACGGTGACGGCTGAACGAACGATGTACGGAGGGGATTCGACCCCGGGAGGAGCACAACGATGAGCAACGCACTGGCAGTCACGGACGACACGTTCGAGGAGGAAGTCCTTCAGGGGAACGTGCCGGTCGTGGTGGACTTCTGGGCCGAGTGGTGCGGGCCGTGCCGGCTGATCGATCCGGTCTTGGATGAGCTGGCCGGCGAGTATCACGGCCGGGTGAAGGTGACCAAGATCAACGTCGACGAGAACCCGGCCACGTCGATGCGCTTCCAGGTCCGGTCCATCCCCACGCTGCTGTTCTTCAAAGGCGGAGAGAAGGTGGACCAGGTGATCGGAGCCGCGTCGAAGCCGGAGCTCAAGAAGCGCTTCGACCGCGTCCTATGAGAACCGGAGCGTTGCCACGCCCGTTCCGGATCACGTTCGCCGCGGTGAGCATGCTGCTCGTTGCCGGCGAGCCGGCCGCGGCGGATACGCTGTCGGACGTGCGCATCGCCGTCGACGCGCGAACGCCCGGCACGGCCGGGTTCGCGTACGAGCTCGCGTGGAAGGCCGCGGAGCAGCGCACCTCGCTTCGCTTCTATCTGGCGAAGGAGCTCGACGTCTTCGCGGTGGAGTCGGGCAAGAAGCCGCTCGACGTCGCGTCGAAGGAAGTCCCCGGCGCGGGCCTCCGCTCGTGGGAAGTGCGGCTCCCCGCCAAGCTCGCTGCCGGCAAGTCGGTCCCGCTCACCGTCCGGGCGCGCGCGTCGACCGCCACGCGCGGAGATCTTCGCCTGGACGCGGCCGGCGGAGCGCTGCTCCCCGGCTCGGGCTGGTTTCCGCAAATCGACGCGACCTCCGAAGTCGGGGTGCCGCACGCGACGACGTTCGCTTTGCCGGCCGGTCTCGCGGGCGTTGCGGCTGGAGCCCGCAGCGCGGACGGCGCCTGGAGGACCGAGACTCCCGCTCGCCCTTACGCGGTGTGGGGTGCACTCGAGGCCACGGCGGCGGAAGGCCGCGGCACTCCCGGCGCGCCGGTCGCGTTCGAGGTGTGGCGCCGTTCGGGTTCGTCCGGTCCGGTCCCGGACGTCGACATGATCGCCGGACTGATCCGCACGATCGAGGTCGGCGTCGGTCCGGCGCGAGGGGCGAATGCGTGGAAGCTCGTCGACGCCGGCGTCGCGGTCCCGGCGGGCGGCGCGAGAACCGTGTTCTGGGACGGGAAGGCGGGCGCCTCCGGCAAGGGCGACGCCGCGCTACTCCGCGGGCGGGATCTCGCCGGCGCCGTCGCCACGGCGCACTGGACGGAGTGCGCGGACTTCCGAGGCGATCTCGCGGCGTTCCTGTCACGGGGAATCGCCCACTACCTGGGCGACGTGGGTTTCGCGGCCTGGGCGGCCTCGAGCGGGTCCGGCGCGGTCGAGGCGGTGACCCTGCGCGCCCGCCGCGACGCGTTCGCGCGCGTGGCAGACCGGGCCCTCGCCGGCGTGTCGCCGGCTTCGCCGGACGCGGCGCCGCTGCTGGCCACCCGCGGCGCGCTGGTCGCGCACCAGCTGGCCGGCTCCTTCGCCTCCGATCGAACCAACTGGCTCATGCACCTGCGCGGCCTGCGAGACAAGCACGCCTCCGGAATGGACTGGCCGGCGTTCCGCGCTTCCTCACGTGAAGGGCTGGCGGAGGCGATCGAGCCGCTGCTGTTGACCTCCGACCTGCCCGACTTCCGGATCGTCGGCCACGAGACGAAGAAGACGGACATGGGCGGCATGCGCTGCTTCGTGACCGTCGAGAATCGCGGGAAGGCGGGTGGCTGGTCGGAGATCGTCACGTACGACGCGAGCGGAGAGGTGATCTACGAGACGCGCGTCGCTCTCGCCGCCGGCGAGTCGAAGACGCTCCGCTTCGGCGATCCGGAGAGGATCGCGCGGGTCGTCCTGGATCCGAACGGGATGGTGCCGCAGCGCGATCTCAGTGGGGAGAGCGTCCAGGTGCAGCCGGCCGCGGCGGGCGCGGGGGCGAAGACCGTCCCGTCGTACCCCTTCTCCAGCTACCGCTCCGGAGCGCGCACGGTCCGGGGATTCCGGCTGCAGCTCACCGACGCGTCGATCGAGAACTTCGACGGCTGGATCGTCCCGTACGCCTCGGAGCAGGGTCCGAGCGGCGCGTGCCTGATCGGCAGCGGCACGTTGACGATCTCTCCGAGTGGACCGTTCGCCGAGTCGTGGACCAAGGCGATGGGCCGCGCCTCGCTGACCTTCCCTGACGCGAAGGAGATGTGGCTGCGCTTCCCGCTCGACGCGTGGAAGCAGATCGAGCCGCAGCTCGGCGAACCCGTGGCCAAGGCGGACCTGCAGCGCGTGATCGACCGCCAGAACTGGATCTTCTCCTTCAGCTTCCCGGCCTGGTTCGCCGACCGCGACCGGGCCCAGATCCCGCCCGCCGGCAGCACGGTGGTGCTGTTCACCGCCGCCGGCGGCGAGTGGCGCGGCTTCGCCCGCGTGCCGATGCCGGACGGCAAGGTCCTCGAGCGCATGTGGGATCACCTACACGACGAGACGTTGTGGGAGCTGCGGCGCTGACGGCGGAGCGCTGACGCGGGAGGTCGCTGGTCGTGGGTCCGCGGGGCGAGTCGACCGTGCCCGGTCGGCGGCGGGGTCCGCTCCTCCTGCTTCTCCTGCTCGCATTGATCCTCCTCGTGGTCAACGCGTCGAACTGGTTCATCCTCACGCGCGTGACCGAGTCCCTCGACGAGGCTCTCGGGCTCCGCCTCATCACCGTCGCCGCCGCGGCCGTCAACGCCGCGACGCCGGCGCTCCTGCTCGAACCGGGCGTTGCCGACGACGCGTTCGTGCGTCGCGTCCTGGAGGACGTCGCGCGACGCCACGAGCTGGAGGACGTTTTCCTGATGGACCCCGCGGGCTTGCTCCGCTTCGATCTCGGCGGCGCGGCGCTCGGCGAGCGCAATCCGTTCCTGGACCTCGACCGCGCGGCGTTCGAGCGGGCCGCCTCGGGCGAGCCGGCCGCGACGCCGGCGATGGAGCGGGACGGCGCCAGGATCAAGAGCGGCTACGCCCCGGTGGAGGACTGGGACGGAAGCGTCCGCGGAGTCCTGGGAGTCAGCGCGGGCGGCGGCTTCTTCGCCCGCGTTCCGGCGTTGCGCAGCACGCTGATCGCCGTGTCCGCCGGGAGCGCTCTGGTGGTCGCGCTGCTGGGGGGCGTGCTCTTCGGCATGTCCCGGCGGCTGGTGGCCGCCGAGGGGCTGCTTTCTCGTTCCGAGGCGCTCGCCGCGATGGGCATGATGGCCGCGGGGATCGCGCACGAGGTGCGGAACCCGCTCTCCATCATCTCCGGCACGGCCGCCCGGCTGCGGAAGAAGTACGGCGCGGGCGCGGAGGACCCGCTCTTCGCGTTCATCCCGGAGGAGGTCGAGCGGCTGGACCGCATCCTGGAGGGATACCTGCGATTCGCCCGGGACGAGCCGCCCGTACCCGAGCCCTGCGACCTGCGCGAGATCGTGGAGCGCACCTCGCGGCTGGTCGAGGAGGAGTTCGGAGCGAAGGGCGTGATCGTGCGAAAGGCGCTCGGGGAAGCGGCGGTGCGCGCGGAAGTCGATCCGCGCCGGCTCCAGCAGGTGCTGCTCAACCTGCTGCTGAACGCGGCGCAGGCGATGCCGTCCGGAGGGGAACTGGAGCTCGGGCTCGCCGGGGAGGGCTCCCGCGCGGTGGTCCGCGTCTCGGACCGCGGCCGGGGCCTCACCGCGAAGGAGCTGGCCCGCGCCTTCGAGCCGTTCTACACCACCAAGGAAAAGGGCTCGGGCCTCGGCCTCGTCCTGGCGAAGAGGATCGTGGAGGCCCACGGCGGGACGATCACGATCGCGAACCGGGAGGGCGGCGGCGCGACGGTGACCGTCTCCCTGCCGGTGATCGAGGGCCGAGCCGGTTCGTGAGGGGGAGCGATGGCGCGAATCCTGATCGTGGACGACGAGGAGAAGATCGCGGTGCTGCTGCGTGACGAGCTCGCCGAGTCGGGACACGACCCCTCCGTCGCCGGCGACGGGGCCACGGCGTTGCGCCTCCTCGCCGCGAAGCGCTTCGACCTCGTCCTGACCGACCTTCGCCTGGGCGCCGTCGACGGACTCGAGGTGCTGCGCCGCGCGAAGCAGGCCGACCCGTCCACTGCCGTGCTCATGATGACCGCCTACGCGACGGTGCAGACCGCGGTGGCGGCGATGAAGGAAGGCGCGGCGGACTACCTGGAGAAGCCGCTGAACTTCGACAAGGTGCGGCTCGTGATCGAACGCACGCTGGAGAACCGGCGGCTCGCCGACGAGAACCACCTGCTGCGGGAGAAGGTGCGCGCGGGGGAAGTCGGCGCCGAAGCGATGGTCCGCGGCAGGAGCGCGGCCATGCGCGGCGTCTTGTCCCTCGTGGAGAAGGTGGCCCCGTCCGACGCCACGGTGCTGCTCACCGGCGAGAGCGGCACGGGCAAGGAGGTGATCGCCCGCGCGATCCACGAGCTCTCGCGACGAGGCGGCCGGCCGCTCGTCGCGGTGAACTGCGCGGCGCTGTCCGAGACGCTGCTCGAGTCCGAGCTCTTCGGGCACGAGAAGGGTGCGTTCACGGACGCGGTGGAGCGGAAGCGGGGGTGGTTCGAGGTGGCCGAGGGCGGATCGATCTTCCTGGACGAAGTGGCGGAGACGCGGCCGTCCACTCAGGCGAAGCTCCTGCGCGTGCTCGAGGATCGCCGCTTCCACCGGCTCGGCGGATCGACGGTGATCGAGGCCGACGCGCGGGTCATCGCCGCCACGAACAAGGACCTGGCCGCGGCGATCGCCGCGTCGTCCTTCCGCGAGGACCTGTTCTACCGGCTGAACGTCTTCCCCATCGCCTTGCCGCCGCTCCGCGAGCGGCTCGAGGATCTGGACGAGCTCACGCTGCACTTCCTGGACCGCACTAGCTACGCGGGGCCGGGGCTGGACGCGGCGGCGCGGAGCGCGCTGGCCGCGTACGACTGGCCGGGCAACCTGCGCGAGCTGCGCAACGTGATCGAGCGCGCGGTGATCCTGGCCGGGGACGGGCCGATCACGCCGGCGGAGCTGCACGTCCCGGCGCGGCGTGCCGCCGAGCGCACGGGCAGCGCGGAGCCGGCCGGCACGCTCTCGGAGACGGAGGAGCGAATGATCCGGGACGCGCTCGCACGGGCCGGCGGCAACAAGTCCCGCGCGGCGCGCCTGCTCGGGATCACCCGGCGGGCGCTCTACGGCCGGCTCGATCGCTACGGGATCGACGCCGGGCCATGAGAGACCGCCTGCTCGCGGCCGGTCAAAGGTGTCCCGGGAGGGACAGATCTGCGTGCCGTCACGATCGGCAAGCTCCGGCCACCGGGCAACCCGTTGTCGGTGGTGGAGTTGCGGATGCCGCACCGCCGGCGCAGGTGGCACGCCGGCTGCACTCGGGGAGTGGACCCCCGGAGGAACCGTGACCATGCGAGCACCGTCAGGACGTCTGGCCGGCCTGATCGCGGTGGGAGCCGCGCTCTCGCTTCTCCTGCCGCTGCCGTCCGCCGCGCAACTCGGCGGCGACCGCGTCGAGGAGCAGCTTCGCCTGACCGACGAAGCGCTGCTCCGCGCCCGCGAGGTCGTGCTGGACAGCCGCTCGCCGCGCGCGCGCGAGGTGCTGGAGCGGGCCACGGCACTGCAGGACGACGCGTGGGGTCAGTTCCGCGGCGACCGTCTGATAGCGGCCGGCGCGCTGACGCGGGAAGCGCGCTTGCTCGCCGCGCGCGCCGTCTCGTTCGCGCGGGAGGACTTCTCCTTCGAGCAGAGGGCCGAGCGCGAGCTGGAGAAGGCCGCCGGCGAGCTCGAGCGGGCACGGGACTCGCTCGACGGACCGCCGAGCGAGCACGCCCAGCGACTGCTGGAGGAAGCACGCGCGCAGGTCGAGCGGGCGCGCGCGCAGATCCAGGAGGGGCACTTCGAGGTGGCCATCCGCCTCGCTGTCTCCGCGCAGTGGCTGACTCGGCAGGCCCTGCGAGGCGGCGTGGCGGCGGACGCGGAGATCGTCTCCCGCGAGCTCGAGCGCACCGATCAGCTGATCGAGCGCGTGAGCGACTTCCTGGACCAGTCCGGGGACGAGCCATCGCTCGGCCTGCTGCAACAGGCCCGCGAGCTCCAGCGGAGCGCCCGCGAATCGTATGGCGCGGGGCGCCCGATCGTCGCCCTGGCCGCGACGCGCCAGGCCCGTGACCTGGCGAACCGCGCTCTCGACCAGGTGCAGGGAGGCGTCGACGCGGAGAGCGTGGCCGAGGCCCTTGTGGAGACGCAAAACTACCTGCAACGCGCGGCGGACATCGTCTCCGAGTCGGGCGACGAGCGCGCCGCCGAGCTGCTGGAGAGGGCCCGCGATCACCAGCGGCGCGCCGAGACGGCGGCCGGCGAGGAGCAGATGCGCGCGGCGCTGGCGGAGACGCGCGTCGCCCGAAGCCTGGCCAAGCGGGCGATGCAGCTTGTCGAGGGCGGGAGCGGGGAGTGAGGCCGCTTTCGCTCGTCGCGGGGGCGGTCGCGGTGGTGGCGCTCTCCGCTGCCCCGACGGGCGCTTCCGCAAGGGACGGCGTGGAGCCTGCGTCGTCCGACTCGCTCGGGGCCGACGTGGCCGGCCCTGCCGGCGGGGTGGACGCTGCCCGCACCGCGCTGGAGCATCGCTTCTCGGCGCTCGAGGCAGTGCTCGCCGCTGCGCGGCTCGACGCCTGCCCCGAAAGCGGTGGAGGCGAGGTCCGTTGTCTCGAGGCCGAAGCCCTCGCCGAAGTGGCGGAAGAGCTGCTGCAGGAGGGCGAATTCGCGGTAGCCGTCGTGCTGCTCGAAGAAGCGGTGGCCCTGCTCGGCGCGCCCGCGGAGTGAACGTGGCGCGGGCCGGCGTCATCGTCGCGCTGTTGACCCTGGCGCGTACGGCGGGCGCGGCGGTCGACGTCGTCCCGCGCGTCGGCTTCGACTTCGAGCACTTCGGCGAGACCTATCGTCTGAGCGAGGACCAGGACACGGTCGCCACGATCGACGACTACGGCACGCTCGTGGGCCTCACCGTGAAGACTCCCTGGGACGCCAGCCGGTTCCGCCTCGATGCCGACGTTCACGTGGGACGGGAGTCGCGCCGCGCGCGGCTCGACTTCGAAGGGCGCCTGCAGCGCGGTGCGAACGCGTTCGAGGTGGTCCACCGCGGCGTCCTGCGCGCGTTCGACGAGGGGGGCGATTACTCCATCGCCGGCGATGCGCTCGAGGAGTTCGTGGAAGTCGGCTGGGAGCGCCGGATCGGATCGCGCGTGCGTGTTCGATTGCGCGAGACGGTGGACCTCGCCCGCCATGACGAGCCCGACGAGTACAACCTGAACATGACGCTGCACCGGCCCGGGACCGACGTCCGCTTCGCCTTCGGGGACTTGAACGAGCTCCGCCTCGGCTACCGTCCGGGCTGGCGCAGCGTTCCCGACTCGGCCGCGCTCGACTACCGGAGGCACACCGTAGATGCTGCCGCGAGCCTCCTGCTGGGCGGGTCCGCGTCGCTGGACGTCACCTCGCAGGTCGACCGGCGGCTGTACGACGCGTCCAGCACGCGCGAAAGCTCCTGGGAGGGGCGCAACGACTTCCGCTTCGAGTTCGGCTCCGGCGAGCGGATGACGTTTCGCGTGGTGCACGAGAACGAGATCGTGCGCTTCGACGAGCCCGACGAGCTGGACTTCGACCGGGATTGGACCCGGACCGGTTTCCAGGTGGAGGCCCACCGCACGCCGGAACAGGACTTCTCGATCATGCCGGTGTACGCGTTCCTCTCCAGTCCGGATGCGCACGACGAGCAGTACACGGAAACCGGGCTCGAGGCCGGGATGGACTGGCGCATCGGTTCGGGAGCGTGGCTCAGCGTGACCGACGAGATCGGGCGGCGCGACTACGACGTGGGGACGGAGGGCGGGGACACGGCGGACACCGCCGCGTTCTCCGATTACCTCTACAACCGCCTCACCGTCCTCGTCTCTGCGGAGATCGCCGGCAACGTCGCCGTGAACCTCTTCGCCAATTGGCAGCCCGAGGATCACCGAGCGAACGAGCACGACACCGACACGAAGATCGTCTCCGGCGGAGTCGAGTACCGCTTCTAGGAACCGGGCCGTCCCCCCTTGACGTTTCCGTGCGCCGCGGCTTTCCTCTTCCTCCGCCCCCGCCAGCACCGGAGGAAGCCATGGCCGTCGCGACCCGCCACCACCTCGCCCCGCTCGCCGCCGGTGTCCTGCTGGCCGGATGCGCGGCGGTGAGCCAGCTCAACATCGTGAGCGAGCAGCAGGAGCTCGAGATGGGCGCCCAGTTCGCCGCGGAGCTCGAGAAGGAGCTCACCTTCATCAACGACAAGAGTGTCGTCGGGTACATCGACAGCCTCGGCCAGAAGATCGCCGCGGTCTCCCAGCGGAGCAACATCCCGTACACGTTCCGCGTGGTGGACACCGACGAGGTCAACGCGTTCGCCGTGCCCGGCGGCTACCTGTACGTGAACCGCGGGCTCATCGAGGCCGCGGAGAACGAGAGCGAGCTGGCCGGCGTCCTGGGGCACGAGATCGGGCACGTCGTCGGCCGGCACTCCGCGCGCCAGCTCTCCCAGCAGATGGGCCTGTCCATGCTGGCGAGCATCGCCCTGGGTCAGAACCCCAACATGGTCGCGCAGCTCACCGCGCAGATCGTCGCCACCGGGGCGATCACGAGGTACAGCCGGGAGATGGAATCCGAGGCGGACACCTACGGCGTGCAGGAGCTGTACGACGCGGGGCTGGACCCGAACGGCCTGGCCACCTTCTTCGACAAGCTCGAGGCCATGCGAGGCGGAGCGGGCGGCGGCACGCTGGAGAAGTTCTTCTCCACGCATCCCGACCCGGGCGCGCGTGCCTCGTCCGTGCGCAGCCAGGTTGCGGCGCTGCCGCCGCGATCCCTGAGGAAGGACTCGCCCTCGTTCCACACGGTGCAGGCGAAGGTCAAGGCGATGCCCCGGCCCAAAGCCGCCACGAACTGAAAGGCCCCCCGGCGGAGCCGGAGGGCCTCACGTGGCGCGACCGGGGGGGTGATCCGGTGCGCCGCCGTCCCATCGTGTCGGGTCAGTTGCTGCTCTTCAGCTCCTCGACTTCCTCGCGGAGCTCGTCGAGCTCCTTGCGCAGCTGCCGGAGCATGTCGTCCATCTCCGACTCGTCGTAGAACCGCTCCACGCGGACACGCGCGTCACCCGCGTGCCGGCGCAAGTCGTCGAGCGCCTCCGGATCCGGTGGGACCGCGTGCTCCCACACCGGTCCGCCGCCGTCCTCCGTCCAGGAGAAGAACCGCGGGCCCTCACGCATCTCGAGGGCGACGCGCCCGCTCTGGCGCTGTTTGGCGCGGATCCAGGCCACTTCCACCTCGTCCTCCCCGTCCTCGTGCTTCGCCACGGCGCGGCGCAGATCGCCGGGGTCCGTCACCTCTTCGCCGGCCACCTCGACGATCACGTCGCCGGCGCGCAGACCAAGCTTCTCCGCGGGGCTGTCCTCGACGACCTCGGAGACGAGCGCACCGCCTTCCGCCGCGCCGAAGTACTCCGCCAAGCCGCCGTCGACCGGCTGAGTCACCACTCCCAGGAACCCGTGCTTGCCGGGGACCCGGAGATCCCTCACTCGGTCCAGGCGGCGGCGCAGGTCATGGAGACCGGCGCGGGAACCGTCCTCGAGCCGTTCGCCGAACGTCGGGGCTTCGCCGAGCTTCACGTCGATCTCGCGGGTCTTGCCGTCGCGGAGGATCGAGACGGACACGCTCTCGCCGGCCTCGCGGTCGCGGACCGCATCCACCAGCTCCGACGGGGTGCCCACTTCCTTCCTGTCCACCGACAGGACGATGTCGCCGGCGCGGAGTCCGGCCTTCTCCGCCGGGCTGTCCTCGACGACCTGACCGACGAGGACACCGGAGTCGCTCTCCAGGTTCAGCGCCTCGGCGAGGCCGCCTTCGATGCGCTGCGGCCGGATGCCGAGCCATCCGGTGCCCGCCTCCGACTCGCCGCGAACGGGTTCGTCGTCATCGTGCGCCTGGGCGGCGACGGGCGTCGTCGACATGGCCGCCAAGCAGGCGATCAGCAGGATCTTGCGGGGGGTCATCGCGCTTCCTTTCGCCAGTTTGCTTCGGGGCGTCCGCGCCAGCGGTTGGCTCGCCCCTCATACCCGTTTTCCCGGGAAAGGTTTCCACCCTCCGCCTAGACTCCCGGCGATGTGGCCTGTTCTCGGGCTCTGTGCCCTGCTGGCGGTCGGCACGCGCCCTGCGTCCCCGGTCGAGGAGAGTCCGGCCCGCGGGGTCGAGGGGACCGCTTCGGCCCCGGTGCTGATCCGCGCCGCGGACGGGGGCTACCTCGCGGCGTGGGAGAGCCGGTCCGCCGGGCGCCGGCACGACGTCCTCTTCAGCCGAAGGTTGCCCGGGCCCGGCGGCGAATGGTCGAGCCCACCCACCCGGCTGGATACGGACCCAGCCGGCGCGGCACGGTCCCTGGAGCCGAGACTCGCCGCGGGGCCCCAGGGCCTGGTGGTGGCGGCGTGGCAAGACGCCCGCAACGGCCGCGACGACGTCTACTTGAACCGCTCCCTCGACGGCGGCCGGACGTGGCTCGAGCGGGACGTTCGCCCAGAGAGCGATGCTCCGGGCGCGGCCACCTCGTCGATGATCTCGCTCGCCGCGAGCGGCGGAACCGTGTTCCTGGCGTGGGAGGACCAGCGCAACGGGGAGCGGGACATCCGATTCACGCGCTCAGTCGACGGCGGCGCCCTGTGGGAAGCCGACCGCCGCGTCGACTCGGACAGCGCCGGGGTCGCGGCGTCCTTCCATCCGCAGATCGCCGGCTGGGCCGACGGCGCGCTGGCGGTGATCTGGTGGGACGAGCGCGACGGGCTCGCCGACGTGTACCTGCGTCGCAGCCGGGACGCCGGCGCCTCGTGGGAGGCACCGGAGGTGCGCCTCGACGGCGGCGCCGCCGGTGCGACCGGAAGCCACGGCGTGCGGATCGCCGTCGCCGGGGATTCGCTTCTCGTCCAGTGGACCGAGGGAGTCGGCGAGGTCGTGCAGGAAGTCGAGCGGGTTTCGGGCGATCGGGGTCGGACGTTCGCTCCGGTGCGTGCCGCCTCGAGGGCCGTCCCGCCGCCGAACACCGTCGTCGAAACGGACGGCAGCCTCACTTCCCTCGTCGCCGAACCGGCGGGGGAGGGACTCCGGTTGGTCCGCGCTAGCGTTCCGTCTCGAACGAAGTGACCGGATCGCCTCGCTCACGCTCGCTCGGCATCCGTGCCTCGCTCGCTTCGTGGCCGCCGGCCTCCGCCGTCCGTGGCTCCAGACACGGCGGCTACGACGCTCGGCCATCCGGTCAGGTCTTCGAGACGGAACGCTAGCAGCTCCCGAAGACCGCGGCCGCCAGCGCGAACGCCACCACGACGAAGAGCACGACCGGCAGCAGGATCAGTGCGCCGATCAGCAGGGGGATGCCGAGGCCCAGGATGAGCGGCAGCGCGAGCAGCAGCAACGGGAGGAGCAGGAAGAGCACCAGCAGGAACCCGCCCACCGATAGCATCGCGCCGAGCAGCCAGAACAGGGCCTGGAACGGCCAGATCAGCAGGGAGAACATCAGCTTCAAGATGCCTCCCGCCACCAGGACGAGCCCGACGAGGACGGCCAGGGCGAAGAGACCGGCGAGAATCTCCACGGGGATTCCCTCCTTACGGACTCCAGGGTACGCCCTCCCGTACGAGAGACCAATCCCCCGGGTTACCGGCGGGTTTCGGGTCGCGGTGCCGTCCCGCAGGGGCTAGATTCCCCGCAGGACCCTGCGGACTCGGTCCGCACGGACCCCACGACCACACCGCTCGTCCTCCCGGCGATGGCCGGGAACCACCGGAGGTCGCCTTGACCAGCGAGACCCGCGACGTCGTCCGCTCCGAGATCCTGGAAGGCGTCGCCGTCGTCACGCTGAACCGTCCGGAAGCCATGAACGCGATGAGCCCGGAGATGGCCCGCGCGCTGTCCGACCTCCTCGCCGAGCTGCCCGCGGACGGGAGCGTGCGCTGCATCCTGCTCACCGGGACGGGGCGCGCCTTCTGTTCCGGCGGCGACATCCGCGCCATGGCCGCGGCCCTCGAGGAGGACCCGAGGCAGTTCTTCCTGCAGCTCACCGAGAACCTGCACCGCATCTCGCTGTCGCTCCTCGGGGCGAAGGTGCCGACCATCGCGGCGGTCAACGGGGTGGCGGCGGGGTTCGGCTTCGGGCTGGCGCTCAGCTGCGACCTGGTCGTCGCCTCCGAGCGCGCGACGTTCTCCATGGCGCACGGGCAGGTCGCGCAGATTCCCGACGGCGGCGGCTGGTACATCCTGCCGCGCGTGGTCGGCCGCAAGCGGGCGCTGGACCTCTACTTGACCCGGCGAGTGCTGGACGCGAAGAACGCGGAGCAGTGGGGCATCGTCACGCGGATCCTGCCGACCACGAACTTCCGCGAGGTCGCCCTGGGGCTGGCCAAGGAGATCGCGCAGGGCCCCACGAAGGCGTACCGCCACGCGAAGCATCGCCTCTCGGAGGGCTGGGACCAGCCGCTCGCGGAGTACCTCGACGAGCAACGCCGGGTGATCGCCGAGCTCGGCGCCTCCCGCGCCTTCGAGGAGGGAGTGCGCGCGTTCCTGGAGCGAAGGGCTCCCGACTTCCGCGGCGAATGACGCGTTCAGCCCGGAGCGGCACGTTGCGCGGCGTGCTCGTCGAGCGCTTCGCCCAGGCGATGCAGCGCTCCGCGGATCGTCTCCTCGGCGCCGCTGACGCCGATGCGCACCCAGCCGGGGTGGTCGAAGAACTCGCCCGGAGCGACGGTGACGCCACGCTCGCGGAAGAGCCGCGCGGCGAAACCAGCGGTGTCCTCGACGCCTTCCAGACGGACCAGCGCGACGATGCCGCCGTCGGGGCGCGCCCACTGTACGTCGGGGCGCGTCCGCACCCACTCGTCCAGGACGCGCAGGCCGCGCGCGGAGAGCGCCCGCGCGCGCGCGCGCAACGCGTCCCGCGAGTCGAGGATCTTCGCCCCCGCGAGCTGCGAGGACCAGGGGCTGTCCACGGCGAGGTAGAAGGACAGCTCCCGGATCGGGGCCAACGTCTCCGGATCGCCGACGATCCACCCCGCGCGCAGCGGACCGAAGCCGTAGACCTTGGTGAGGCTCCCGGTAGAAACGAAGCGCCGTGAGAAGCGATGCCCGGGGAGCGGGTCCTCCAGGAAGTCCAGGTACACCTCGTCCAGGACGACGTGGAAGTCGTGGCGCTCGGCGAGTCCCGCCAGCCCTTGCAGGAACGCGCCGGGAAGCTCCGTGCCGCTGGGGTTGTGCAGCCGCGTCAGCACGACCGCGGCGAGCCGCCCGCCGGAGCCGCCGACGCTCCGACGGACGTCGTCCAGGTCGGGGAGCCAGCCGTTCTCGGGCAGCCTGACGAGGCGCTCGACCTTCGCCCCGTGGAAGCGGGGGATCTCCGCCAGAACAGGGTAGGTGGGCGTCTCGACGAGGATCCTCTCGCCCGGTCCGGCCATGGCGGTGAGCGCCGTGTAGTTCGCGAGGCTCGTGCCCTCGGCGACCAGCACCGAGTCGGGTCCGACTCCGTGCGCCCGGGCGACCGCCTCTCGGAACGGACGCAGGCCGTAGTAGTTCGCGTCGTCGGTCACCGCGGGCGCATCGGGAACCTCGGACAGCGGCACGGTGGGCACGCCGCTCAGCCCGAGGCAATACGGAGCGACGCCGACGTGCTGCTTGGCCCAGTGCATGAAGTGGAACGGAGTCGGTGAGCGCACCGCGGGAGAATACCGCGTGGACTCCGCCAGGGGTGTGCTAGAATCCGTGAACCCTGTCGAGCCGGCGCCCTCGCACGCGGAGGAGTTCGTGAAGGTCGTCATCACGTTCTGCCGAGTCTGAAACTACGATCCGATAGCCGCCGGTCTGGCGGCCGCGATCGAGAAGGAGTTCGGAGTCCGGGTCAAGCAAGTCGCGAGCGACGGCGGCGTCTTCGACGTCGAGGTCGACGGACAGCTGGTGTACTCGAAGCACGAGACGGGCCGCCACATCAAGGACCACGAAGAAGTCCTGCGGTCGATCCGGAAGCTGCAGAAGGCGTGAGGCGCGCCAAAGAGGAGAAGGCCCGGCTCCCCCGAGGAGACCAGGCCTCTTTCGTCAGCGCTCCACGGTGAATCCGAGCCGATAGGTCATCGCGCCGTCGCCGCGGTCCAGCCGCCGCGCGACGTCGAGGCGCACCTCGCCCTTGCCGCCGGGCAGCCCGAGCAGGTTGCGCTGGATCCCGGCGCCCGTGCTGAAGCGCCAGAACACCTCGCTCGAGGCAGGCGTCTCCGTGACGACGGCCGCGTCGAAGAACGGAACCGGCTGCAGTCGCAGATGGCGAACGAACGGCACGAATCCCAGAAGGTCGGTGCCGATCTTGTAGTCCACCGCGACCTGCGCGAACCGCCGCGTGGCGAACTCGTTGATCTCGTAGCCGCGCAGGATCCTCGTCCCGCCGACGTGGTGCAGCGCCTGGAACGGAGGTTCCCCGCGAACGGATCCGCCGATCCATCGCGCCTTGAGCTCGTCGCCGAACCAGAGGCGCCGCCGCGTCACGACTTCGGCCCGCACGCGGTCGTACTCGAAGCTCCCGCCCAGCCCCGAGCCGGCGCGTGCGACGCGCAGGTCGCCGGCGAAGGAGCCGGCGGAGGCATCGCCCCACCCGAGAGCGAGCTCCACCGCGCGCAGACGGCCGTCGTCGATCGGCGGGTTCGAGCGGAAGTCCTGCTTCCCTTCGAAGAGCGTGAAGCGGGCCTCGTTCGCGAGGGTCTCCTGCAGCTCGGCCTGCCATGCGGCGCCCAGGCGCACACGACCCACGGGCACGCCGACGGCCGCCGACCACCCTTCGCCGCGGAAGTAGTCCGCGTAGTCCTTCCCGCTGGCCAGCGCGATGACGCTGTTGCCCGGCACGCCTCCGGCCCCGTACGCGTAGACGTCTCTCCGGTGAGAAGCCGAGAGCGAAGTTCCCCGGCGCGGCCAGGGAATCTCGACGCGCGCACCCCCGTGCCAGGTCGGCTCGCGCGCCGCCCAGCCGTAGCCGGCGCCCGCGGAGAACTCGAGCGGGAAGCGCGTCGGCAACTCGACCGTCGCGCGAGGCATCACGTTCATGCCTTCGACTCGGTTGTAGCGGACCGCCCCGATCTCGAGACGCGTCCGCCACCTCGGCTCGGGAGCTCCGTACGCCACGCTGGTGTCCCTGTCCTGCCACGCACGGATCGCGCTGTCCACTTCGGCCGCGGACATGGAGAACGCGTCCACGCGGAAGGACTGTTCGGTCTGCGCCTGCAGTCCCTGAAGGTACGCGTCGATCTCGGTCGCGGCGGAGTCCGGTGCGGCGTCCAGGACCGCCGGCGGCACGGCGGCCGAGTCCGGCGGCACGTCCTGTGCAAGTGCGGGGGAAGCCGCGAGCAGCGCGGCGGCGAGCAGGCGATTCACTGGGTCGACCACTCCTGGTTCAGGCGGTGATCCTGGAACAGCACGACGAACTCCGCAACGTCGGGAACGTCGCGGTTCATCCAGCGGAACAGCCCTCCGCGAAGCTCAACCCGGATCAGCACCCGTTTCCACACCCACAGATCGCCGATCCGCTCGCGCTCCCGGACGTAGGGCCCGACGCGCTTGATGAACATCGGAAGCGGCACGCGATCGCCGAAGTCGAACTCCTCGCGGACGATCGAGAACGTCGACGTGTCCACCCAGATCCGACCCGACGGCGCGATCTCGAAATCCGACTTCGGCGTGAGACGCACCTCGTAGAACACCCGATCGCCGACGATACGCCGCGAGAGGATCTCGAAGTCGTAGTTGCCCCGGTCGCCCAGGTAGAAGGGGAGATCCGCGAGGTCGTCGTACGTGACCTGCACGGTCGTGTCCTCGTCGTCCGCGTCCCAGGGCTTACGCTCGCCGCCCTCGATTCGCCACGAGTCGCGCTTGAGCGGGATCGTGCGGCGCTCGTTCGGCTTCCGGAAGAAGTGGCGGTCCGCCTGCTCGACGACCATGGCTCGCTCGGCGGCCGGCCCCGGTTCGCCGACGGTGAACACGGCCTGGGAGAGCATGGTGTACTCGTGCGACTCGATCCGCCCGGCGAGCTCCTCCTCGCGTCGGATGCAGCGGTCCACGATCTCTCCGATGCGCAGCCGTTCCGCGACGATCTCGACCATGGGCGTCGTGAAGTCCGTCTCGATGCGGAGCGTGTCTTCCAGGGCGAAGATCCAGCGCGGGGACGGCGCCGGTCGAAGCGAGTCCTGGGGAGCCGGCGCCGCCGTGGCCACGAGGGGCGCCGCCCAGAGCGTGAGCGCGATCCCCAGCAGGCCGGCGAGCCCCCGGATGCCGCCGGTACGCCTCGGCGCTGGCGGCGGGCAGGCGGATCCTCTATCCTGCCCGGTTCGACCGCGTCCGGGAAACGCCCGGAGCGCCTGGAGATCCGACGTGCCCACGACTCCTCCCCACGTCACGCTGCTCTTCACCGGCGACCTCCACGGCTGCCTCGGCTCGGAGGATCCCTTCTCCGGGGAGCCGCGTCCGGGCGGGATCGGTCGCGTGGCCACGCTTCTCGCTGCCGCCCGGGAGCAGGCACCGGACGCGATCTACCTCGACCTCGGCGATCTCGTCCAGGGGACTCCGGCGTCGTACCTCCATACGACGGAGCGCACCGGCGAGATCCATCCCATGGTGCGGTTTCTGAACGAGACCGGCTGCGCCGGGATGGTGATCGGCAACCACGACTTCAACTTCGGCATGCACTGGATCGAAGCGCTCCGGAGGACCGCGCGGTTCCCCATCCTCGGAGCGAACGTGCTCGACCCGGAGGGACGGCCGTTCTTCGATCCGGTGTTGCGCCTCGAGCGGGGAGGATTGCGCATCGCGGTGCTGGGCATCACCACGCCCCAGGTCCCGCGGTGGGAGGAACCGTGGAACTACCGCGGGCTCACCTTCCGCGACGCCGTCGAGACGGTGGAGGAGTGGCTGCCCGCACTTCGACGGGAGGCCGACGTCATCGTGATCGCGGCGCACATGGGCTGGGAGGGAGTCACCGACGGCGGGCTCGAGGATCCGCTTCCGCACGAGAACGCCATCGGCGAGATCCTGGCCCGGACCGATGCGGCCGACGTGGTGCTCATGGCGCACACGCACGAGATCGTCGAGCGGCGCGGGAAGCGCGGGACTCCTGCGGTGCAGGCAGGCTCGCGGGGTGAAGCGCTCGGGATCGTGGAGCTGCGCGCGGACGGGGCACGTCCGCTCGTCACTTCGAGGATCGTCGCCGCGGGCGTCGGCGTCCCGGCCGACCCGCGCGTCGCCGCGCTCGTCGAGGCGACGGAACGGGAAGGAGCGCGACGGACGGCCGAGGTGGTGGGAACGGCCGCCGCGCCCTTCCGCGTCGCCGGAGCGCGCTATCGCGACAACGCGGTCCTCTCGTTGGTCAACCGCGTGCAGTTCTGGGCCTCGGGAGCGCGCCTCTCCTCCACGGCGCTCTTCCGGGCGAACGAGGAGGTCCGCGAGGGCCCGATCACGCTGGGAGATCTCTTTCGAATCTATCCTTACGAGAACGACCTCACGATCCTGGAGCTCCGCGTCCGAGACCTTCGTGACTATCTGGAGCAGGTCGCTCTCACCTACGTGGGGCCGGCGCGGAACGGGGATCCTCCGCCGCTCGACCCGCGCGTGAGCCTGTACAACCACGATTCCATCGCCGGCTGCGAGTACGTGATCGACCCCGCGCGGGCTCCGTTGGACCGCGTCGTGCGGCTCACCTTTGACGGCGAGGAGTGGCCGGCGGAGCGAACGACGACGATGGCGGTCACGAGCTACCGCGCCCAGGGCGGCGGCGGCTACGAGCCTCTCCGCCGGGCCCGCGTCGTGCAACGCACCGGCCGAGAGATTCGCAGGATCCTGGCGGAGTACATCCGCGAACGGCGCGTCATCCACCCCGAAGTCTTCGACAACTGGCGAGTCGTGGGGGCCGACGCTCGTTGAGGTTCCTGCTCGCGGCCGTGGTCCTGGCCGGTGTCGTGCTCCGCATCGTGTTCCTCGAAAACGTGCCCGGCCTCTCCGGCGACGAGGCGTGGTACGGGGTACGCGCGCTCGAGAGGAGTCCCCTGTCCGTGACTGCGCTCGAGACCCCGACCGGTCGAACGGCGAGCCCTGCCTGGTTCGCTCCGGTCTGGCTCCTGCAGCAGGTCTTCGGCCCCTCCGTGCTCGCGCTGCGCGGGCTGGCCGTCGTGTCCGGTCTCGCCGCGGTGGCGCTGATCGGCTGGCTGGTGCGCTCCGCGTTCGGCACGCGGTGCGGAGTCGTCGCGGCGATGCTGGCCGCGAGCCTGCCGCCGTTCGTCGCCTACTCGCGCATCGGCTGGGAGCCGGCGCTGATCCCGCTCGCGACCGCGGCGCTCCTGTACTTCGCCTTTCGCGGGAGAGTCGGCCCGGTTCTCGTCGTCACGGCGGCCGGCCTGCTCGCGCACCCCGTGGTCGGGTTCGCGCTGCCGATCGCCGCGCTGCTCTTCGTCCGTGACCGGGTGCCGCGCGGCGGCCGCGGCGTCGCCGTGCTCGCGGGACTCGCCGCCGGAATCGTCGCACTGTCTCTCGCCCTCCTCGTCGCCCTGCCGCTGCCGGAGACCTACGATCCGGAGCGCTCGTTTCCCCAGGCCTTCTCCTGGCGCGCCGTGCGGCTCTTCGCCTTCGGATACGCGCGCCTCCTCGGCGGACCGTCGGTGTACGAGCACTTCGCGGGGAGCTGGATGCCCGCCGCCGCCGAGCAGACGCTGGTCGCGACGGTGCTGGCGGCGTCGATCGCCGCGCGCCTCGTCGGGATTCGCCGCTTTCCCGCTCTCGTTCTCGGCGAGGCCGCCGCGCTGCTCGTCTTCTACTTCGTGGCCGGGCCGGGTGCGTTCTCGCCCGAGTACGAGCGCTACGCGCTCTGGACCGTCGTTCCCGCCGTCGTCGTGGTCTCGGCGGCGCTCGGCTCGTTACGCGCGTCCGTCCCGGCGACCGCGCTCGCCTGCGCCGCGCTCTGTGCGCACTTCGCCCTGGCGTATCCCGTGCACGTGCTGCGCAACGGCGGCGAAGCACATCGCACGTACCGCACCGCTGCGGTCGACCCCAAGCGGGCGGCGGCGGATGCGCTCCGCGCGCGTGCCGAGGCCTCCGGCCCGCGCCCGCCGGTCATCGTCGAGGATTACTGGCTGGAGTGGCCGCTGCGCTACTACCTCGGACGGGACGCTCCGTTCGAGTTCCTGAACCCGGAGCGCGAGGGAATGCCCGCGCCCGAGTTCGCGGCGCGCATGCGCGAAGGTGCCTCTCTCGTCGTCTGGGACGGTGGGCGGCTGCACGGCATGCTGCTCGCGCACTTCGGCGGACGCTTGCCGCCGGCAGCCCTCACGTTCGAGGACGCGAGCGGCCGGCCGGTGCTGCATGCCTTCGTGGTAGAGTGAGCGCACCTCGGACACTCGGGACGGGAGTTCCCTCATGTCGAGTGAGGTGAGCGGACCGGCGAGCGTCCTCGGCTTCCTGCTCGACGCCTCCTACCGCGTCGAGAGCGGACGTGCCGTCGTCGTGCTCCACGGCATTCTGGAAGGCGGCGGGTCGTTCCGCCTCCGCGACGATCGGCAGCAGCCCGTCTTCTGGATCCGTGCCGACGATGCCGCGCGAGCGAGAGAGCTCGGCGCCGACGTCGGCCCGGACGACCGCGGCCGGAAGACGATGCGGGGAGAGCCGGTCGCGCGCGTCGGGGTGCGCCGGCCGCAGGACGCGCCCGCGGTTCGGGACCGGCTCATCGAGCGCGGCATCGAGACGTTCGAGGCCGACGTGCGTTTCGCGGTGCGCTGGCTGATCGATCGCGGGATCCGGGGATCGCTGCGCATCGAAGGTCCGTCGAGGCCCGGGACGGACGTGGACCGCGTCTTCGAGAACCCGGACGTCGAGGCGGCGGACTGGTCGCCGGCGCTGCGCGCTCTCTCCATCGACATCGAGACCGATCCGCAAGCGCGACGCGTGCTGTCCATCGCGCTCGTCGGGTGCGGAACATCCGAAGTCCTGCTGCTCACGCCGCCCGGCTGGCCGTGCCCGGCCAACGCCGTTCCCTTCGCCACCGAGCGCGACCTGCTCTCGGCGTTCGTCGACCGCGTCCGGCGGATCGACGCGGACGTGCTGACCGGCTGGAACGTCGTCGACTTCGATCTCGCCGTACTCGCGGGCATCGCCGAGCGCTGCGGCGTTCCGCTCGCGCTCGGGAGGGGATCCGATCCGCTGCGCATCCGGCCGGCCGCTTCGCCGCGCGCGCCGAGCGAGGCCCGCCTGCCGGGTCGGCTCGTGCTCGACGGGATCGCCCTGCTGCGTGGCGCGTTCCTGCGGTTCGAGAGCTACTCCCTGGACTCCGTGGCCAGGGAGGTGCTGGGTGAAGGCAAGAGCATGGCCGGCCCGGGGCGCGCGCAGGAGATCCTGGACGCATTCCGCAAGGACCGCGAGAAGCTCGCCGCGTACAACCGCCGCGACGCGGAGCTCGTGCTCGCGGTGCTCGAGAAGCTGCAGCTGCTGCCGCTGGCGGTGGAGCGAAGCCGCCTCACCGGCATGCCGCCGGATCGGGTGGCGGCCAGCATCGCCTCCTTCGACTTCCTGTATCTGTCCGAGCTCGGGCGGCGCGGGATGGTCGCGCCGACGGTGCGGCCGTGGTCCGTGCCCGAGGAACTGGGCGGCGGCCACGTGCTGGAGCCGACGCCGGGACTCTTCCGCAACGTCATCGTGCTCGACTTCCAGAGCCTCTATCCCAGCATCATCCGCACGTTCCAGATCGACCCGCTCGGCCGCGTCGTCGAGCCGGCGGAGTACGACGATCCGATCGTCGCGCCGAACGGTGCGCGGTTCCGCCGCGAGCCCGGGATCCTACCCGGAATCCTCGACGCGCTCTTCCCGCGCCGCGAAGCGGCGAAGCGCTCCGGCGACCGCGCCGCGAACGTCGCCATCAAAATCCTGATGAACTCGTTCTACGGTGTGCTGGGCACGTCGGCGTGCCGCTTCGCCTCGCCGGCGCTGGCCAACGCGATCACCGGGTTCGGGCGCGAGGTGCTCCTGTGGGCGAAGGCGCGCGTGGAGCGCGAGGGCTTCCGCGTGCTCTACGGCGACACCGACAGCCTGTTCGTGGAGTCCGGCCGCGAGAGCACGGACGAGGCCGAGCGTCTGGCGAACGAGCTCGTCGAGCTGCTGAACCGCGATCTCGCGGCGTGGGTCGCCGCGCGGTGGCGCGTGGAGAGCCGTCTTCGGCTCGAGATCGACCGGATCTACGTTCGCCTCTTCCTTCCGGCGGTACGCGGCGGCTCTGCCGGTGCCCGGAAGCGGTACGCCGGCCTCGCGCGGGAGGGCGAGGGCACGCGTCTGGTGCTCACCGGACACGAGGCCGTGCGCCGCGACTGGACCGAACTGGCCAAGCGCGTGCAGCGCGAGCTGTTCGCCCGGCTCTTCGCCGATGCGCCGGTCGCCGAGTACTTGAAGACGGTCGTGGCGGACCTGCGCGCGGGCCGGCTCGATGAGATGCTCGTGTACCGGAAGGGGCTGCGCAAGCGGCTCGACGCGTACGTGGCCTCGACGCCTCCGCACGTGGCCGCCGCGCGGAAGATGCGGCGCGGGCCCGGATGGGTCGTCGAGTACGTCATGACCAGGGAGGGAGCGGAGCCGGCTGCGGAGCGAAGGTCCCCGATCGACCATGAGCACTACGTGCAGCGGCAGATCCGTCCGGTCGCGGAACCGGTCCTCGGACTGCTGGGCCTGGACTTCGACCGTGTGGTCGGAGACGACTCGCAGCTGGAGCTGTTCTGAGGGGAGTGGCGCGGCGCGCGGCGAGGTTCGCTGCGCGTCAGGACCACTTGTCGGGCAGATCGACCGGTGCGTACCGGTCGAGATACTCCATCGCGTCCCGGGGCCGCTCGGCGACGTGCACCAGTCGGCGGTGCTCGGGAAGAATGAAGCCGTCACGCTCCAGCTGATCCAGGAACGAGAGGAACCCGTTCCAGAAGCCGCCCACGTTGACCAGCGAGATCGGACGCTGGTGCAAGCCGAGCTGCCGCATGGTCAGGTTCTCGGCGACCTCCTCGAGCGTGCCGTACCCTCCCGGCAACGCCACGAACACGTCCGAACCCTTGACCATGGTGAGACGCCGGCTCTGCAGGTCGTCGGTGACGACGGTCTCGTCCGAGCTCTGAAAGCGCAGACCCCGGCGATCGAACGCACGCGGGATCACGGAGATGACGCGGCCGCCGGCTTCCTTGGCGGCGACGGCCAGCGCGTTCATCGGCCCGGTGTTGCCGCCGCCGTACACGAGATTGTTCTTCCGCTCTCCGAGCAGCCGGCCGAGCTCGGCCGCCGCCTCGAAGTACATGCGGGCGACGCGGTCGCTGGACGAGCAATACACGCAGACGTTCATGGACTACTCCCGTGGCTGGCCCGGGGGGGACGATCGAGCATATCCCAACCCCGGTGGTCCGGGAACCTGGGGCATTCCCGATCTCATCGGCCGCCGCGACGGCCGGACCGAGGGATCCGAACGTCGCGAGCCGGCCGTTGGAGAACGTTGGCGGATTCTTGCGTCGCCTCACTTCGTGAAGCTGACCAGCTCCACGTCGAATACGAGCGTCGCGTTCGGCGGGATGGGACCGCCGGGGGTTCCCTGGGAGCCGTAGCCGAGCTCGGGGGGGATGATGAGCACGCGCTGCTCGCCGGCCTTCATGTCCAGGAAAGCCTCGTCCCAGCCCCTGATCACACGTCCGATCCCGATCGGCGTCTGGAACGGCTTGCCCCGGTCCCGGCTGGAGTCGAACTTCGTTCCGTCGGTGAGATACCCGGTGTAGTGGGCCGAGATGCTCTTGCCGGACTTCGGCTTGTCGCCCTTGCCTTCCTGCTTGACGATGTAGCGGAGCCCGCTCGGGGTTTTCACCGACTTCGCCACGTCCACACCGAGCTGCTTGCAGACGGTCGCCAGTCCGTCCAGCGTCGCCTTCTCCCGTTGGCCGGCCAGCCGCCCCGCGGCCTCGTCGCGCTTCGACCAGGCCGCGTTCCAGTCGAACGCCTGGGCTGCGGCACCGGTCCGCACGATGCTGAGCTTGGTCAGGAAGATGTCCTTCACCGGAACCGACGGCTCCGTTCCCGGACCCTTCATGGGGACCTCGCCCATCTGGTTGACGACCCCCTGCCCGAGCACGACGCGTCCGAAGACGGAGTGCTTGTCGTCCAGCCAGGGTGTCGCGACGTGCGTGATGAAGAACTGGCTGCCGTTCGTGTTCGGCCCGGAGTTCGCCATGGAGAGCACGCCGGGTCCGTCATGACGGAGAGACGCGTCGAACTCGTCGGTGAACTTGTAGCCGGGATCCCCGCGGCCGTTTCCCAGCGGGCAGCCGCCCTGGATCATGAACTCCTTGATGCAGCGATGGAACTTGAGTCCGTCGTAGAACGGCCGCTTCACCATCGTGCCAGTCTTCGGGTCCTTCCACTCGATTCCGCCCGTGGCGAGACCGACGAAGTTCGCGACCGTGACCGGGACCTTGTCATAGTGGAGCTTGCACACGATCGTGCCCATGCTGGTTTCGAAGACGGCGTAGAGGCCGTCGGCCTTCGTCGCTTCCTTCACGGCTGGGTCCTCCGCTCGGACGGTGGCGGGGCCGCAGGCCGCCAGGAGAACGACGGCGAGAAGCATCCGGTGGATTCGGGACATCGTCTTCCTCGATGTGGGTGTGAACGGACCCGGCATTCTAAGGGCGAAGGCCGCGCCCGACCAGTCAGACCGCGGAGGGCTCGGCGAGCCCGGTGTTCCTGAGCCGCTCCGATTCGAGCGCCTCGACGGCGGCCGGGCTCGGCAGGTCCGCCATCGTCGCGAGATCCGGGAGCGCCGGCAAGGCGATGGCGCCCTCCGAACCGCCCCGCACGCGAAACGACGCACGCGGCAAGACGGCGTCGCCCTTGACGGGACTCTCGAACACGAGCTCCACGGTACCCGCCGGCGAACGACGCAGGCCGGTCCGCTCCCGGAAGCCGGGCCGGAGCACGATTTCCCACGGGCGGAGGCCGTCGGCGGTGCGAAGACCCAGCACGCTCACGGTGACGGGCCCCCGGTTGAACAGCTCGAGGCCGTCGTCGTTCCAGAGGATCTCCAGATCCGCGCCCGCGGTCTTCCCCGGGCAGAGGGGGAGCTGCGTCTCAGCGGGAAGCGTGGCATCGGCGAGCGCGAGGAATTCCCGGTCGAAGGAGAGCAGGAGACCGGAGGCGAGGAGCTTGCGCGGCCCCTGGCTCGCTTCGACCAGCACGCGGCGGCCGATGTAGCGGCGCAGCAGCGGCTCGGCGGCGATCGGATCCCGGTGGAGGATCTCCCGCGCCCAGCGGCGCAGGCGGTGGGGCAGGGTCGGGTGCGAGCAGAACCAGATCTGATCCTCGCGGCGCGCGCGCACCGCGTCGGTCCAGAGGTTCTGCGGGCGGAGGATGACCCGGAGCCGCGCGGCGTGCTCGCGGTCGAGGAAGCGGCTGGACTCGATGCAGCCGGAGACGGCGCGCGGCTCGTCGTAGAGGATCTCGAGACCGTGACCCACCACGCGGAGGACGCCCGCGACCCAGTCTCCGTCCTCCAGCTGAGCCTGCACGCGGTCGCCGTCGAAGAGGCGCAGCGGTGACTTCGCCCACTCGCCGCGCGGGAAGGCCGGACCCGCCCTCATCGCACCCCTCCTCGACCCGTCCGGCGCGATGATCGACGGCGAGCCGACCGCTGTCAACGAGAGCGTCGCGTCGACAGTGGGTCAGCGTGGAGCGCGCGCCACCGGTGCGAGGTCGGGGGTCTCGCCCGCGCGAGTTCCGCAGCGACACGTCGTCCCTAGGATGGGGCCCGGGCTCAGACAGTCCTCGCGGGTGCGCAGGGATCCTGTTGACGAGCCCCATGACTCGGGTGACCTGCGCACCCGCTGCGGCACTCGCGCGGGCCCCCTCCTCGGGACGACGCGTCGCGAGGACTGTCTGAGCCCGGGCCAGGCTCCTTGGCCTCGCGCCCCGTCGCGCGCGCTCCAAGCCGACCCACTACCCGGCCTTCCGCCCCGCGCCGCGGTGGATGGTAGACTACCGCCGCTCCACGCCAACCCGGGAGACCCGCATGAAGGAGACCTACTACGATCCGGCCGACCTCGCCCGCTTCGCGGAGATGGCCGAGGGGAGCCAGGAGCTCTGGCAGAAGTTCATGGAGTACTACGGCGCCGTTTTCGAGGAGGGCGCACTCTCCGAGCGGGAGAAGGCGCTCATCGCCCTGGCGGTGGCGTCGGCGGTGCAGTGCCCCTACTGTATCGACGCGTACACTCAAGCCGCTCTCGAGAAGGGCTCCAACCTCGAGCAGATGACCGAGGCCATCCACGTCGCCAACGCGATCCGAGGCGGCGCGTCCCTCGTGCACGGCGTGCAGATGAAGAACGCGCTGGCCAAGGTGTCCATGTGAAGACGTTGCCGTCGCTGCGCCAGCGGGGCAGCCCGCTCGCCTCGACTGCGTTCCAGAAGAGCATCCTCGGCAAGGAGAACGGGCTCGCCCGGTTCGAGGACAAGCTGCGCGGCTCGCGTCTGCTGCCGCTCACCGCAGCGGGGATCCGCGTGCTGCAGATCAACGTGGGGCGGCTGTGTAACCAGACCTGCCGCCACTGTCACGTGGATGCCGGACCGGATCGCAAGGAGATCATGACACGGGAGACGGCGGAGGCGTGCATCGCGGCGCTCGCGCGGACCGACATCCCGGTCGTGGACATCACCGGCGGCGCGCCGGAGCTGAACCCCGTGTTTCGCTGGCTGGTGACCGAGGCGAAGCGGCTCGGCCGGCACGTCATGGACCGCTGCAACCTGACCGTGCTCGAGCTTCGCCCGCAGGCGGATCTCGTGGACTTCCTGGCGGCGAACGACGTCGAGATCGTCGCCAGCCTCCCGTACTGGCAGCCGCGGCAGACGGACGCGCAGCGCGGCGACGGCGTGTTCGACGCGTCGATCCGGGCGCTGCGCAAGCTGAACGCGGCGGGCTACGGCAAGGGCGGTGGACGCCGGCTCACCCTCGTGTGCAATCCCGTCGGCGCCTTCCTCCCCCCGCGGCAGGCGGCGGCGGAGGCGGACTTTCGCCGCGAACTCAAGCGCCGCCACGACGTGGACATCGACGGTGTGTACACGATCACGAACATGCCCATCAGCCGCTTCCTGGAGTTCCTGCTGGAGAGCGGAAACTACGAGCGTTACATGCAGAAGCTCATCGACGCGTACAACCCGGCGGCCGCGGCAGGCGTGATGTGCCGGACGATGGTCTCGGTCGGCTGGGACGGCACGCTCTACGACTGCGACTTCAACCAGATGCTCGATCTGCCGGTGGAGCCGGGCGCGGGCCGGCACATCTCGGAGTTCGATCCGGCGAGGCACTCGGGGCGGCGCGTCGTCACCGGGCGGCACTGCTTCGGCTGCACGGCCGGCGCCGGCTCGAGCTGCGGCGGCGAGGTGGCGGGAGGCTCTAGTCCAGCCTGCGGAGGTCCCGGGTGAGACGGGACTCGGTGGTCGGCGGCGTCCGCGCGGGTCCGAGCGGTGAATCTGCTGCGTCGTAGTGGTCAGTTTGCCTCCCAACTACGCCCCCCCGCCGGTCCCTTGACGCGGCCCCCCCGGAAGTAGATTGGTTCCAGGTCAGCGACAGATCATTGATGTATCTCCGGCAATCCCCCGTCGGAGGTGCTGACCAAGCGGGCGCGTCCCGCGAGCAGGGATCCCGCGGCGGGACGTGTCCCAGGCTGGGCACTCGAGCCGGGGGACTGTCATGTCACGAACCTCACTCACCGCCGCCTGCACCTTCGCACTCATCCTGATCCTGATCCGCGCAGAAACGACCAGTTCGAGTTACATGTGGCAGCCGGCCGTGCAGATCAGCAACACGACCTACGGCTGCTCGCCCAATGTTCAGCCTTCCTGGAGCAAGGCCGGCAGTCGCCGGATTCATCACGTGCTTCGGGAGTGTGTGAACCCTGGATCTGTGCATTGTGGCGGCGATGGTGCGGTGGGCTGGTACATCGAGGTCGGTTCCGATCTGGATTCCGCGGCCTGGGTGGAGGCGTGGGAGGATGAGCGGGATCTTCTTACCGGTGTGCAGTCTCCGAGCGGTGACAGCCTGAGGGGACAGGACTTCGACATGGTGGTGGACCGAAACGACGAGGTGCACGTGGCCTTCGAGATCTTCCATCATCAGGCCTACGGCGACTCGTCCGCGTACCCGGCGATCGGGTACAAGGTCAAAGATCGGCCAAGCTGGGCCCCCGACACCGCAGTGGTGCTATCGGACACACTGACGGCAGGCATCTCCCAATGCCCCCGTCGCGAACACGGGCCGCAGCTTTTCCTGGAGCGGAGCGGAGATGCGGACTCGATCCACGTGGCCATCTCCCACGATGCGGACTCGTCGTCCTGCACGCCCGCAGAGCACTGGATGGTGTACACGAAGAAGGCGGTGGATACGCCGGACGCAGGTAGCGCTTGGCCGAAGGAGACGTTCGCGACCGAGGGGTATCAGAGGCACACTCAGGGCGGCCCCACCATGCTGGCGGCAGGGATTCGCACGCTGTTGCGTGACGCGAACGGCACGGTGCACATGTGGGGGAGGCAGGTCTTCGAAGAGAATCCCGGTGACGACACCGTTCTGTGGCGGCACTTCTGGGGCATGCCGGGGCAGCGCGGCGGCGCATGGCAGGACACCGCCAGCCGAGTGCTCCTGACGGACCATCAGCCGGACGACTTCCAGGGATTCGCTGAGTCTGGGGGAGATCCGGAGGGGATCGATTGGCTGGTGGAGGAGGGGAGTTTCCTGTACTTCCTCTGGAGGATGGTCGGTGGCCCCGTGTTCATTCACCGGGTGGACGTCGACCCACCGTATCCGGACTCGACTGAGCTCGACGTGGACAACACCAGGCAACTCACTCCGTCCGGAGTGAACGCGCACGACATGCAGCTGTTGCGCACGGATGACGGGACTTGGCACCTCATTTGGGCGGCCAAACCCGACACCACGTCGCTGGATCAGATCTGGCATAAGTACGTGACCACGGCGGTTCCGCAGGATCCATTCGATGCGACGTCGGAAATGCCCGACACTCCCGACGGTTGGTCGGTTCCCTCCATGGTGACGGCGGACTTCGCCGACGGCCCGAAGGACTCCCAGCGGGGGTGGTTCGTCGCCAGCCACGACACCACCTGGATGACGTTCACGGCTCGGGACGCTCAGAACACGAACGAAGCATGGGCGCGGGCCGGCTACCCGATCGCGGACAGCGTGATGGCTGGGAAGCAGGTCTGGGAGGGCCTCGTCTCGCTGGATGCGGACTTCTACGTGGCGCCGGGCTGCACGCTGGAGATCAAGCCCGGGACCATGGTGGTGGCGGCGGACAGCACGGACCGGCTTGCGGGCGGGAAGGACACGAGTCTCGTCGAGCTGATCGTTCAGGGGACCCTGCTCGCGGACGGTACGGCGAACGAACCCATCGAGTTCCGCGGCGTGGACACCACGGCGGCGAACGGCTGGTACGGGATCCGCATGGACCTGATCGGGGCGACCTGGACGGGCTACGGCTACGTCGGCTCAGAGGAGCCTCTCTCGTCGATCTCGAACGCCACTGTTCGCGACGCGGTCCGGGGCGTCTCGATCGAGAACCTCATTGCGCCGAACCTGGCGGACGTCCAGTTCAAGAACATCGGCGGCAGCCCGGCGAAGCACATCTACCTCGATAGCACGGACGTGGTGTTGCCGTACGGCGTGTGGGACCGGACGGGTCCTGACTCCACGCATCACGTCGATCCATTTCCGGGGATCTGGGACCTCGACGGGCCGACCAACGTGGTCGCCGCGGACAGCGTGCGCGCGGGAGCGGACATGGGGTACGGCACTCCGGGGAGGGTGGACCTCATCGTTTCAGGGAAGCTGTTCACCACCGGAAGCACGGCGAGCGGAGACACCGTCTACTTCCGCCCGCAGACGCAGACGAGCGCGGCGACCAACTGGGGTGGGATCCTCCTTGACCAGAGCGTCTACGGCGGCAGCGTGATCGAGTACGCGGACATCGGGTATGCCTGGAACCCGCTGTACGTGTTCTTCCCGGACTCGCTGACGACGGTGCGGCATTCGAGGATCCACCACTTCGCGGGGATCGGCGTGTGGGTGGATGGGTCGCTGGGTCAGGGAGGAATCGTCGAGTCGAATACGATCATCCGGGGGACGATCAGCCCCGGCAGCGCCGGGGACACGGGTGTCTTCGTGGACCAAGCAGCGGCGCTTCAGGTCTTGGACAACGAGATCGACATCTTCGGCGTGCAGGGGGGCTCGGTCACGAGTGCCGCGATCGAAGCTTACTTCGGCAACTCCTGGTGCAGCACGGCGCCGTCGAACACGGCGACACTGAGAATCGCAGGGAACCATGTGATTGGCCCCGGCGTGACTACGGCCGGTACCTACTCGGGGGTCAAAGCGAACTGGGTCTGCGGGACGGACGAACGAACGATCGAGGTCGTGAGGAACTACATCCAGGACTTCGGCTTTGCCGGCATGGAATTCCTCCAGACCGAGGACGTGCGGGCGGACAGCAACAACGTGGTGAGTTCATACCGCGGCGTGGAGGTGAGCCGGGACAGTACGGTGGTCGGTCCGGCGGTCAGCTTCAAGGCGAACTGGCTGGAGGTGCGGCTCCAAGCGGGTAAAGAGGTGGCTCGCACGAACAGTAAGGCGAAGACCAAACTCGGTAACGGCGCGGCCGGTCGCGGTCACAACGGGCTCATGGTGCTGGACCAGAACGTGAAGTTCATTCGAAACGAAGACCCCGACACGGGCACGAGCGTGAAGCTCGATGCCAGAGACTGCTACTGGTATCTGGTCGACTCGCAGGGTAACGAGGACTTCTTGAGCTTGAGCTCGAAGCAGACGACGAAGATCAACCCGCGGCTCGTTCCCGATCCTTCGGGGGGCGAGAATCACTTCCAGATCACCCCCATCCAGTCCAGCGACACTAACCCCACGTACTTCAGGATGTCCGGGCCTCCGCAGGTCGGGAGGATCGTGGCTGGGCCGGGAAGCGCACCGGTGGAGGACGCCACCGGGACCCATGCCATCATCCCCGATCGGACCTCGCTGGGTGCGCCCTTCGCGAATCCCATGCGGGGGGCGGCGGAGATGGTCCTGGCCGTGGCGCCCGAGAACGTCGGTCCCTTCCGGCTGGAAGTCTTCGACGTAACCGGCCGGCGGGTTGCGGTACCATTGGATCAGATCTTGGCGCCAGGGTACCACCGGATCCAGTGGAACGGGACCGACGCTTCGGGGCAGCGGGTGGCCGCGGGAGCTTACTTCGTGCGAGCCGAGGGACCCTCCTTCCGCGTAACCAAGAAGCTGGTGCTAGTGAGATGAGGACCGCGATGAGGCTTCCGAAACCGTACTCGGCTACGCTGACCGCCACCCTCCTCCTGCTCTACGGGGTAGAGGGCTGGGCGGTGGTGCGCCGCGTCCCGAGCGAGTACGCCACGATCCAGGCCGCGATCGATGCCAGTACCGCGGGCGACAGCGTTCTGGTGGCTCCGGGCATCTACACCGACTACACGCAGCGTATCTTCCACGGCTTTCAGAGGCACGCCTGCGTGTTCCTCGCGGATGGGGTGATGCTCCTCTCCGAGGGCGGACCCGAGGTCACCACCATCGACATGCAGCAGGCGGCTGTGTTCCAGGCGAACGTCATCTACGGGGAGCAGCTTCTCTCCGGGCAGACAATGGTCGAGGGGTTTACGGTGACGGGTGTGCCGACCGACAGGGCGGGCGCGTTTGTTGTGGATTCCGAACGGGTCACCTTCCGTGACTGCGTGTTCCGAGACATGGGAGGTCCATACTCCGCAGCCCTGTCATCGCGGTACACGGATGTCGACGTGACTTCCTGCGTCTTTACCGATCTGGTGGGCTTTCCCGCAGGAATCTCAGTGCTTGAAGCCGATCTGACCGTGGACGCGTGCGACTTCAGGAACTGCGTGGAGCGGGCCATCGGTCTGCAAGGAGCCGACCTCGGCGTCCCCGAGCAAGCGGTGATCCGAAACTCGGTGTTCCTCAACAACGCCGAGACGGGTTCCGGCGGTGGCGGCGCCATCAACATCAATGACTACGAGGCCGGCATCACCATCACGGACTGCTACTTCGAGGGCAACACGGCGATCTCCTCGGGAGGCGCCATCGCCATCGGCGCCGCCGGACCCTGGTCGATCCTGGACTGCGTGTTCTGGCGGAATCAGGCGCCCGGTCAGGCTGCCGGTGCCGTGTTCGCGGGCGCCATCGGAGGAGCCGGGACGTTGACCGGCTGCACCTTCGAAGCCAACGGTTCTCTCTTGCCCGGCAGCGCGGTCTACCTGGACTTCGGCTCGGTGACCTTCACCAACAACCTGATCACCGGATCGATCGGCGCTCAGGCGGTCTACAAGCTGACGGGGGGAGCCGTCACGAAGGGCTGCAACGTCTATTGGAACAACGCCGGCGGAAACACTCTCAACTTCGGGCTGGATCTCACGGATCGGATCGTCGACCCCCAGTACTGCGACGCGCCGAGCGGGGATCTCACCGTCTTCGACACCTCCCCCTGCCTTCCGGCGAACTCGCTCGGCTGCGGGCTCATCGGCGCACAGGATCAGGGTTGCGGGACCGTCTCCGTGGAGCGCACTTCCTGGGGGAAGATCAAGGAGGGTTACAAATGAAGACACTCCTGACCCTGGCAGCGGGACTGATCATGACGACGTCCGGAGTGCCGGGCCTGTTCACGTGCGGGATCAAGGACGTGTCTACGATCCAAGATGGCCGGGGAAGCAACCGGATCCTGTTCAACCTGGACGGATCCGGTCCGTCTGGGGACTTCTCCATCGCGGAGGCGACGCTCACGCTGGACCTGAGCGGGACAGGGCAGGCTGGCGTTCTTCGCCTGCGGATTCACCCGGTGACGACCCAGTGGAGCGCAGCCGCCGCCGGCTGGACGTCCGGCTGGTCGCGGGCCGGCGGGGACTTCGAGGAGACGGTGTTCGCCCGAGCGGAGGTGGATCTGGCGCAGACGGGCACCGTCTCGATCGACGTGACCTCGATCATGAAGGAGGTGCTGCAGTCCAGGATGCCGGCCTACGGGTTCATCGTGACCACCGATCCGGCCACGAGGACAGCGGGCCTATCCACAGCGGAGCTGAGCCGGCTCGAGAGCTTCGCGTCAGCCAGTGTGGAAGTACACTACCGCACGACTCCTCCGAGGCCGCGGAAGTGAAGGGCCGCCTCGTTCTGTCGAGCGACCGGTAGTCGTTGCCGGCGGACTGCAGCCGGCCCGGCCCGAAGGCGGTCCGCACGGCTCAAGCCCCGTAGTCCCACGCCGCCATGCCTTCGCGGGCCTCCTCGGCGAGCACCGCCGCCTCCGTGCGCGTCAGCACCGCCGGATTGGGCCTCGCCCCGACGCGCGCGCCGAGGGCCTTCGCCTCGTCGAGACGCAGACCGAGCTCCGCCTCCAGCGCCCGGAAGTCGAGCGCGCCCGACGCCACGTCCTCGTACTTGACGACGCGGACCGGGAAGTCCGGCGGCGCGTCCTTCCAGCTCATGGCCAGGCGGCTCCAGTGGCGGCCGAACGCCGCCGCCGACGACACCGGAGACTCCGGCCAGCGGTACCAGAGGTTCCAGTTCTTGCAGGAGCGGTAGGCGTGCAGCGGGTTTCGCAGCAACGCGAGGAACCTCGCCTTGGGGTACAGCCAGTGCAGCAGGCACGCTTCGGCGGCGCCGAGCCGCACCTCCTTGAAGCCCCACCGGCGGTAACCACGCTCCCGCGCCGGAGCTGCCAGCCATCGCCCCAGCATCTCGCGGAGGCCCGCGCGGAAGTCCTGCCCCGGCGGGTACAAGTCGGCGGCGAGAAACGTCTGCGTCGGGTCGGCGGTCATCTCCGTGATCAGGTACCTCGTCGGCGGCCAGTCCTCGCCGAGCGCCCGGACCGCCTCGGTCAGCCGCGGCAGCAGCGCCATCCGCCCCCACGGCTCGCCCCACACGAGGAGCGAAGGGTCGGTCATGAGCACGCGCTGCAGGAGCGTCGAGCCGGTCCGCCAGCTCACCGCCAGCAGGAACACGGGGTCGTCGCCGTCGTCGGCGAAGGGCGAAGGTCCGGCGACGCGCTCGAACGCGGCGAGCGCGCGCTGCACGTCAGCCACCGTCGGCCCGTGCGGCCGCGGCGCGCGCATCTGCAACCAGCGTTGCTTGACGAAGTCCTTCACTCGTCGATCCGGCGGAGCTCGACGCGCCGGTTCGCCTCGCGTCCCTCCTCGGTGCCGTTGTCGGCGAGCGGCTGCTCCTCGCCGTAACCCCGCGCGGTCAGCCGGGCCGGGCTCACTCCCCGCGCGATCAGCTGCGCGCGCACCATTTCCGCGCGCCGCTGCGAGAGCGCGCGGTTCTCGGCGGCGTCCCCGGACGAGTCGGTGTGCCCGGCCACCTCGAAGTGATCCTCCGGGAAGGACTGCAGCGCCTGCGCGGCGCGGTCCAGGGCCTCGATCGAGCCCTCGAGAAGGTGCACGCTGCCCGGCTCGAAGCGCACGCCCGCGAGAACGCGCGGCAACGGAAGGGTGAGGAGCTCGGCCCGCTCGCATCCCCACGCGTCCACGCTCACGTCGGCGGGCGTGCCGGGGCAGCGGTCGATGCCGTCGGGGACGCCGTCGCCGTCGCTGTCGATGGTGTCGGAACAGCCCAGGCTGTCGATCGGCACGCCGCGCGGCGTGTCGGGGCAGCGGTCCAGCCCGTCGAAGACGCCGTCGCGGTCGCCGTCGAGCGGGCAACCGTTCGCGTCGACCTGGGCACCGCGCGGCGTGTCGGGACAGACGTCGCGGCGGTCGGTGATGCCGTCCCGGTCCCGGTCGCGCTGGCCTTCGCCCAGCCCGACGGAAAGCCCGATCAGGACCGTGGGCTGGCCGATGCCGGCCTGGATGGGATCCCCGTCGTCGGCCGCGGTCCGCGAGAGCCTCGTCTCCCAGTGCAACGCGAAGCGATCGCCCAGGTGGAACCGCTGGCCGACGCCGACGGAGGCGAAGGGCCGGTCCACGGCGAAGACCCGATTGGCGAGGTCCAGACGCATCCAGCCGGCCGCCACCTCGGCGAAGAGCGCGTACCGAGGCGCCATCCCGAAGGGAAAGACGCGGGCACCGCCGCGCGCCTCGACGTAGGAGACGTCGCCGTCGGGACGCGAGGAGTCGAAGCGGGACCACAGGCCCTCGCCGAAGAGGGCCCAGTGATCCCCGCGGGGGAGACCCGCGTAGATGCCGAGCGACGGCTCGAAATCGCTCGTGCCATTCCCGCCGCCGGTGACGTCCTCGTCCGGGAAGACGAGCCCGGAGACGATCCCGATCTCCGGGCGGGGCTGAGCGTCCGCGGGGGCGGCCGGGCCGAGGGCGAGAGCCAGGACCGGGGTGAAGGCCGGTGGCAGCGCCGACGCCACGAGCCGGGCAAAGGTCGCCAGGAACGCCGCGAAGGCCGGCCGAGCCGCCTGGAGCACCGCGGGGGGGACTCTCATCCCTTCACCCTAGCACAGTCCCCTCCGCGGTCCCGGGACAAGCCCGAGGATCGTCGTCCCCGCGCGCGGTGCCGAAGATGCCCGCGAATCGGGAACCCGCCCGGCGGAGCGGGGTACAGGCCCCATCGACGAGAGGCGGAATGGACCGGATCCCGACCCCCTGGATCGTCTGGTTTCTCGCGGCGACTCTCACCGCCGCGAGTCCCGTTCCGCGTCTCGTCGGACTCGACGGCACGATCTGCTGGATGCCGGACGAGGCCGGCAGCGTGGCCTGCAACGCCGGCGGGCCGCTCGATGGCTGCTGCACCGCGCCTTGCGCCGATGCCACCCCCTGCACCGACGCGGCCGGACCCGACGCCGCGGCGGCCGGCCCCCCCGCCTGCAACCTGTGCATCGCCTGTCAGTGCGGGATCAGCGTGATCGCCTGTCCCGCGCGCCTGGTTCCTCCCGCGCCCGAGCCGGTCTTCGCCGAAGCACCGCCCGCCCTTCCCGCCTCGCTCGCGTTCGAGCCGACGGCGCCGCCTCCCGAGGTCCTCTCGAAGTTCTCGTGATCGGATTCATCGTTCACCTTTCCACTTCGAGCCTCAAGGAGGACTCACATGAAGAAGCTCATCGTCTCCCTCGCGACGCTTGCCGCCGTGGGAGGAGCCGGTCTCTCGCTCGCGGGGGACTCCGCGCAGGTCGACCGCGCGACGGCCTGCACTCCGTGCGATCCGTCGGAGTGCGGCCCCTGCGATCCGAAGGACTGCGTGCCGTGTCCGGGTTGCCCGATCGGGTAGCGCGGTCCCGGTGAACTGACGGTGCGCCCGCGTGCTCCGGTGCGCGGGCGCACTCGTTTTCCCGGTGATAGAATGCCGCCGATGCGAATCTCCCCTGCGCGCGGCGCTATCGCCGCCCTCGCGCTCTTCGCCGCCTTCTTCTGGGGATTCGCCTCGAGCGAGCGCGGCCTTCCTCCCTCCGGCGCCGCGAGGCTCGGCTACGAGCAGCTGCTCCGCGCGAAGCGGGCCGCCGACGGGCTCCTCGGCCGGGACGAGACGAAGCCCGGCGGCCGCTGGCGGAGGGCGGGCGGCGAAGACGGCGTGGCGGGCACCGGCGAAGCGCTCACCGGCGAAGCGCTCACCGGCGAACAGCTCGAGGCGGTCGAGCAGCTTGCCTCCCTCGGCTACGCGAGCGGCACGCAGGCGCCTGACACTGATGCCGGCGGGGTCGTTGTGCACGACGAGAGCCGCGCCTTTGCCGGGCCGAACCTCGTCGTCTCCGGCCACGCGCCGGAGGCCGTGCTCCTGGACATGGCCGGCCGCGAGCTGCACCGCTGGTCCATGGACTACTGGACGGCCTTCCCGGGAACGGACGTCCCCAGGGACCGCGAGGCGGCGACGTTCTGGCGCCGCGCGCGGCTGCTCGACGGCGGCGCTCTGCTCGCCATCTTCGAGGGCCACGGCCTCGTGAAGCTCGACTCCGCGTCGAACCTGGTGTGGGCCTACGCCGGCGGCGCGCACCACGCACTCGACCTGGACGGGAGCGGCAACATCTGGGTGCTCACCCGCGAGATCCGCTTCCTCGAGCGCATCCACGCAGAGAAGCCGGTGCTGGAGGATTTCGTGGCGGTGCTCGCGCCGGACGGGACGGAGCAGCGCAAGATCTCCGTGCTCGAAGCGTTCGAGCGGTCGGTCTACGCGCCGTTCCTCGAGATCATGCCCGAGGCCGGCGACATCTTCCACACGAACGCGCTCGAGATCCTGGACGGCGCGCACGCCACGCGCGTGCCTGCCTTCCGCCGAGGCAACCTGCTGATCTCGATCCACACGCTGAACGTCGTGGCGGTGCTCGATCCGGAGAGCGGGACGATCGTGTGGGCGATGGCTGGGCCGTGGAAGCGCCAGCACGAGCCGAGGCTCCTCGCGAACGGACACCTGCTCGTATTCGACAACCAGGGCTACGGCGGGAAGTCCCAGGTCATCGAGCTCGATCCAGTGACGCAGCAGGTCGCGTGGACGTACCGTGGCACGCCGCCGAGCGCGTTCTACACCGAGCTCTGCGGCGCGAGCGAGCGCCTGCCGAACGGCACCACGCTCATCACCGAGTCGGAGCGCGGGCGCGCGTTCGAGGTGGCGCCGGACGGGGCGATCGTGTGGGAGTACCTCAGCCCGTACCGCGCCGGGGCGAAGGGCGATTTCGTGGCCACGCTTCTCGAGGTGGTGCGGCTCGATCCGGCCACGCCGCTCGACTGGGTGCGCGGTGGCTGATCCGGCGGGCGGCGTGCACGGTGCGGCGCAGACGGCGACCGCGGCGATGACGTCGCGGGATCGACTGGCGTTCGCCCTGGTCTGGCTCGTGTACGCCCTGTTCGTGAAGGCGTTCTGGTTCGTCACCGACGACGCCTACATCTCCTTCCGCTACGCGCGACACTGGGCCGAGGGCCACGGTCTCCGCTACAACCTGGGCGAAGCGGTGCCGGTCGAGGGCTACAGCAACTTCCTGTGGGTCGCGCTGTGCGCCGTAGTGGAGCGGCTCGGCGGCGACGTCGCGCTGTGGGCGGCGCTCGTGTCCTTCGCCGCGGGGTCGGTGCTGCTGCGGCTCGTGTTCGAGGCGCTGCGGGAGAGCGGCGTGGATCTGCGCGCGTCGTCGCTCGCCGCGCTCTCCCTGGCGACGTTCGCGCCTTTCTTCGTCTGGTCGACGAGCGGCATGGAGACGATGGCGCTCGCGCTCACGGTGTTCGTGGCGTTCGAGCGGCTCGTGCTGCGCGGCGCGGGTCCGGCGCCGGTGGCCGCGGGCGTGGCGGGACTCGCGGCGGCGCTCGTGCGGGTGGAGGGCGTGGCGTGGGCGGTGCTCGTCGGACTGTGCGCCGCGGTGTCGTGGCGGATGTCAGGGCGAGTGTCGCGGGGGGCGGCGGCCGGCGCGCTGGTCCGCTACCTCGGCATCGTGCTGGCCGGCACGGCGGCCTTCGTCCTCTGGCGACACGCCTACCACGGGAGCTGGATCTCCAACACGGCGGCGGCGAAGGTGGGAATGAGCGGCGGCATCCTGTACCGCGGCTTCGAGTACGCGGCCACGTACGTGCTGACGTTCCTGACCCCGCTGCTCGTGGTGCCGGCGGCGCTGCATGCGCTTCGCCCGGAGCGGCGCGCCGTCGGGCTGCCGGTGCTGGTGATGGTGCTCGCCGCGTACGGCTACGCCGTCGCCGTAGGCGGGGATTTCATGTCCATGGGTCGCTTCCTCGTTCCGGGGATCGCGTTCGGCACGCTGCTCTCCGGCTGGTGGCTCGGCTCCCTCCTTCGCCGGAGCCCGGGGAAGGCTACGGCAGCGGCTGCGGCCGCCATCCTGCTCGCGCTGCTGCCGGCCGCCGACGTGCACGTCGTCCCGGAGTCCGTCCGCGCGCAGTTCAACTTCCGCCGGCACTGGAACAAGTACTGGAGCGAGATCCAGTACTGGAACGTGATGCGCGTGAACGGCGCGCGCTGGAAGCGGCTGGCGTTCGCGCTGCGGGAACGGGCCGATCCGGACGACGCGGTGGTCACGCCGGGGATCGGGAACGTGGGGTACTGGTCCGAGCTGACCATTCACGACATGGCCGGGCTCGTGGATCGCGAGGTGGCGCTCCGGCCGGGCGGCAAGCCGACCGCGCCGGGTCACGACAAGATCGTCGGCCCGGAGTTCTTCCTGGACCGGGAGCCGGAGTGGATCCTGCCGCACCTCGTGACCGAGGGCGGCGAGCTGATGCGCACGCGTGAAGCGCTGGAGCTGGCGCGCGACAAGATGTGGGCGCTCGGGGCGAGGTACTCCATCGAGCAGTTCGCGCCGTCGGCTTCGGCGGCCGAGGCCGCGGACCCCCGTCCGCCCGACTCCGCCGAGCCGGCTCTCCTCGCGAATCTGCTCGCGCCGCTCGGGCCGAAGGGCGGATCCTCCGGACCGAAAGAGTTCGTCCTCGTGCTGCGGAGAGCGCCGTGATCCTCGTCGACGGACATCTCGATCTCGCGTTCAACCGCATGTGCTTCGGGCGGGATCCGCGAACGTCGGCACTCGAGGTGCGACGAAGTGAGAAGGGGCTGCCGCCGTCGAAGTGGCGCGGGCGCTGCATGGTGGGGCTCCCGGAGCTGCGCGCCGGCCGCGTCGCGCTCGTGTTCGGGACGCTCTTCGTGCCGCGCACGAAGGACTGGGCGGAGTCCGGGTTCGACCCTGCGTTGGCGTACGACACGCCGCAGGAAGCCGAGAAGCTGGCGCTCAGGCAGCTCGAGATCTACGGTGAGGTGTCGAAGGACGGCGAAGGGTACCGTCTGGTGAAGAGTCGCGCGGATCTGAAGGCGGTGCTCGACGAGTGGAAGGACGGCGCGACGGGCCGCGTGGGTATCGTCCCATTGATGGAGGGCGCGGATCCGATCGTCTCGCCCGATGATGCGCCCCGCTGGTTCGAGCGCGGCGTCCGCCTCGTCGGACTGGCGTGGAAGGGCACGCGCTACGCGGGCGGCACCGGCGAACCGGGACCGCTCACCGCGGCAGGGCGGAAGCTCGTGAAGAAGCTGGATGCGGCGAAGCTCGTGCTGGATCTCTCGCATGCCGCGGATCAGGCGGCGAACGACGCGCTCGATCTTTTCGATGGCGTCGTGATCGCTTCGCACTCCAATCCCCGCGCCATCTGCGCGAGCGACCGGCAGATCCCCGACGACATCATCCGCCGCATCGGCGAGCGCGGCGGAGTGATCGGCGCCGTGCCGTTCAACAAGATGCTCACGGCCGGGTGGACGCAGGAGAGCGGCGGACCGCTGGCGCTTTCGCGGGTGGCCGACTGCATCTGGCACGTGACGCAGGTCACCGGCACGCACACGACCGCGGGTGTCGGGAGCGATCTCGACGGCGGCTTCGGCGCGGAGTCGGTGCCGAAGGGGCTCGAGACGATCGCCGACCTCCCGCGCCTGGCCGACGAGATGTCCGCGCGCTTCGACGACGAGCAGATCCACGACGTGCTCGGACGCAACTGGATCCGTCTGCTCGAGCGCGCGCTGCCGGGGTCGTGAGGTGAGCGCCGGCGTCCGGGTCACGTTCGTCGTCATCGTGCTCGCCGGCGCGGCGCTCCGCTTCCGCGGCCTTGATTGGGGACTCCCCTGGGCGCTGCACATCGACGAGCGGCTCTTCGTCGTGGCGAAGGCCATCGAGCTGGAGAGGAGTCTCGGGCAGGGCGTGCCCGATCCCGGGATCACGTCGTACGGGATCCTGCCGCTGTGGCTGCTCGTCGCCGCGCGGAAGCTCTTCCTCGGGGTGGCGGCGGCGCCGGGTCCGCCGATTCACGGTGACGAGTTCGCCGCGACGGTGCTGCTCTCGCGGTGGATCTCGGCAACGTGGGGCACGGCGGCCATCGTGCTCGTCGGGTGTTGGGCGTCGCGGTGGGGGTGGACGACGGCGCTGACCGCGGCGGCGCTCACGGCCGGGTTCCCCGCGCTCGTGCAGGCTTCGCACTTCGGGACGGTGGAGGCGCCGCTCGTGGCGCTGCTGGCCGCGGGGATGCTGGCGGCGGAGCGGCTGGCCGAGTGGCGAGAGGCCGGGCGCGCGATGGCGCGGCGCGCGGCGGCGGCGGGTGCGGTGCTCGGGCTGGCGGTGTCGGTGAAGGCGCCGGGGGCGGTGCTCGTGCTGCCGATGCTGCACGCTCTGGCGGGCTCGGGCGACGGCGAGGGGCGGGGCGAAGGCGGCTGGCGGCGGCGCTTCCTCGGGCGGGCGGGGCTCCTGCTCGGGACGGCGGCGGTGGTCGCCGTGGCGCTCAATCCGGCGCTCGTGCTCGGCGACGCCGCGAGCAGGGCCGACGGCGGCGAGCATACGACACTCGGCGGCAACCTTCGCCGAGCGTACTCCGCGGACTTCCACGACTGGACGCTGCCCTACGCGCACGACAGGCCGCTCGTCACCGAGCTCACCAAGCTCCTGCCGTACGCGGTCGGCATCGTGCCGGAGATGCTCGCCGTCGGCGGGCTCGTCATCCTCGCGCGGCGGCGTTCGCCGCGGGACACGCGCCTCCTGCTCGTGCTCGTGCCGGTGCTCCTGTTGCTGCTGGCGGCGCGGGTGAAGACGGTGCGCTTCCTGCTGCCGGCGCTGCCGGCGCTCGCCGTGTGCGCGGCGCTCCCCGTGGCGAGGTGGCGCGTGCCGGCGGCCGTCGTCTCCGCCCTGACGCTGCTCCACGGTCTCGCGTTCTCGGCTATCTACGGCGGCGACGATCCTCGCGTGGCCGCGGCGAAGTGGCTCGACGCGAACGTCGGAGAAACCGAGACCGTGGCGGTGGAGGATCCGCCGGGATACGGTCCGCCGCTGGGGTCGCCCTCGCCGGAAGTGATGCGGACGCCGCTGCGCTACGAGATCCTCTGGCGGGACTTCTACGATCTGCACGAGCGGCGAGGCGCCGAGGACCGAGTAGAGCACCTGGAGCGCGTGCTGAGGAGAGCCGACGTTCTCGTGCTCTCGGAGGGGCACCGACGGGAGTTCACGACGGCACCCGAGCTGCGACCGGTGGAGAGCGCCTTCTATGCCGATCTGGACGCAGGGCGGCTTCCGTTCGAGCGCGTGACCGTGTTCGAATCGTATCCGCGGATCGGACCGCTCGTGCTGAAGGACGACGGCGCGGAGGCGCTGATCCGCTTCTTCGATCATCCGCGGATCGAGATCTGGAGGCGGGTGAAGGAATGAGCGAGTGAGCTCGAAGACGCGATGGATCGCGGTGGCGGCCGGTGTCGTGACGACGGCGCTGCTGGCCTCCGACCTTTGGCCGGGGCTCCGGGGACCGGAGAACTGGCGGTGGGAGCGGCGTGTCGTCTTCTCGCCGTGGCTCCTCGCGAGCGCCGTCATATTCGCCGCGACGGTGCTGACCGCGCTCGGCACGGCGCGGAGCCAGCTGAGGGACCGGGCGGCGAAGCGGGCGGCTTGGATGGCCGCGTGCGTCGCGCTGATCTTCGGGCACATGGTGGTGCTGACCGCAGCGGAGCCGGACGGCCTGACGAACGTCGTGGCGCGCGTGACCTCGCAGTCCTTCACGAGCTACGACACGATCGCGCGGCGCATGGGGGATCCGGCGGACTTCCTTCGGCGATATCACCGTATCCAGGACACGTTCCCGGTGCACGGGCCGTCGCAGCCGCCGGGGCGCGTCTTCTACTTCTGGAAGATGCGGTGGCTGTTCGGCGACGAGCGCGGGCCGTGGATCGCGGGCTTCGGCCTGATGGCGTTGGGTGCGCTGTCGATCGTGCCGCTCGCGGTGATCGTCGGAGGGCGGAACGCGCCGGCGGCCGTCGGCGGCACGGTCATGCTCATGGGGAGCCTGCCGAGCTTCCTCCTGTTCACGCCGGAGACAGATCATCTCATCCTGTTCCTCTCGCTGGCGTCGGCGGCGTGTCTCGTCGAGGGCATGCGGTATGCCGGCCAGAAGCGCGCGCCGTGGCTGGCGTCGGCGGCTGGGTTGTTCGCCGGGCTCGGGGCTTTCGTGTCGTTCACGACGCTGGCGGCGCTCGGTGCATGGGGGCTGGCGTTCGCCGGGATGCTGGTGCTCGCGCGGCGCAAGCGGACGCCGTTCCCGACCGTGATGCAGACGCTGCGTCTCTCGGTGGCGGCGCTGGCCGGCGCCGGCGTCGTGGTCGGAACGACAGCTCTGCTCGGAATGAACTGGCCGGCGGTCTTTCGCGAGTGCGCGGAGGCGGCGCGTCACGTGCAGGCGGAGGTGCACGGCCGCGTGTACTCGACGTGGGTGGTCTGGAACCTCGCCGACTTCGCGCTCTTCCTCGGGCCGGCGCTCGTCGTCGTGTGGATGGCTCGTGTGCGCGGCGAGTGGCGGGATGCCGGCGCCGAGATCCCGTTCGCGGCGGCGCTCGTCATCGCCCTCTTCGTGCTGGACGTCTCCGGGACGATTCTGGGCGAGACCGGCCGGATCTGGATGTTCCTGATGCCGCTGGCGGTGGGCGCGGCGGCGTCGCCGGAGGCGGCGGCCGGTCCCGTTCCGGCACGCCTCGTCCCCGTGGCGGCTGCGCAGTTCCTCGTCGTGCTGGCCATGAGGGCGTTTCTGAACGTGCCCGGGTAGTGCGATCTGTCGCACACTCCCGGTCCGACAAGGCAAGGCCATGACGAGCCACGACGACGACAATCAACCGACGGCGCTCCCTCCAAGACTTCTCGGCTCAGCCACCACCCCGCGCCCGCGCCACGATCTCCGCGAACTCCGGCCGTCCGCGCAATGAACGCAGATCCTCGTCCTGCTCCATGTGGTCGGCCGCGTCGAGACCCGCGTCCACCGCGGCGGCCAGCGCGCGGAGAGCCCCCTCCGCGTCCCCGCGGACTGCGGCCAGGCACGCCAAGTTGTAGGACACGACGGCCGCACTCGGGTGGTCCAGGCGCCGCAGCCCGTCGTACGCCGCGCGGTAGAGGGCACCGGCCTCGTCGTGCTTGCCGAGCCGCTTCTCGACGTTGGCGAGATCGGCCAGCGAGAAGTACAGCAACGCGTCGTCCTCCCCGAGCAGCCGGCGGTTCGCCGCCACCTGCTCCTCGAGCAGCGGCTCGGCGTCGGCCGAACGCCCACGCCGCGCGTACCAGACGCCCAGGTCCGCCAGCGACTCGATCGTGCGCGGATCGTCGTTGCCGAGCACACGGCGCCGGCCGGCCAGCGCGCGCTGGTGCAGGTCCTCCGCTTCGGCGTCCTTGCCGAGGTCCCAGCACACCAGTCCGAGATTGCGCAGCGAGGTCAGCGTGAACGGATGCATCGGACCGAGCGTTCGCATTCGCACCTCCAGCGTGCGGCGGTGAAGCTCCTCCGCCGCCTCCGGCCGGCCCGTGTCGAGGTAGAGCGCTGCCAGGTTGTTCTGTACCACGAGCGTCTTGGGGTGGTCGTCCCCGTGCATGCGGCGGTAGACCTCCAGCACCTCGAGCGCGAGCTTCTCCGCGTCGTCGTTGCGGCCCTCGTCGTAGTACGCGGCGGCCAGGTTGATCATGGCGGAAAGCGTGCCGGAGTCGCGCTCGCCATGGAGGCGCCGTCCCGTCTCGATGGTGTCCAGAAGGAGAGGCTCGGCTTCCTCGAACTGACCCGCTGCCGCCAACGCGTAAGCCAGGTTCCGCTGCGACTCGAGCACCTCGGGGTGGTCGTCGCCGCCGGCGCGGCGCCATGCCTCGAGCGTCTGCCGGTGCAGCGGGATGGCCTCCTCGGCGCGCTCCTGACCCTCGATCACGCCGGCCAAGTTGCCCGTGGTACGCAGGAGGTCCGGGTCGTCGGCCGGCAGCAGGCGCTGCTGCGCGGCCAGGACATCTCGCAGCATGACCTCGGCCTCCGCGTCGCGGCCGGCGAGCCCCACGGCCCAAGCCAGCTCCGTACGCGCTCGCAGGGTCTCACGCGCTTCCGCGCCGCGCTCCCGCTCGAGCAGCTCGACCACGCGCGAGGCCTGCTCCACCGCGCCCTCGTAGAGGCCGAGGCCCGAGCGCGTGCGCGAGAGCGTCCCGTGCAGCTGCGCGGCGACCATCGGGTCGAGGTCCGTCCGGGAGTCCACGGCGGCCGCGGCCGGGTCCAGCACCTCGGCGTCGATCAGCCGGAGCGCGGCGGTCGTGCCGTTCACGCCGTCGAGCGCGGCCACGGCGGCATCCGTCTCTTCGGTCGTGAGCCCGGCGCGTCCCGCCGCCTCGCGCACGCGCTCGCGCATGTCCGCCAGCAGCGACAGCCCCATGCGCTCGGGATCCACCCCGCGCAGCATCTCGGTCTGAAAGTCCACCACTGTCTGCAGATCGGCGCGGGCGTCCTCCGCGGCGCTGCGCTGGGCGGCCTCGCGCAGGCCGAGCGTCGTGCTCACGAAGACGCCGGCCAGGAGCGCCACGAACGTGGCCGCCAGCCCGCCGACCAGCGCACGGTTGCGCGCGGCGAACTTGCGGAGCTGGTACATGGTGGTCGGCGGCCGCGCCAGGATGGGCTGCTGCGTCAGCCAGCGGTGGACGTCCTCGGAGAGCGCGGCCGCGCTCTCGTAACGCAGGTCCGGATCCTTGGAGAGCGCCTTGCCCACGATCGTCTCGAGGTCCGCGTCGACCCTCCCGGAACTGCTCTGTCCGAGCCGCGGGGCGGCCTCCTCGCAGAGGATGCGCACCGCCTCGGGAAGCGGCTTGGCGGTCAGGTCGTGTGGGCGCGTCCCGGTCAGCATCTCGTAGAGGATCACGCCGAGCGCGTACACGTCGCTGCGCAGGTCGATCCGCGTGGGATCGGCACGCGCCTGCTCCGGCGACATGTACGAGAGCGTGCCCTTGATGACGCCGACCTCGGTGGTCATGCTGGCCAGCGCGAGGTCGCCGTCGGTGATCCGGGCCAAGCCGAAGTCGAGGATCTTGACGGCGGGAGAGCGGCTCCCGGATCCGGACGACGTGCCGGAGGAATCGTCCGCGCTCGCCACCACCACGATGTTGCCCGGCTTCAGGTCCCGGTGGATGACCCCGCGGCGGTGCGCGTAGTGCACCGCGTCGCTGATCGTCCGGAACAGCTCGAGCCGAAGGCGCCGCTCCGCTGCGGCGGCGGGCTGCGGCCGCGCCGCCAGCCAGTCGCCGAGCGTGCGGCCGCGCACGAGCTCCATGGCGAAGAAGTGGTGCCCGTCCGCGGTGCGCCCGGACTCGTAGATGGCGCCGATGTTGGGGTGCTCCAGCAGCGCGAGTGTGTCGGCCTCCCGCTGGAACATGCGGATGCGCTGCTCGTCGACGAACTGCCCGCCCCGGATCACCTTCACCGCCACGCGCCGGCGCGGGCTCGCCTGCTCGGCCTCGTACACGACCCCCATGCCGCCTCGGCCGAGCTCCGAGAGCACCCGGTACTGCCCGATGGACTCCGGCATCGCCCCGGCGGACGGCGCCCCGGCGGAGGGCGCCGCTGCAACCGGAAGGGTCCGCTCGGAACGTGGGTTCTGGGCCGTATCGTCGGCGGGCGGCATGGCGCGCTCCTCGGATCAGGCGGTGATGCTACTCCGAATCCGGATCCCGAGCCCAGCTCCGGGACCCGCGGGCACGCGGGCTTGCCAAGGAGCCGGACCACGAGCACCCACGAACCACCACGCGGCGCGTCAAGTCGGGAGCGCGGCGTTCGACCTGGCTTCGCCTATCCCCGCCGAGCCCCAGCGTGTAACCTCCGAACCCGATGGCCGACGCCGACCACCCCGATGACACGCTGGACCCGAGCCAGCTCCCCACCATGCCGGGTGCCGCCGTACCCCGGATGACGATCGGCCCCTACCACCTCCTCCAGAAGATCGGCGAGGGCGGCATGGGCGAGGTGTGGCTCGCCCAGCAAGAGCGGCCCGTCCGGCGGCGCGTCGCGCTCAAGCTGATCAAGGCGGGCATGGACACCGCGTCGGTCCTCGCGCGGTTCGATGCGGAGCGCCAGGCGCTCGCCCTGATGAACCATCCCAGCATTGCCCGGGTCTTCGACGCGGGGTCCACCGAGCAGGGCCGGCCGTTCTTCGCCATGGAGCACGTCGACGGCGAGCCCATCACCGACTACTGCGATCGGCAGCGTCTCCCCATGCGCGAGCGCCTCGATCTCTTCACGAGAGTGTGCGAAGGCGTGCAGCACGCTCACCAGAAGGGTGTGATCCACCGGGACCTGAAGCCCTCGAACGTGCTGGTGCGCGCGCAGGACGACAAGCCGGTGCCGAAGATCATCGACTTCGGTCTCGCCAAGGCGTTCGACCAGCGGCTCACCGAGCGTACGCTCTATACCGAGCTCGGTGCGGTGGTGGGAACGCTGGAGTACATGAGCCCCGAGCAGGCCGAGCCGACGAGCGCCGACGTCGACACGCGCACCGACGTCTACTCGCTCGGCGTGCTGCTCTACGTGCTCCTGGTGGGAGAGCTTCCGTTCGACTCCGCGACCCTTCGCAAGGAGGGAACCGATGAGATGCGCCGGACGATCCGCGACCGGGATCCGGCGAAGCCCAGCACGCGCATTCGCGCGCTCGGCCGGCAGTCCACGAGCACCGCGGAGAGCCGCCGGACGGATCCGATGACCTTGCATCGCCAGCTTCGCGGCGACCTGGACGCGATCGTGATGAAGGCGCTGGAGAAGGACCGCACGCGCCGCTACGACTCGGCCAGCGAGCTGGCGGCGGACATCCAGCGGCACCTCGATCACCGCCCGGTGATGGCGGCTCCTCCCAGTCCCGCGTATCTGGCGAAGAAGTTCGTGCGGCGACATCGCGTGGGAGTGGCCGCGTCGGCACTCGTGCTCCTGGTTCTCGTCGCGGCGACGATCGTGAGCACGATCCTGTTCTTTCGCGCTGAGGCGGCGCGCCGGGAGGCCGAGTTCCGCGTGTACACCGCGTCGCTCGCGGCGGCGGCGGCGGCGCTGGATCTCAACGACGCCGCCGCGGTGCGCCGGCACCTCGCGTCGACCTCCGAGGAGCTGCGGGGATTCGAGTGGGAGTGGCTCTGGAGCGAGGCGGATCGAAGCTTGGCCACCACGCTGGAGCTGCCTCCGACGAAGAACGGTTACTGCATGCGCCTCAGCGAGGACGGACGCCTCGTCGCGGCGCGCGCTGCCGGCGGTCGAATCGCACCGATTCGCGTGTACGACGCACGGGACGGCAGGCAGCTGCACGAGTTCCCCACATGGGAGTCGTTCGCTTCGAACCTGTGCTTCAGTCCTGACGGCCGGCTGCTCGCCTACGGTGCCACCAGCCCCGGGTCGGTGCAGATCTGGGACCTGACCACGGGAGAGGAACGACTGTCCTCGGAAGCCGCCGGGAGCTACGAGTCGCTGCTGGGTTTCGACGCCGGGGGTGTCCACGTCGCGCTTGCCACGAGCAGCACCGTCGTCGTCGTCCGGCTGAGCGACTGGGCCGAGGTGTGCCGCGCCGAGGTTCCGTTCGACCCGTCGACCACATGGGGCGCATTCAGCCCCGACGGAGGGATGCTCGTCGTCTCGCCCCTCGAGGCGGAGAGGGTGTGCGTGATCGACGTTCCCTCCGGCCGCATCTTGCGCGAGCTTCGGGGCACGGGTCCGACGACCACCTGCGGCTTCTCCGCCGATGGAACGCTTCTCGCCGTGCTCGGTCTTTCGCAAGCGAGGCTGTACGACACGTCGACCTGGGACCTGCGCACCTCTCTCGACAAGGTCGGCGGCTACGGTGCGCTGATCGGCGGAGACGTGGCGTTCCTGGATCTGGCCGGAAGCGGCGCGCTCGTCGGCGCCGGTCGAGACGGGGTCCTGCGCGCGTACCGTCCGGTCGGCCCGCAGCCGCGCGGCGAGCTTCGGGGTGAAGCGAGCCCCACCCTATCGATCGCCTGGGACCCAGGGGCAGGCCGCCTCGTGACGGTGCATGCCCGCGGCGTCGTGCATCAGTGGCCGCTGTTCCCGGATTGGGCGTTCCTGCGCAGCAGTATGGCGCGGCCACTCCTTTTCCTTCCACCGAAGGGGCTGCTCGCCGTCGGCGATCTTTCGAGGTTCGACAAGCCCCGCGTCGCCACGCTCATCGACCTCGACGATCCGCACACAGTAGGCGGGTGGTATCAGTTCGCCGTCACGCACGCCCACTCGAATGCAGTGATCGATGCGGCGATGAGCCCGGATGGCTCGCGGTTCGCCGTGGCCGTCGCGAGCGGCTGGGAACAGGGCCGGCTCAAGATCTTCGACGCGGCCAGCGGACTCACGACGTATGCGCCGGAGGTGTTCTGGGGGCACGACCCGCGGGGCGTGGCCTGGAGCCCCGACGGCACGCGCGTCGCGGTCGTCGGGAATCACGGACTCGCCCGCGTCTTCGCGCCGGAGGCCGATCGCTTCGTCGAGTTGTGGGGGCACCGAGGCACCGTCGAGGACGTCGCCTTCTCGAGGGATGGACGGCGCGTGTGGACGGGTGGCGCGGACGGGACGCTGCGCGAGTGGGATCCGGCCGCGGGCACGCTGCTCGAAACGCGCGTGGCGCCGGACTCCGCGGGCATCACGGCGCTCGCGCTGTTCGAGGATTGGGGTTCGCTGGTGTGTGGTCTGGCTACCGGCGGACTCGCGCTGTGGGATCTCGACCGCAGCTCGTTCGGTGACGTTCTCGCGGCGCACTCCGACCGCGTGGAAGGGATCGTGCGGTCGCCGGACGGCAGGCGGGTCGTCTCCGGAGCGGTCGACGGCTCCATCCTCTTCTGGGAGCCGTCCACCTGGCGAGAGCTGCTGGCTCGTCGAGCCGAAGGCGGACTGACCGGGCTCGCGTTCAGTCCCGACGGGGAGCGCCTGGCTCTCGGCCGGACGGAGGTCCGCGTACTCGATTCGCGGCCGGAGGAGCGGCGTGTGCAAGACCGCGAGACGCACCGCGAGGCACGGCAAGCCGCCGTGGCGTGGATCGACGCGCTGGAGGGCGAGAAGCTGGCGCCGGCGCATGTCATGAAGCGCATCGAGGGCAGCACCGCTCACGGGCAGCCGGTGAAGGACGCGGCGGTGATGGAGCTGTACGAGCGTCGCGGGGCGCTCTTCGATGCGGCGGTTGCTCGCGCCGAGGAGATCGCCGGCCCACACGTGCGCCGGCAGATCCTCCGCGACCTCTCCATCACGCCCGCGAACGACCGCTTCTGGCTGGAGCTGTCGGATGCGGCAACGGAGATCCGCGGGCGCGGCGATCTTACCGAGATCGAGCGTGACATGGCGGCGGAGTTCGCCTTGGCGAGGTGCTATGACATGCACGCATACACCGAGCTGATGGGCGAAGGGGTCTGGACGAACGTGCTCGTCCGGGAAATGCTGGAGTCGCCGGAGGCGGCTCCCGGCGACTGGGCGCTCGCACTCTTCGCTGCGGAGGAGCTGGTGTTCGCCGTCCCCTCTTCGAGCGAGTTCCGCGAGACGCTGCAACTAGCGCAGCGGCGAACGGCGTGGCCCGCGACCGGCGACTCGCTGGCTTCGTTGCGCGCGAAGCTCGGCGTCGGCGATCCGAACGGAGCCTACGCCATGCAGTCTCTGGCGATGCGCCAGTGGGAGCGCGGGGACCTGGTGGAGGCCGAGCGGCTGCTGAAGAAGGGGCTGGACCGGCGGGCGAGGTTGGGCGGGCGCCACGATCGCGCTGGGCCCGGCAACCTGGCCGTGTACGCCGAGATCCTCCATGCCACGTCGCGGGACGAGGAGGCGGAGGAGCTGCTGCGCGAGGCGTGCGCGCTCGTCCGGGAGATCCGCGGCGAGGAGCACATCGACGTGGCGCTGCGAGACGTCGACCTCGGCCGGTTCCTGTGCGAGATGGGACGAGCGGAGGAGGCGGAGACGCTCCTGCGTGGCGCCGTCGAGCGCGCGCGCCGGATGCAGGGCGACGATCACCCGGACGTCGCCGCCGCGCTGGTGGCGCTCGCGGAGGCATCGTGCCGGCGCGGCGACCACGCAGGCGCGGAGCCCCCGGCGCGGGAGGCGCTGGTGATCCGACAGCGCCACCTGGATGCCGCGGACTGGCGTATCGGCGAGGCGATGAGCGTCCTGGGCGAAGCGGTCGGCGGGCAGCGCCGTTTCGCGGAGGCGGAGCCGCTGCTCCGCGAGGGCCACGAGAGGCTGGATGCACGCGGGCGATGGGAGGCGCGGCGAACCGCGGCGCGTGAGCGGCTGGCGGCGCTGTACGAAGCATGGGGCAAGCCGGAGGAGGCAGTTCGCTGACGGGAGCCGCCTGGGACGGGCCGGACACGTCGTGGTAGGATGTGCTCGAGTTGTCGTGATCCTGGCCTCGAAATGTGGAGCGCACGTACATGGAGAGTTCGCCGAAGGAAACGCGCCGGTCGGTCGCCCTGCCGGGGCTTCTCGTCGTCAGCACTTTGCTCCTGCACGGCTGTGCCGCACCGAGGGTACCCATCACCACGCTCCTCGATGATCCTTCCCGCTTCGAGGGGAAGACGGTGCGGATCGTGGGCGACGTCGAGAGCGGGGTGGGCGCGCTCGGGCTCGGCACGTACCAGGTGAACGACGGCACGGGAACGCTGCGCGTCGTCAGCGAGTCGGGTGGAGCACCGCGCGTCGGCGCGAACGTGGGCGTCGAGGGCACGTTCCGCTCCGCCTTCACGATCGGGCTCGAGAGCCTGGCCGTGCTCCTGGAGAAGAGCCGCTACACTCCGTAGGCGGAGCTGGCACGGTCTGTTCCCCGAACCATCCCCCGCGTAGCTTGGTAGCTGAGCCTCTCCCGCCGCCCTTCGCTCACAGGGACGCTCAGCGGGAAGGAGGAGCACGATGAAAGCCGCCGTGCTCGTGGAACCCGGTCGTATCGTCCTGAAAGAGAAGCCCATCCCTCGAGTCGGTCCGCGCGACGCATTGCTGCGCGTGACGACGACGACGATCTGCGGTACCGACGTGCACATCCTCAAGGGAGAGTATCCGGTCGCGCGCGGGCTGACCGTCGGCCACGAGCCGGTCGGCATGATCGAGAAGCTCGGCGAGGCCGTCACCGGCTACGAGATCGGCCAGCGCGTGGTCGTCGGCGCGATCACCCCCTGCGGTCAGTGCGGGTCGTGTCTCGGCGGGAGCCAGGCGCAGTGCGGCGGCAAGCCGATGGGCGGCTGGCGGCTGGGCAACACGATCGACGGTACGCAGGCGGAGTTCGTGCTGATCCCCGACGCGGCCGCGAACCTCGCGGCCATCCCGGACAACCTGACCGACGAGCAGGTGCTCATGTGCCCGGACATCATGAGCACGGGCTTCGGCGGCGCGGAGAGCGGGCGGATCAAGATCGGCGACACCGTGGCGGTGTTCGCGCAGGGGCCGATCGGGCTGTGTGCGACGGTCGGGGCGAAGCTCATGGGCGCGACGCGGATCTTCGCGGTGGACTCGGTGCCGGAGCGGCTGGCCATGTCGCGGAAGCTCGGCGCGGACGTGTGCATCGATCACACGCAACACGATCCCGTGAAGACGATCCTGGACGCCACGGACGGCCGCGGGGTGGACGTCGCCGTCGAGGCGCTCGGGATACAGGAGACGTTCGAGAACTGCCTGCGCGTGCTGCGGCCGGGCGGCGTGCTCTCGAGCCTCGGCGTGTACTCCGGCAAGCTCACGCTGCCGCTCGACGCGTTCGCCGCCGGGCTCGGCGACCACACCGTGGTGACGACGCTCTGCCCCGGCGGCAAGGAGCGAATGCGCCGGCTCATGAACGTGCTCGCGTCCGGGCGCGCGGATCTTCGCCCTCTCGTCACGCACCGCTTCAAGCTCGACCAGATCGAGGAAGCCTACGAGCTCTTCGCCAACCAGCGTGACGGAGTGCTCAAGGTCGCCATCACGCCGTGAGGCAGCTCGACTCGGCGTAGCACGGAACCCCGGCGATCGCTGACGCGCCAACCCGTCCGCTCCAGGACCAGGCAGGGAGAGTCTCGCCGTGCTGATGGAGAGGGCCGCTACACGCCGTAGACGGGCGGGGCTTCTATCGCTGGGGGTTCGCCAGGTCGATGCGTCGCATCCAGACGCCGCGGACCGTTTCCGAGCCGGCGGCGAGCTGCTCGACGAGCTCGAAGAGGCGAGTCGCCGGCTGGCCCTCTACCGCCGCGGGCGACTCCTCGAGAGATCCGATACCTCGCAGCCGGCTCTTCGCCGACTCGGGGATCGAAACCGCCGACTGACCGGGACGGGCCAAGCCGTTCATCTCCACCTCGAACTCGATCAGCCGGGTGGGGCTGGCCAGCACCATCAGGTGCTCCTGGCCGCCCGGCGTGTCCACGGTCCACGACATGCTCTTCCCGTCGCGCTGTCCTGGCAGCACGTGCCGCACGTTCGGCGGCAGCGGATTCCCCGGCTCGATCCCGGGCAGCGGGAAGAGGGCGAAGGCGCGTCCGGCGTCGTCCTCGTTGATGACGTAGACGTGGAGCGGCGTCGACGCCTGGATCTCGAGGGAGAGCCGGTCTCCCAGCGCCAGCTGGGCCCCGGGCTCGATGCGCTCCCGCACGCCGCCCCGCGGTGCGCGGAAGAGTCCCGCCTCGACGGTGTAGGCCGCGGGGACCTCGGGTTCGGCGGGGGCGGCGGACTTCTCGTTCAGGGTCGGTGTCGTCGTCCGATCCTGTCTGTCTCCCGTCATCAGCAGCACGGCGACGACGGCGGCGGACACGAGCACGGCGCCGCCGGCGATGACCCGGGTTCCGGGAGGCCGCCGAGCGCGGTGCTCCTCGACACCGAGCGCCTGCGACAAGGCGCGCTGCATCTCTCCAGCCGTTGCGAAACGCTCCTCGGGCACCCAGGCGGTGGCACGCTCCACCACCCGCACGAACGCCTCCGGTAGATCGGGGCGCTCGTCGCGCAGCAGTCTCGATTCCCGCCGCGCGTGCTTCTGGCGGAGCTCGCTCCAGGAAGAGGCCTCGATCGGAAACGTTCCGCTGACCAGGCGGTGAAGCAGCACGCCCAGGCTGTAGATGTCCGAACGCGTCGTCGCCGTCTCTCCACGAAGCAGCTCGGGCGCCATGTAGAGCGGCGTGCCGGAGATGTTCCTCGTGCTCTCGGCGTCGCTCGCCTCGATTCCCGCGCCGAAGTCCATCAGCACGATGCGTCCGCCTTCCTCGCGCATCGCATTCTGTGCTTTGACGTCGCGGTGAATGACGCCGGCCCGGTGCACCGCCGCCAGCGCGCGGCAGACGTCGATGCCGATGAGCCCCGCCTCCCGCGCGCCGAAAGGCCCGTGGTCGCGGAGGATCTGCTCGAGCGAGCGCCCGCGGACGAACTCCATCCAGACGCCGACCCGTTCGCCGTGGACCTCAGCGCCGTGGACGGTGACGACGTTCGGGTGGCGAAGCTTGGCGAGCAGCCGGCCTTCGGCGATCACGTTCGAGGCGATCGGGCTCTTCCCGCCGGCAGCCTTGAGGAGCTTGAGGGCGACCTCGCGCTCGAGCCTCGGGTCCCAGGCACGGAACACTTCGCCGAATGCCCCCTCGCCGAGCCGGTCGCCGCAAGCGAGGAGACAATCTACTTGGGAGGGAGTTTCAGCTACGTGGGACCGGCTACGGGAAGTGGCGCGCCTATAGACGTGTCCAGCGGACTGCTGCCGTCGTCGTTCCCGGAGGTCGAGGGCAGCGTGTTCGCCGTGGTCCCCGACGGGTCCGGGGGGTGGTACATCGGCGGCCAGCTCACTCATGTCGGCAGAGTGCCTCGGGCGAGCCTCGCACACATCGCTTCGAACCTCTCGGTCTCGGCCTGGGACCCGGGCGTCGGCAGCGGCGGCCATGTCTCCGCTCTGGCGGTGAGCGGCGCGACGGTGTACGTGGGCGGCTCTTCACCAGCATCGCTGGTCAGCTGCGCAGCAACGTCGCCGCGGTGCACGCCGTCACCGGTTCGGCGACGGACTGGAACCCGGGGCCAACCGCGAGGTCATGGCGCTCGCCGTGCGCGGCCAGATCGTGTTCGCCGGCGGGTTCTTCGACACCATCGCGGGGTACGCACACCGGAACCTCGTCGCACTAGACACTCAAGGCTACTCGTTCACTTGGAACCTTGACACTAGCGGGGGGTACGTCACCGCTCTCGCGGTGAGCGGGTCGACGTTGTACGTCGGCGGCTACTTCACCAAGCTTGGTGGCCAGTTGCGCAACGGCATCGCCGCGATCGACGCATCGACTGGTGCGGTCAACCCCTGAAATCCCGCGGCCTCCGCATGGCCCCCGCCGCTTCCCCGGGCACTCGCCGTCAGTGGCTCGACGGTGTACGTGGGCGGCGGCTTCAGCAGCATCGGTGGCCAGCCGCGAAAGAGCATCGCCGCGATCAGCACCACTAGCGGCCTGGCCACGACCTGGAACCCGGGCGCCGACGGCGTGGTCCACGCGATAGCGGTGAGCGGCTCGACGGTTTACGTGGGAGGGCGCTTCACGACGACGGGCGGCCAGCCGCGCAGCAACATCGCCGCGCTCGACTCCGCGACCGGTGCTGCAACGACTTGGAGCCCCCATGCCGACAGCTTCGTACTGGCGCTCGCAGCGACCGGCACGACGGTATACGCCGGAGGCTCCTTCAACAGCGTCGGCGGCGAACCGCGTAACAACATCGCGGCCCTCGACGTCGAGACCGGCGCCGCCACGAGCTGGGATCCGGGTGCTGACAACATCGTCTCGGCACTCGCGGTAGTCGGCTCGACGGTCTACGTCGGCGGTCACTTCACCAGCATCAGCGGCCAGCAACGGGCTCACCTCGCGGCGCTCGACGCCGCCACCGGCTCCGCGACGAGCTGGGATCCGGGCGCCGACAGCACCGTCTTGGCGCTCGCGGTCAGCGACTCGACCGTGTACGCGGGTGGGCTATTCACGCAAGCGGGCAGCCAGCCACGGAGCCACCTAGCCGCGCTCCATGCAGTTACCGGCTCCGCCACAAGCTGGAGAGCCGATCCAGACTCTGTGGTCAGCGCGCTCGCGGTGAGCGGTGCGACGGTGTACGCGGGCGGCACCTTCACGAGCATCGGGGGCCAGACGCGCAGCCGACTCGCGGCATTGGACGCCGGTACGGGAGCGGCCACGGCGTGGGACCCCGTCGCCACGGGTCCGTCCACGCGGGTTTCCGCGCTCGCGGTGAGCGGATCGATCGTATACGTGGGCGGACGGTTCGACGCAATCGGTGGCCGGCCGCGTGAGAACATCGCCGCGCTCGACGCCGTGACCGGCGCGGCCACCGCGTGGAATCCGGGCGCGCAAGCTCTTGGCGGAATCTCATCCGTTGTGCACGCGCTCGTAGTGAGCGGCTCGAGCGTGTGCGCAAGCGGCTCCTTTGTGGGTGTCGGCGGGATTCCACGGGCCAACTTCGCGGTGATCAAAACGTCGACGAGGACCACTGCGCCACTGACCGATCCGTCCGCCACGACCGGCGTGCGGGCTTACCTCCAGGAGTCCGGCTCACGGATCGCCCTGGAGAGCGCGCCCAACCCCTTCGAGCTCGGGACCGAGGTCCGCTTCGCGCTCCCGGCTGCTGCGCGCGTTCGAGTGGACGTGTTCGATGTCGCCGGGCGCCGGGTATCGACCCCGATCGAAGACAAGTGGCTCGGTACCGGCGAGCACCGCCTGAGCTTCGTCTCGGACGGGCTACCCTCCGGTGTGTACTGGTGTCGTCTCCAGGCAGGTGTCGACGTGGTGACTCGGAAGCTGGTCGTCCGCCGATGACTCGATGCTCGCGAAGGAGCCGGCAGCAGCTCCGGCTCCTTCGTGTCGAGACCCCCGGCGCTTACCGCCAGTCCCCCACGGCGACGAGCCCGCCCCACCGCGCGGGACTGGCGTCCTCGCCGCGCTCGCGAAGCTGCCTCAGGAACTGCAGGCTCGACGCGCGCACGGCCTCGGCCGTGCCGGCCCCGGCTGCGCGCCGCGCGTAGAGTGCGCTCATCCACGCGTGCGCGTCCTCGTCCTTCACCGGCCAGAGCGTCATGAGCACGGTCCTCGCCCCGGCCACCGCGAACGCGCGCTGTAGACCGAGCACCCCTTCCTCCGCCGCCACGCGGCCGATCCCGGTGTCGCACGCCGAAAGTACGGCCCACTCCACGCCGCCGAGATCCAGCGCGCCGATCTCCTGCGCCGTCAGGATCCCGTCGTCCTCTCCGGCCGCGACCCGAGCGCGGCGGTTCGCGCCGGCTAGCGCCACTCCGGACGCGAGCAGCGGGTGCAGTTCGGCCAGCGGCGGTCCTGCCGAGGGGGCATCGCCCAGCGGCACGACGCCAGTCACGCCGCGCTCTCCGGACGCTGCCGTGCGGCAGTCCCCGCCGAGGAAGAAGCCGTGAGTCGCCAGGTGCAGGACGCGGCGACCCGGAGCGTGGGCGCGGAAGGCCGCTTCCGTGGCCGCGTCCCCTTCCAGCAACGCGGCGTCGGGTCCCCAGAGCGTCGCGACGTCGCGCGCCTCCCGTGAGGTGGCGGGGAGCTGCTCGAAGCGGTGCTCGGCGAATCCGCGACAGTCCGCGTGCGCGCCGCGGAAGACGGCGACGCCCGGAGCCGGGCCGGCCGCCGCGAGCTCGGCCCCGCCGCCTCGCGGATCCGCGTCGTAATCCGCCCCGCCGACGACCAGCAGTCCGCGGCCGGTCGTCTCGGCGGCGACGCGCGCGGCGTCGCGCTCGGAGCTCAAGTGGTGGAAGGTCGGCCCCGTCTCGACGAGGTAGCCGCCGTCCCCATCCGGCAGCGCCGCCAGCGAGACCTCGTGCAACGCGCCGTCGAGCACGACCAGCACGAGATCGGGTGCTTCGCCCACGAGCGGAGCCACCGGATCCCAGACGGATTCTCGCAGGCGTGAGCCGGCCTCGCGGGCGGCGGACTCGCCGGCGACCAGGGTGGCGCGCCACGTCCTCACGAGACCATCGATCTGATCCGCAGGTCCGAGCGAGACCGCGCGCGGAGCCATGCCGTCGGCTGGCAGGACGAAGGCGAAGTAGCGCGTCTCCGCCTCGAATCCACCAGGGAGGGGCGCGTCGTACCTCGCGTAGGCGACGACGGCCGAGCGCGCGGGCCGCCCGGAGCGCACCTCCGCGAACCCCGCCCGCGACTGCGACGCAGCATCTCGGAACGATGCGCTGGCGTCGGCGAGCGCGCGCTCGGACTGCTCCAGTTCCGCACGTGCCGCGTCGACTTCCTCGCGGCTCGCGCCGCCGGCGGACTGCGAGAGCCAGAGCCCGGCGAGACGTTCGCCCGCTTCGCGATATCTCGCTCGGACGGCGGCGACGCCGGCATCCTCGGTCCCGACCACCGCGCGGTTGCGCTCGATCATCTCGTCGAGCACGAGGCACCGCGAACGGATCACGGCGTCCCAGGCCGACTCCACCCTGGGATCGATTCGGTCCGACGCTTCGCTCTCGACCACGGCCATCAGCACGTCGGTCCCGCGCGAGCGGGTGCCCAGGAACGCGAGCGCTTCGCGCTCCGCGAGACCGCGCACGTTGATGCGCACGTGATTCCGGGACAGCTCGTCGGCGCGAAGGGCCGCCTCGAAGGCGCGCTCCATCTCGCCGCCTTCGAACAGAAAGCGCGCGTACACGCGCAGCTCGCTCTCGTAGAGGATGGAGTCCTCGCCGCTGGCTTGCGCGCTCAGGTCCAGGCACCGCACGTGGAAGAGCTCGGCGGCCTCCCGGTTGCCGTTCCGGGTGTGGGCGCGCGCCAGCAGCCCGAGTACGCGCGGCAGGTCGGCGCTCTCCGGGCCGGAGACGCCCTCGATCATGGTGCGGGACCTCTCGAGCGCGGCGATCGCCCCGTTCACGTCACCGGCCGCGAGGCGCGCCTCCCCGAGGCTCCCCCACGCGAAGGCCGCGTCGCCGCCGTCGCCGAACTCTTCCTGGATCCCTGGCACCGCCCTCTCCAGCAGCTCGACCGCCCTCGCGAAGTTGCCGCTGCGATGCTCCACCGAAGCGAGATCGGTGAGGACCAGCAGGGTCCAGCGGTGGTCGGCCGGAAGCGTGGCCTCGTAGACGGCCAGCACGCGCTCGAAGGCGCGCCGCGCCGAGTCCAGATCGCCCATGACGAGCTGCTGGAGCCCGAGGCTGTTCAGCCCGAACGCGTAGTCGGCGCTGTCTGCTCCGTACATTCGTTCGAGCAGGTCCACGGAGCGCTCGGCCCAGGAGCGCGCGGCTGGGAAGTTCCCGAGCGATCCCTCGAAGTTGGCCAGGTTGTTGAAGACGGGCGCGCGGAGCCAGTCCCAGTGCGTCGCGGCGCCTTCCAGCGCGGCGGCCGCGCGCAGCTCCGTGGCGAGCGCGTCCTGCAGAGCGGCGGCCTCGGAGTACACCGCTCCCAGGTTGTGGAGCGCCTCCGCGGTTCGCGGATGCCCGGCGCCGTGAAGGTCCTCTCGGATGAAGACGGCGCGCCGCGCCCGCTCCACCGCCTCCTCGATCTCGCCGAGCTTCGCCTGAACGAGGCTCAAAAACTGCAGCGTGCCGACGATCTCCCCGGCCGTGGCGGGTACCTCGTCCTGGATGTCGAGTGCCTGTTCCAGGAGAGCCTCGGCCTCGGCGAGCCGGCCGTTGCGCCACTCGTAGATGCCCAGCCCGGCGAGCGACCTCGCGACATCGGGGTGGCGGTCCCCGAGCACGCGGCGTCGCATCGCCAGCGCTTCGTCCATGTGCGCCTTGCCTTCGTCGGGACGGCCGGCGAGATCCAGACACGCGCCGAGGTGATAGAGGCTCGTGGCCACCTCGGAGTGGTCGGCACCGAACAGCGCTCGCTTGCGGGCGAGCGTCTCCTCGGCGAAGGCCAGGAGATCCTCGTCGACGTCTCGCGCGCGCAGCCGCACACGGATCAGGCCGTCGCGGGCGCCGGCCTGAGCGGTTCGGTCACCGGAGGCCTCGGCCGCGGCCAGCCTCTCCCGCGCGATCGCCTCGGCACGCACCAGATCCCGAGTCTCGAGGAGCACCTCGATGTCGTCGGTCTCTTCGGCTGTGGCGCCGGCCGCGGCGAGCAGCAGCAAGGCGCCGACGAACCCCGCCCGCGGGTGGGTTGCCAACATCGCCACCTCCCGCGGGCAGGGTAGTCTGCGCCGTCACCCGGCGTAAAGGCGCGCCTCCGTCAGACTAGCGCAACAGCGTGACCTTGCGTGTCCACGACCCGGATGGCGCGTCCAGGCGCACGAAGTACACGCCCGCGGCGGTGCGCTCACCGGTCGAGGACCGTCCGTTCCACGAGATGGCGTGCCGGCCGGCCGCCACCGAACCGTCGGCCAGGGTGGCCACCTGCCGCCCCATCAGGTCGAAGACCCCGAGGCGAACGGGCTCGCCACCGGCGGGCACGTCGAACTCCAGCGTCACCGCGTCCCGAACCGGGTTCGGCCGCGGCGCGGCCAGGGCGAACGTCGACGGAACGAACTGCGCTTCCTCGACGCCCACCACGTTCGCGCCCGAGAGCACGAGATCGAAGTTCGCCGTGAGCGGCAGGTCCGCCGAGCCGCGCTTGTGCACGACGACGGCGTAGAAGCCCGGGGACAGCGTCAACGGCGGCAGGTGCTCGTCCGCGCCGCCGCCGGCCGCGTCCACCAGGGCGAGCGCATCGTACTTCCCGTATGCGGGAGCGCCCTGCCCGTCGAAGATCGCCACGACGAGGTTCGCGGTCCCCGCGGTAGCGTTCACGGAGACGTGCAGGGGCGTCCCGGCGGCGAGCGGATCCAGGTAGAACTCGTAGGCGGCGAGGATCGTGCCGGCGCCCAGCGAGTACGGTCCGTACCGGACCACGCCGCCCGAGTACCCTGCGAGGATCGGTGCATCCGAGCGCTGCGCCGCCACGTTCCCGGTGCCGCTCCAGTTCAGGATGCCGTAGTCCTTCGCGCCCAGCGGTTCCAGGTTGTAGTTCGTCAGCGCGAAAACGCAATCACCGGAGCCGTCGTACGACCAGATCCGGGGCGCCGCGAAGCCGTCCTCGCTGCCGGTCGAGGCGTCGTGCATCCGCAGGTCGTAGGTGTCCGCCGCGTTCACCGGCACGATGCCGACGGCGGTCCAGTATGTGGTTGGCGCGGCGCGAAGGCCGTCCACCGACCACCAGGGACCGTACCCGAGCGGGTCCTTCCGGGGTGGGGCCGCGCGCGTGACCGGCACTCCGTCCGTCAGGCTCAGCGGCGACCACACGAAGGCCTCCGTCCGCGCGTTGTCCGCCTCGTCGAACTCGGTGAGCTGCGCCAGCACGTCGGCCGAGGAGCGCAGGTGATGTCTGCCGCCGGTCACCGTGCTCTGCACCGAATTCATCACCGCGTAGTACGCCCCGGAATTCAGCGAACCCGCCGCCGTCGACGTCAGCCGCAACACGTCGTCCACGAACAGATCGGTCCGCCACGGCCCTGGAGCCTGATTCGCCCCCTCGTTGTACGTCGCCCAGTTGAACGACGTGGTGGCCGCGTTGCCGTTCAGCATGGCGGGGAGATCGACGAGGAACACCGCATCTCGAGTGTTCCGCGGCACGATGGGTCGGTCCCAGCCGGAGGGCGCGCGGCTTCCCACCAAGTTGGGGAGGACGCTCACGTGAAGGTTGTAGGTCAGCGACTGGCTGACGTCCGCCGACCCGCGCTTCCACACGACCGCCCCGTAGAAGTCGTTCGCGGCGGGAGCCACGACGGCGTACTCGTCCTGCCCGGGCCCGGCGGCATCGCCGAAACCGCCCGGCATCGTTGCCGTCTTGTCGAAGAAGCCGCCCGTACCATCGAACACGGAGATGCCGATGTCCGCGAGCCCCGAGAGCACCTCGACGTGGACGCGGTACTCCTGGCCGGTGTTCAGGAAGACCTCGTGAACGTCAACGAGGTCGCCCGCTTGGATCGTGTACGGGCCATGGACTCCGGGGGCCAGCGCTCCGTCGTCCGACTCGAACTCGACGATCTTGGAGCCGCTGCCGCTGAAGTTCACGAGGCTCGCGTAGAAGGTGCCGGCCCCCACCTGGTTGCGGTCCAGCACCACGAAGTCGACCATCCCGGCGGGCTCGGAGGACCAGGCCACGTGCGCGCCGAACCCGGCCTGCGGGACGTTGGCGGGGACCTCGGTGTTGAGGCGGACGTCGAAGTCGTCGCTGGCCAGGGTCGGCGCCACGGCGAACGCGTGCCAGTAGGTCGTTCCGGTGGAGCCGTGGACACCCTCGGCGTTGTACCAGGGTCCCGCGTAATTCGCGCCCAGCGCGATGGGGTCGGCGGTGCGCGTCAGAGGTACGTCCTCGATCAGGCCGAGGCCCGACCAGATGAACTGGCGGCGCCACGCGTTGTTCCCCTCGTTGGACTCGGACTCCACGCCGGCGTAGTCGACGATCAAGGTGAGCGAGTGGCGTCCGCCCTTGGTGACGGTGGGCAGGTTCACCGCCCAGCCCCACGCCCCCGGTGCGAGGTTCGTATCGACGACCTCCCAGATCGGCGTGTCCTCCAGGTGGAGGCGTGAGTCGGGCGAGTTCACCGCCGGGGTGTACGACCCGGCGGAGTTCTGCAGCGCGAAGTTGTAGTAGGTGCTGGCGCCATTCCCCGGGAGAGCACCGGTGGGAAGCACCGCGCTCACGCTGGTCGCGTCCGCGGTCGAGCGCGGCACGATGGGGTAGCTCCAGCCGACGGGTTGGTACTCGCGCAGATCCGGCTCCAGCACATTGATCGCCGCCGCAAGGTTCGGCATGGGGCCGATGTTCCCGCCCGGGAGCTGCGGTGTTCCGCCCAACTTGATCACGCTGCGCATCTGCGCGGGGGTCAGCGTGACTCCGTACTTCGCCTTGGCGATTCCCTGCAGGGACGCGCAGGCGCCCACGATCATGGGCGATGCGCTCGACGTGCCGTTGAAGCTCGCGGTGTAGTCTTGCTTCTTGTCGAGGAAGGACCCGCTCCACTGGTCGCCGTAGCCGGTCGAGTAGACCGACGTTCCGTACGCGTGCACGTCGATCCGGCTGCCGGTGCTGGTGAAGCACATGGGCGCGTGGGTGAGATCCGACGCACCGACCAGGATGGCGCCGGAGTCCCGGAACCAGAGCTGGAAGAGGTTCCCGTACAGGCCAATGTTGTCGAGGTTCGCGGAGCCGTTCGCACCGGCTTCCACGACGATGATGCCGTTGGCCGTCGCCGTCTGAATCGCGGCGAACGTCATCGCATCGTACTCGACGGGAACGGAGTCGAAGTCGGGGCAGTTGCAGGGGCAGATCCCGCCGGAAGGCGGACCCGCCAGCTGGGACTCCAGGAGCATGATCTCTCCGGCCACGAGCCAGGCGTCGGCCACGGCCACCCCGGCGGCGAACGTCGGTTCGGTGTTGTGGTCCATCGCTTTGAGCGCGACGTCCGGCGTCATGCCGGTCATCCCGTAGCCGTTGTCGCAGGCGCCGTACTCGCCCACCACCGCGGTGCCGTGGTCGCTGTACCAGGCTCCGGTCACTCCGTTCACGACGTCACTGGCCGAGAAGTTCAGATCCTCGTGGTCGAAGGTCCAGGTGCGCTCACAGTCCATCACCCAGTAACCTGAGCCGAAGCCGTCACCTCCGGCGTGGTACGCCCAGGCGAACTCGGAGTCGAGCCCGGCCGGCGCGGGATCGAGGTAGTTCTGGAACGTCTCCCACGTCCCGGTGACGGGGAGGATGTCGGCGCAGGACGGATCGGACTGTGGCGCCTCCAGGTACGCAGTCTCGACCTCGTCCAGCGCGAGCAGCTCGTTGGCCACGTCGATGCCGCGCCGCGACCCCTCTGGGAAGCGCACGACGTAGTAGTTGTTGAGGTCGGCGAGCTCCTTGCCGGAAAGGAGCTGCCCCGTCTCGCGGTTTTCGTCGAGGATGCGCTCCTCGACCGAGAATCCGCGCTCCAGGCGTCCATCGGGATACGCGGCGAGCACCGTCTGCGCGGCGCCCGCGGCGCGGCCGAAGGAAGTCAGTGCGCCGCCGCGAAGCCGAACCGGGGTGTCGTCCCGGAACTTCACGATGACGACGTGTTCCTGCAGCTCGGGGTACAGGTGCACGCGCTCGTGCTTCATCGGCACTGCCCGCGGCTTCAGCGCGCGCAGGCCCGGGGCGGGGAGCTGCAGCCCGAGCATCTGCATCTTCTCGCGGTGGCTCATGGGCCGCCGCTCCACGCCTTCGGGCCATTCCGCGTGGCGCGCGGCGACCAGCGTTCCCTCGGAGTCGTACCAGAAGTCGCCGCGTCTCTCGGCGAAGTCCATCGCCCGCGAGTCCGGCGAGAGAGCCAGGACGGGAAGGGCGGCGAGCAACAGGGCGGACGGCTTCATCGTCCCACCTCCACGTCGGTCGAAAGGCGGCGGATCCGCTCCGCCTGCAGCGACGGGTCGACGGGAGCCGGCAGATACCGATCCGGGTTCAGCAGTTGATCCAATGCGGCCTCGAACTCGGCCACGCGCTCGGCGTCGCCGTTGAGCCGCGCGATCTCCAGTCCGATCTCCATGCCGCGGCGCTCGGCGTGACGCTTGAGCTGACCGATCTCTCGGCTCATCTCGAAGCGAAAGTCCGGATCTCGCTCAGCGGCCATCCGCGCGCCGAGCTCGGCGACCTTCGTCTGCGTGTCCGCGGCGACGCGGCCGCGCTCGAGATACAGTCGCTTGATCTCGGCGCGCACCAGCGGGTCCTTCGCCTGGATCGGTCCGTACAGCGGGAGCGGGCGCGCGGCGGCCTCGTCCACCTCCGCGCTCGTGACCTCCCGCGCCGTGGCCGGCGTGGGCTCGGTGGGTTGCGCCGGAACCGTGCCGGCGGCCATCAGGGTGGAGAGAGCGAGAGCGGCGATTCGCGTCCTGTACATTTCGAGTCTCCCGGTGGTGCGTGGTAGGGAGGCGGCGGCCGCCGTGGCCAGTCTCGGCGACCCCCGCCGGGGAACAACTCCAGAACGAAGAGCTCCCTCCGGATTCACACGCCGGCGGTGTGAATTCGCGCCGCCTCGCTCGTTCTGGGAGTGGATCCGGGACGATCCCTCCGGCGCTCGGTGCTAGGATTCCGGGCATGAAGACCGGGGAGACGACCTCGCTCCTGCTGAATCGGGCGAAGTCCGGAGACGATCAGGCGCTGGACAGCCTGTGCCGGAGGCTGGTGCCGCGGCTCACTCGCTGGGCGACAGGCCGTCTGCCGGGCAGTGCACGGTCCCTGCTCGACACCGAGGACGTCGTGCAGGACGCGGTGGTGCAGTCGCTGCGGCACTTGCAGTCGTTCCGGCCGGATGGAAGCGGGGCGTTCTTCGCCTACCTGCGTCAGGCGGTGACGAACCGGATCCGGGACCAGATCCGCCGGCGGGACGTCGGCGAACGCGCGCTCGGCGAGGTCCAGCCTCCGCCGCCGGCCGCCTCTCCGCTCGCGGAGGTGATCGGGAAGGAGACCCTGGAGCGCTACGAAGCGGCGCTCGAACGGCTCTCGGACTCCGACCGGGAGGCTGTCGTGGCGCGGATCGAGATGCACTGCGAGTACGACGAGATCGCGGACCTGCTGGGCAGCGCGTCGGCGCACGCGGCACGAATGAAGGTGAAGCGGGCGCTGATCCGCCTGGCCGAGGAGATGGGCGATGCGGAGTGACGAGGAGGAGGTCGAACGCCTGGCCGATGCGATCGCCGAGGGACGGGCAGTGCCCGACGCCTCCGGGTTCGGTGAGGGCTCGCGCTCGGCGGTGGTGGCGAACCTCATCGCGCTGTCCAGGCTGAGCGAGTTCCACCGCGGCCCCGGAGGCGCCGCCGCCGCCGGGTCGGTCGCCGGCGCGGCATCCATGGGGCCGGACGCTGCAGCCGCGCAGCCGGCGTCGTGGGGCGAGCTTCGCATCCTCGAGAAGGTGGGCGAAGGCGCGTTCGGCGACGTCTATCGCGCGTGGGATCCGGCGCTGAACCGGCCCGCGGCGCTCAAGCTGCTGCGGGACGACGGCAGTTCCGGCGCCGCGGAGCGGATACTCGAGGAGGCGCGTCTGCTCGCGCAGGTGGATCATCCGGGCGTGGCCCGCGTGTACGGGGCGGCCACGCGCGACGGCCGCCCCGGAATCTGGATGGAGTTCGTGGAGGGCTCGGGGCTCGACGCGGTGCTCCGGCGGGAGGGGCCGCTGCCCCCCCGCGAGGTCGCGCGGATCGGCCGGGAGCTGTGCGCGGCGCTCGACGCGGTTCACGCCCGGGACCTCGTGCACGGTGACGTGAAGGCGCAGAACGTGTCCAAGCGCGCGGACGGGCGCGTCGTGCTCGTGGACTTCGGCGCGGGCTCACGCGGGCGCGGATCCGGCGGCGAACGCGCGGCGCTCACCCCGCTGTACGCGCCGCCCGAGGCGCTCTCCGGCGGCACCGCCCCTTCGCCGCGCGATGACGTGTACTCGCTCGGCGTGCTGCTCTTCCACCTGGCCACCGGCCGGTTCCCCGTGGAGGGCGACACGCGCCACGCCCTGCTCGAAGCGCACGCCGCGGGGCGGCGTCTCTCGCTGCGCGGCGCCCGCGCGGACTTCCCCCCGCGCCTCGCGGCGACGATCGAGCGAGCGGTTTCTCCCATGTCCGTGGCGCGCTTCGCCACCGCGCGGGAGCTCGGGGGGGCGCTCGTGCGGGCCACGGCGCGGCCGGTGCGGCTCGTCGCCGCGGCCGGCGTCGCCGCGGTTGCCGTCGCGGTCGCCTTCGTGCTGCTTCGCGGCGAAGCCACACCGCCACCCGCGCTGGTCGCCGACGCTCGCTGGCTGCGCGCGTCCGCATGGGAGCCGCTCGTCTCCGGAGATCCGGTGCGCGTCGGCGACGTGCTGCACCTTCGCCTCGACCCGGCCCGCGACTGCCACGTGTACGTGCTGAATGCCGACGACCGCGGGGCGCTCGCGTTGCTCTTCCCGCTGCCGGGGCTCACCCTCTCGAATCCGGTGAGCGCCGGCCGCGAAGTCGACCTCCCCGGCAGCTTCGCCGGCCGGGCCGAGCCGCTCGGCTGGGTCGTCGGCACCGAGGGCGGCACCGAGCGCTTCCTCGTCGTCGCGGCCGAAGCGCCGCTCCGCGAGTTCGAACGCGCGCTGGAGCGGCTGCCTCGTCCCGCGCCGGGGGCGCTCGCCGTGCCGCTTCCCCCCGGCTCCGGCGTCGATCTCTACCGCGGCATCACCTCGCTGGCGCGGCTGCCAGCCCCCGCCGAGTCTCATCCCGGTGACGACGTCTTCGCCACCGCGCGGATGCTGGCCGACGCGGCGCCGGGCCGCATCTGGCTCCACGAGCTGACGCTCAGACACGCGGCGCGCTGATGGATCACCGCAGCCGGACGATCCGGCGAGTCGCGGCGTCCTCGCCCGCATCGAGGCGGACGAAGTAGACGCCGGCGGCCGCCGGCCGTCCCGAGCCGTCCTGGCCGTCCCAGGACGTGACGTGCTCGCCGGCGGAGAAACCGCCTGAAGCGAGCGTCCTCACGAGCCGCCCGGTCACGTCGAAGACCGAGAGATTCACCACCGAGGTCCGCCTCACCGTGAAAGGAACGGTCGTCGAGGCGGCGAACGGGTTCGGCCAAGCCGCGCCGAGCAGGTTTCCCGATGCAGCCGGCACGGCCACGTCCGCGGCGCCCGTCGCGCTGCCGGCCGCGTGGGCCGGAAGGATCACCAGCCGGCCGCCTGCGGAATTGTCCCCGACGTACACGACCTCGTCCGAAGGAACGGCGAACTGCGGCGTGAATCCCGGCTGCGTGTACTCGCCCACGAAGGACACATCCGACGGATCGGTCACGTCGAGCACGAAGATCGAACCCTGCGGCGACGTTCCGTAGAGGTATACCGGCGTGGCACCGGCGCTGCGCAGAGCGCCAGGAAGAGCGCCAGGAAGAGACGCGGCCCATGCGGACACGAACGCATGGAGGTCCATTAGGTCGATCTCCACGCCGCTGCTCAGGTCGAAGTAGTAGCTCCGGGCGCCGTTCGCCCAAGTCGCGTAATCAGTCCCGGAGACGGATCCGAGGAAGTCGACGTCGCTCATGAAGGGATACGCAGGATACGTCGTCATGACCACCCCGCTCGTGAAGTCGATGTGCCGGATGCCTGCCGCCCCGACGGCGGCCAGGATCTCCGTCCCGCGAAGGTCGATGGCCTGGGCGAAACCGGAGACCGAAACGGTCTGTATGCCGACGGTGAGCGGAGCATCGGCGCCGTGGAAGATCTCCACGATGGGCACGTCAGTCCGAGCACGCACGAGGCGGTCGCCGTCGGCGTCGATGTCGCCGGTGAGGCCCGTGAAGCTCCTTATGAGAAAGGGAGTGACCGCATTCGTGTAGTCGAGCGCGAGCAGCCCATTGAAGTTACGCACGTACAAGGCATTCGCGACCTTGCTGAGCTCGAGGATGAACTGGCCCGTCGAGAACGTCCCGACGGTCGTGGGGTTCGCGGGGTCCGTGGTGTCGAAGGTGATGATGGTACCGTCGCTCGACCCGACATGCAGGAGCCGATTCGTGGGGTCGTGCACAGCGGAGGTGGGCGACGCGCCGAGGCTCAGGGTGCCCTCCAGATCAAGGCCGTCCGGGCCCGAGGCGTGGATTATTACGAGTCCTGAACCCGCGCCGGCGACGACGCGCCCGTCGTTAGAGGCGACGAGCTGCTCCGTGACGCCGGGCAGCCTCGCCGAGCCGAGCTGAACCGGAGCGAATGGATCTTGGACGTCGTACGTGCGGAGAAGGCCGAACCCGGCGTCGGCGGCCGCGAGCACGCCGTTCTGCGCCATATCCACGAGGTTGAAGGTCGTACCCGGTTCGATCGTCTGGACGAGTGATAGCTGGGTCGGAACGGTCGCGTTGTAGAAGTTGATGCCGCCGCTCGATCCTGCCCCAGTAAAGAATTGGGGGCTCACCCACGCCCAGTCGTAGGACGAGTCAAGGACCTCATCGAGAATGGTGAGGTTGCTTAGGTCGAGCATCGTGAGTCCCTGCGTGGTGCCGACCGCGGCGAGGTTGCCGCTGACGTCGAGATCCGTCGTGGCCACGGGAAGCGTCATCGTCTGCAGGTTGAACAGGCCGAACGAATCCACGTCCCACCGGTGGACGTTGTTGCCGCCCGCCCCGAGCACGAACAGCCCGTCGTCGGAGAACTGCAGGTTCGATACGCCACCCAGGACCGGCTGCGTGTCGAAGACGGCCGGGGCCGCGGGGTTCGACACGTCCGCGAGGTGCACGCTCGTCACGTCGGCCACGACGAGCCAACCGCTGGCGGCGCGGTACGCCACCGCCTGCGCGGCGATCGGTAGCCCGCCGATCTGCACCGGATTGCCGGGGTCACCGTGATCGTAGATGCGAAAGTCCGTGTCATTCGCCACGAACGTGTAGGGGCCGTCGGTCACGATGCCGCGGACGATCCCGCCGGTGTCGAGCGTCGCTTCGGCGCCGAGGAAGATGTTCCAGTCCGAGGCCGCGCGCGCAGGCGAGGCCATAGCGAGCCACGTTGCCGCCGCAACGAGCGAAACGGACGCACTACCCTTCGAGGAACCGATCCAGCGCATGGAAACACTCCGGGTGGGGGCGGCCGCCCCGCGCGGTCTTCCCGCGCCCGCCGGTCGCCTGCTTGCCCGTATTCGCTCTTGGGGGTCCGGATCTTCACGAGGCCGGCCCCTCTCGCCACCGGCGGCCCGGCTCCCTTAGAGTCCGCCCGGAGGCCCCCGTGGACTGGCTCACGACGACGACGATCCTGCACGACCTCCGCGATTACTCGAATCGCGGGGCCTGGGACCGGCTCGTCGAACGTTTTCGCCCTCCCATCGCGAGCTTCGTGCGGCAGGTGGGCGTGGCTCCTGCGGACTGCGAAGACGTCGCCCAGAACACGCTGCTCGCGTTCGCCGAGGCATACCGCGGCGGCAAATACGACAGGGCGTCTGGCCGCCTGAGCCGCTGGCTCTTCGGAATCGCCTACAAGCAGGCCCTCCGCCAGAGGCGCCGCGACGCGCACGATCCGCCGGCGCCCGCCCTCCCCGAGGGCGCCGAGCCGAAGGGATCCATGGACGAGGCCGCCGTCGTGGACGTCTGGGACCGCCTGTGGAGCCGGCACCTCCTGGAAAAGGGCATCGAGCGCGCGCGGGCGGAGTTCGACGCCTCCGCGTTCCGGGTCTTCGAGCTCGTGGTCCTGGAGGACCGCTCGCCGGCCGATGCGGCGAAGGCGCTCGAGCTTCCCGTCGAGGCGGTCTACGGCACGAAGCATCGCGTGCTGCGGCGGGTGCGCGAGCTGATCGCCGAGCTCGGCGAGCTGCAAGACGAGAAACCGGGGCCGATCCGCGAATCCAAAGCGTGAGGGATCGCGGGTTTCCCGGAGAAGACGGAGGTCGACGTGTCCTGTCTCGGACTGGAGCAGCTCGAGAGCTACGTATCCGGCACGCTCGACGCGGACTCGCGGGGGCCGGTCGAGGCTCACCTGGCCGCCTGCCCGAGCTGCCGCGCGGTTCTCGATGAGGTGTCGCAGAACCTCGAGCTGGCCGGGGACGCGCGAAGTCTCCGCCCTACGGGTTCGCCCGCACACTCTGCGGTGTCCATGCCGGAGCGGATCGGGCCGTTCCGGATCCTCCGCGAGCTGGGTCGCGGCGGCATGGGCATCGTGTACCTCGCCGAGCAGGACCGGCCGCGTCGGCGCGTCGCCATCAAGGTGCTTCGCCCGGGGGGCGCGGCACCCGCGCTGCTGCGCCGCTTCGAGCACGAGGCGGATCTGCTGGGGCGGCTGAAGCACTCCGGGATCGCGCAGATCCACGGCGCCGGCGTGACCGAGATCGCCGAGGGCGGAGTCGCGGAGCAGCGCCCCTACCTCGTCATGGAGTACGTCGAGGGCGAGCGGCTCGACGAGTGGATCGTCCGACGTTCGCCCGGAACTCGGCAGCGCCTGCGGCTCCTGGCGCACCTGGCCGACGCGGTGCATCACGCGCACGTCCACGGAGTCGTCCACCGCGACTTGAAGCCCGGCAACGTCGTCGTTCAGCGCGGCGAGACGGTGGGCGAAGGAGCCGGGGGCGAAGACGCGGTGCGGCCCAAGATCCTCGATTTCGGAGTGGCCCGAGCGACGGAGCCGGATCTCGAGACGGCGAGCATCCGGACCGAGGTGGGCCAGTTGCTCGGGACGGTACCGTTCATGAGCCCGGAGCAGGTGGCTGGCGATTCGGCGCAGCTCGACGCGCGCTCCGACGTGTACTCGCTCGGCGTGCTCGGCTGGTGGCTGCTCGCCGGCGAGCTGCCCTATTCACTGCATGGCCGCTCCGTCCCAGAGGCGGCGCGGATCATCCGGGACGAGGACGCGAGGCCGCTGGGCTCAGTCGACGCGCGGCTGCGCGGTGACGTCGAGACCATCCTCGCCAAGGCGCTGGAGAAGGACCGCGAGCGGCGCTACCAGTCGGCGTCGGAGCTCGCCGCCGATATCCGGCGGTACCTCGCCGACCAGCCGGTCGTCGCGCGGCCGGCCGGGGCCGCGTACCAGTTCCGCAAGTTCGCGCGCCGGAACCGGGGCGTGGTCCTCGCCTCGGCCGCGCTGCTCGTCGTGCTGATCGCCGCGGCGGTCGTCTCCACGACGCTCGCCGTGCAGGCGAATCGCGCGCGGGAGCTCGCCGAGCGGGAGTCGGCGAAGCTCGCTGCGGTCAACACCTTCGTGACGGGGATGCTGTCCTCGCCTGATCCCCATCGCCACGGCGATCGCGAGGTGACCGTCGTGGAGGTGCTCGACCGCGCCGCGGCGGAGTTGGAGGGCGGCCTGGAGGGCACGCCGGACGTGGAGGTCGCGCTGCGCATGACGCTGGGGAACACCTACTGGGCGCTCGCCGGCTACGACGCCGCGGAGGAGCAGATGCGAGCGGCGCTGGAAGTGCAGCGCACGATCCCCGCGGACGCCGAGGGGCAGGCGAAGGTCCTCGGCGATCTCGGCTTGCTGCTCGCCGAGACGGGCCGTTACGAGGAGGCCGAGGCGGCATTCCGCGAGCAGTACGAACGCGCGAGCGCGGCGCTCGGACCTGGTCACGCGCAGACGCTGACGGCGCTGTCGAACCTGGCCGGTGTGCTGGGGGACCGGGACGAGTTGGCCGCCGCGGAGTCCGTGCTGGTCAGCGGCCTGGAGGCGGCTCGCCCGCTGGCCGGCGACGACCGCGACATCTACCTGTCCATGCTGCACACGCTCGGCGCCATCCGCTATTATCGCGGCGACTACCCGGGAGCGCAGGCCGCCTTCGAGGCGAACGCGGCGGAATCCCGCGAGCTCTTCGGCGAGGGACACCCCACGACGATCGTCGCGTTGGACGCGCTGGTGAACGTGCTCTCGATGAGAGGGAACCACGACCGCGCGGCGGAGGTGGGCCGGAAGGTCCTCGCCGCGCAGCGCTCGTCCTTCGGCGACCGCCACCCGCAGGTTGCCAAGGCGCTGGGAAGCTTGGCGAACGTCTTGCTGCGCCAGGCGGACGGGAGCGCGGCGGAGCCCCTGCTGCGCGAGGCGCTGTCCATCCGGCGAGCATCGGGCGAAGACAACCGCCACACCGCGACCACGCAGAGCGACCTGGCTCGCGCCGTCGACCTGCTGGGCAGGTCGGACGAGGCGGCGGTGCTGTATCGAGAAGCGCTCGCCACCCAGCGCGCCGCGGTGGGCGAGGAGCACCGCGACGTCGCCATCATCCTGAACCGGCTCGCCGGGCTGGAGGCGCGGCGCCGCGACTTCGCCGCCGCGGAGTCCCTCTACGTGCGCGCGCTCGCGATCAACCGCGCGCAGCTCGGAGAGGAGCACGTGGAGTCGGTCAACGGGATCCAGGCGCTCGCCGAGATCTACGATGCGTGGGGAAAGCCGGAGAAGGCCGCGGCGTACCGCGCGGCCCTCCCCGCAGACCCGTCCCCCTGACGGGTGCGCAGTGGGTGGACGTCACGGGATCCGGACGACGCGTGCCGCGCTGCCGGCCGGCGCGCCGGAGAGCGTGGCGAAGTAGACGCCCGCGGCCACCACGCGGCCGTCCGACCCGCGGCCGTCCCAGGTCCGGGTGATGTCACCGGGGTGAACCGGCAGGCGGCGTACGAGCCGGCCGGCGACGTCGAAGAGCTCGATGCGGAGCTCCGCGTTCGCCGGGCCGGCCAGCCGGAACTCGGTCCCGCCGCGCGTGACGCTCGGCCAGGCGACGAGTTCGTTCGTGCGGACGGTGCCGGCGTTCGCCGTCTCGGGAAGTCCGGTCGAGCCGGCCGGCCGGCAGTCTCCGGTGAAGGTCGCCTCGAAGAGCGGCTCGGCGGAGTCCACGCCGCCGGCACCCGCGGCGTCGAAGGTGACGCGGAATCCGGAGCCGGCGGCGCGCGCCGGCGCCAGGGCATGCACGCGCACTCCCCCGAACGCCAGCGCCTGGCCGGGCAGTGCGTCCACGTGCATCTGCCGTCGCGACGTCCGCACGCTCGAGCCGCCAGCGTCACGGAACTCGACATCGTCCTGCAGCAGGAATCCCGTGGGCGTGGACGTCACCGCCGGCAGAGAGGAGAGGAACGGGTGGGGTTCGACCCCGGAGACTGCCGAGATGCCGACTTCGAGATCGAAGGCGGTGCTCTCGTACGGCATCCCTGATTCGTCCCACTCGAACGTGAGCGCGCCGGCGAAGCCCGCGGCGGTGTCCCCGCCGGAATCCGCCCCCGTGACGGCGAGTCCCGCGTCCGCGCCGGACGTGATCTTCGCCGCGCCCAGCAGGCGGACGGCCTGCACGTCCGAGGGCACCTCGTCGGTCATCAGGAAGGGCAGCGCCTCGAGCGGGTACGGTGGGCCCACCGCCGACTCCGCGATGATCTCGAGCTTCTGCCAGATCGACTCGTCGCGCATGGCGCGGATGTCCCGCAGGTCGAACATGCTCGCGATGTCGTGACTGACGATGATCTGGAAGCGGATGACCTGCGTCGGGTCCACGGTCAGCGCCTGCGTGAGATCGGCGAAGCGGATGACGTTCGCCCCGGCAGAGAGCGGGAGCGCAGAGCTCACGTAGCTTCCGCCGACCGCGTCGTAGATCTGGAAGAACAGGCTGGCTCCCACAGTCACCGCCGAGAAGGCGATCTCGATCCGGTCGTTCAGACCTCCCTCCGTGAGATCGACGGGCGAGGCCGGCAACCACCACAGCCAGGCGTCTCCTCCACCAGGAGGGATCGTGATGCGGAGGGCGTCGTCGACCACCGTCCAGGCGTCGAGGTCGGCGCGAGTCGGAAGGCCTCCAGCGACTTTCGACAGGACCTGCACGTTTCGAAACGACGCAATCGCGTGGCCCGGCGACGAGACCGACGCCGCACCGGAAGCGACTCCACCCCCCGGCGACGCGAGGTGGATCGTCCCCGTCTCGAAGTCGTCGATGATCGGCTGGGCGACGGCGGGCACGACGAAGGTGAGGGCGGCGGCGAGCGCGAGGCCTGGGGTGCGCATGGTTCCCTCTCGGCGGATGAAGGGGCTCTGCACCCTGGAGAACGCAATCGGGGGCGAACCGCCGCCATGGCGTCGAAGTGCCCGGATTGCGGCCGGCACAACGGACCCTAGCGTCAGCGGCTGCGCACCACGCTCGGAGAGGCTGCCAGCCGTCTGCCCGTCGCTGCTCCTGGCGCCGAGGCCCTCGGCAGTGGGTCCTGATCCACTTCAGCCCTCGCCTCTGCTGTTCGCGGCGAGTAGAATGAGTGCAGCTGGATGCCACGGCTCTCGAGCGGGCATTGACCAGCGCCGACAAGTCGTTTGCAGGCGCCGATGACGTATGCAACTGCTCCGTTGCGTGCTCGTCCTGTTGCTCTTGTTGTCCAGTCGGCAGGGCACCGCCCAGGTCATCACGAATGGTAAGTTGTGGGTTGCTGACGGGACGGTGCGCGGGGTCGCGGTCATCGGAAAGACGGTCTACATCGGCGGGAATTTCAAGTACGTAGGACCACAAACCGGGGCAGGCGTGCCCCTGAGTACGACGAGCGGTGAGCCGCCCGCTTCGTTCCCGAAGATCGTGGGTCGGGTTTCTGCCGTGACCGCTGATGGCGCGGGAGGTTGGTTCATCGGTGGCAGCTTCACGACCGTGGGAGGGGTTTCACGATCGAACCTCGCACACGTGGGACGCGACCTCTCGGTCTCCGCATGGAATCCGGGTGCGGATGCTGCAGTCACGACACTTGCGATCGACGGTTCTACCGTCTATGCGGGGGGGTCCTTCGGTAACGTCGGCGGGCAGCAACGGAGTCACATCGCCGCAATCGACGCAACGTCGGGGGCGGTCACTCCGTGGAATCCCAATTCCAACGGCACCGTCTCGGCCATGGTGATACAGGGATCGACAGTCTACGTTGGAGGGTCGTTCACCAGCATCGGCGGGCTGCCCCGCAACTTCATTGCTCAGTTGGACCTCTCTACGGGGCTCAGCACGGCCTGGAATCCCATTGCCAACCCAGTTGTCCAGGCCCTCGCGCTAGGCGGCCCGACGCTGTACGTTGGAGGGACGTTCCTCTCCGTGGGAGGTCAGCCACGCGCCTACATCGCCGCCATCGATGCTGCAACGGGCGCCGTGACGGCCTGGAACCCGAGCGCGAGCTACCGGGTCCACGCCTTGGCCGTCACGGACTCGATCGTGTACGTGGGCGGGTCGTTCACGAGCATCGGTGGGCAGGCTCGCAACTGTATCGCTGCGCTTGACGTCGCGACCGGCGTGGCCACTACCTGGGATCCACACGCGAGCAACACTGTGGGCGCACTGGCCGTAGACGGCTCGATCGTGTACGCGGGGGGATCATTCACCAGTATCGGTGGACAGCCACGGAACCGGATTGCTGCGCTCGATGTCGACTCCGGGTCAGCCACAGCCTGGGATCCGGGCGCCAACACCACGGTGTCGGCCGTTGCCGTGGCGGGCTCTACCGTTTATGCGGGTGGGTGGTTCATCAGCGTAGGCGGAGAGACGCGGAACGGAGTCGCGGCGTTCGATGCGACCACGGGGCGAGTCACCGACTGGAATCCGAACGCCGACTACCAAGTGGAACTGGTAGTATCGCATGGTCAGACCGTCTACGCGTGCGGGTACTTCACGAACATTGGCGGTCAACCCCGAAGCCGAATCGCAGCGCTCGATCCCGATACAGGGGTGGCGACAAGCTGGGATCCGAACGCAAACAGCCTGATCTATGACTTGGTAGCAACTGACTCGACCGTGTACGTGGCCGGTGCTTTCACCAGTATCGGTGGCCAGACGCGCAGCTACATCGCTGCGCTCGATATCACTACGGGGATGGCCACAGACTGGGATCCGAACGCGAGCACCCTCGTTTACGCCCTTGCACTGAGCGGCTCGACGGTATACGCGGGTGGCGGCTTCACCACTATCGGAGGACAGTCACGCAGTTGCATCGCTGCACTCGACGCGCTGACCGGCTCTGCAACGAACTGGAACCCGGGAAGCGAGTGGCAAGTCAATGAGCTGGCGGTGAGCGGTTCGACGGTGTTGGTCGGTGGATCCTTCAATCGCATCGGCGGTCAAGCGCGCAACTACCTCGCCGCGGTCGATGCCGTTGACGGGACGGTCACCTCCTGGAACCCGAATCCGAACGCGATACCCGAGGTGCTGGAGGTGAGCGGCTCCACGGTCTACGTGGGAGGGTCCTTCACCACTATCGGAGGCGTGGCGCGGAGCCGCGTGGCTGCTTTCGATGCCACGACCGGTACTCCGACCGCATGGAACCCGGGCGCAGACGGTGGAGTCCTCGACATTGCCCTGACGAGCTCGACGGTGTACGTCGGCGGGGGGTTCACGACCCTTGGTGGATCGTGGCGCAACAACGTCGGGGCGGTCGGCAGAGCAGTGATGGGCGGCCCGGTAACGCCACCGGATCCGGGACCAACACCCACTTCTACGCTGCGGCTGGAGAACTCTCCCAACCCGTTCGGGTCGGCGACGTCGATCCGCTTTACACTTTCGAGTGCAGCACGGATCCGGATGGACGTGTTCGACGTGGCGGGCCGCCGGGTGGCGACTCCCGTGCGGAGCCGCTGGAGCGAACCCGGGCCGCACGACGTGGCATTTGACACCGCTGGCCTGCCCAGCGGAGTGTACCTCTGCCGCCTGCAAGTGGGTGACGAGTCTGTCACCCGGCGGATGCTCGTCATCCGCTGACGCCCACGCTGGAACCGCAGGACACTTGCGACACACGACACGGGGAGAGGCACTTTGGCTCCGGACTTCGTTTCCCCGGGTGCGGTCTGCTATGCTGCGACGCAGCGGCGGCCCCGCCGCGCCTGGACCAATCGGAGGGAGCCATGAACTCGCCGTCGCGACGGATCCACACCGGTAGTGCGTACTGCGCCGCGGGACTGCTGATCTGGGCGGGAGCTTCTGCCGCCGCGCCGGCCGGCGACGTCGAGGCCCCTGCCACGGTCCCCGTTCCCGCGCAGGTCCTCGCGGTTCCGTCCACCATGGCCTTCCAGGGGTTCCTGGCCGACTCCACCGGCACTCCGATCAACGGAACGGTGAACCTGGCGTTCGCGCTCTACAGCACCCCGACCGGTGGCGCCAGCCTCTGGAGCGAGACGCAGCTCGGCGTGAGTGTGTCCCAGGGCGTGTTCGGCGTGGCGCTCGGGCAGGTCACCCCGCTCGGTGCCGGCCTGTTCGCGGCCCTCCCGCGCTGGCTCGGTGTGGCCGTGAACGGCGCCGCGGAACTTCCGCGCACCGAGCTGCGCACGTCGCCGTTCGCGTTCCGCGCGGCCGTGGCCGACTCGGCCGCCGTGACCGGCGCGGCGGACGACGGCGACTGGACCATCAGCGGCGGCGACATCTACCGCACCACGGGACGCGTGGGTGTCGGCACGACAGCGCCGCAGACCATGGTGGACCTGCGCACGGCGCAGGAGACGTTCGACACGGCGCTGCACATGGGAGTCGCCGGAAACGCGACGCCCAACATCGACTTCATGTTCGAGCATCAGACGTTCGGACTGCCCAGAGGCAATGCCTACCTGTTCATGAGCGGCGGCAACGGCGGGAGCGGCAACGCGCTCTCGATCGCGGCCACCGACGGCAACATCTCGCCCGGCACCATGAACATGCTCACGCCGAGCTTCCAGCCGGCCATGCAGATGAGCTGGTCGAGCTTCGGCGGCGACCTCGCCGCGTACGACTCCGCCTCCCAGCCGGTGATCTCCTTGCTCGGCACGACGACCGGCGACGCCGCCGTGCAGCTTCCCGCCGCGTCGGTCAACGCCTCCGAGACGGCGACGGAGCCCGGCGTGGCCTGCCGCGCCTTCGACAGCAACATCGCGCTGACCGGTGGCGTGCAGGTGATCATCTCGCGGACCATCACCGTCCCGGCGGACGGATGGGTGCTGGCCATGGCCTCTCTGCAGGTCGCCATCACGCACACCTCTGGCACCCAGTCCATCGGGATCTTCGGTCTCTCCGACGATGGCGTGAGCTTCGGCACGGCGCAGGACATCGACTTCATCCTGCCCAGCCTGCTGCCGAGCAGCAGTTACTTCCTTCCTTTCCACTCCAGCGCGGTGTTTGCCGTCACGGCGGGCGCCCGCACGTTCTATATCGTGGGACAGGAATCGGCCGGCGGCTTCGAGGCCCGCGAGACGACCCTGAACCTCGTGTACTTCCCGACGGCGTACGGCACGGTCGACCCCGTGTTGGCGAATGCGGGCCCCGACGACCGCGAGGCTCCGGGTCGGGCGGCCCTGTCCGGTGCCGAGATCGCGGCGGAGCAGGCGGAGGCGGGTCGGTTCGACGACGAGCGGATCCGGCGGGAACTCGACGAGGTGGAGGCGCGCGTGGCGGCGCTCAAGAGCGAGCTCGCCGCGCGGGTGGGGGCGCCGCCGCGGCGTTAGTCTTCGCTATCCGCCGCGCTCGCGTTCCTCGAGGAGAGCCTCGAGGTCGGCCACGGCCAGCAGGTCTGGCGGTGCGCTTGAGTTCGAGTCCATGTTACCAAGTCTAGGCGGCGCTGACTCGTGCGTCCACCGCCCGTGCCCGGTCGGCAGCGGTGCGGCCGCACCCTGGCGTACACGAGGGACCATGCAACTCTCCACCCTGGTCGACGTGTCGGCCGCCGTGGCGGCCACGTCGGGGCGCAAGGCGAAGATCGCCCTTCTCGCCGACCTGCTGCGCCGGACGGAGAAGCACGAGACGGCGATCGCGGTTTCCTACCTGGCCGGAGAACTGCCGCAGGGAAGGATCGGGCTCGGGCCGTCCGCCATCCGCAAGGCGTTCCCCGATGCGGCGTCGCCGGCTTCTTCCTTGACGCTCCACGACGTGGACGCCGCGTTCGCGCGGATCGCCTCCGCGTCCGGGAAGGGATCCGCGACCGAGAAGGGCCGGCTGCTCCACGAGCTCTTCGCTCGTGCCACGGCCGACGAGCAGCGCTTCCTGGCCCGCCTCGTCTTCGGCGAGCTGCGCCAAGGCGCGCTCGAGGGGATCATGGCGGAGGCGGTGGCGGAGGCGGCGAACCTCCCCGCGGCGGCGGTGCGGCGCGCGATGATGGCGGAGGGGGCGCTCGCCGCGGTGGCGGCGGCGGCGCTCACCGAGGGCGCATCGGGCCGCTCGCGCTTCGCCGTGCGTCTCTTCCACCCCGTCCGCCCGATGCTGGCGCAGCCGGCGGAGGACGTGGCGGCGGCGATGGAGGCGCTCGGCGAGGCCGCGCTCGAGTACAAGCTGGACGGCGCGCGCATCCAGGCGCACAAGGACGGCGACGAGGTCCGCATCTACACCCGACACCTGCGCGAGGTGACCCCGGCACTGCCCGAGATCGTGGCCTGCGTGCGGAGTCTCCCCCCCCGCCGGCTCATCCTCGACGGCGAGGCCATCGCCATGCGCGCGGACGGCACGCCGCACCCCTTCCAGGTCACCATGCGCCGCTTCGGGCGGAAGCTCGAGGTGGAGAAGCTGCGCGAGACGCTCCCACTTTCGCCCTTCTTCTTCGACGTGCTGCACGTGGACGGCGCCGCGCTCATCGACGAACCGCAGGAGCGACGCGCGTCCGAGCTGGAGCGGATCGTCCCCGCGGATCAGCGCGTGCCGGGGCGGATCGTCACCAGCGCCGCCGCGGCGGCGGCCGCCTTCCACGAGCAAGCGATCGCGCGCGGCCACGAAGGCATCATGGCCAAGTCGCGGACCGCGCCGTACGAGGCCGGCAGCCGCGGCGTGGGCTGGATGAAGATCAAGCCGGCGCACACGCTGGATCTCGTGATCCTGGGGGCGGAGTGGGGCAGCGGCCGCCGCGAGGGTTGGCTGAGCAACCTGCACCTCGGCGCGCGGGACGCGCAGGCGAACACGTTCGTGATGCTGGGGAAGACGTTCAAGGGCCTGACCGACGAGATGCTGGCGTGGCAGACCGAGCAGTTCCTCGCGCGGGAGATCGGCCGCGACGACTACACCGTGCACGTCCGCCCCGAGCTCGTCGCCGAGATCGCCTTCGCCGACGTTCAGACGAGCCCGCGCTATCCCGCGGGGCTCGCGCTTCGGCTCGCGCGGGTGAAGCGCTACCGCGGCGACAAGACGGCCGCCGAGGCGGACACGATCGACACGGTGCGGGAGATCTGGCGGAGGTCGCACGGCGGCTGAGGCGCCGGTGCCTCACCGCGCCGCGCCTCCCGCGCGGGCGGCTGCCAGCCACTCCACCACCTGCGCCGTGCGCGGGTGCTCCGTCCCGAGTGCCGCCTCCAGCGCCCCGAGCGATGACGCCAGCACGCTCTCGGCGGCGGCGAAACGACGCTGCCGGAGCAGCAGCTCCCCGAAGTTGCCCGAGAAGATGGCGAGGTTCGGATGACCCGGTGGCAGGGTGCGCGCAGCCAGGTCGAGCGCGCGGCCGTACTCCACCTCCGCCTCGCGCAGGCGGCCGACCTCCGCCAGCGTCTTCGCCAGATTGTGCGACACGACGGCCGCCTGGAAGCTCTCCTCGCCGAAGATGCGCGCGGCGCTCGCTCGCGCCCCGCGGAAGAGCCGCTCGGCCTCGGCGTACTCGCCGTGCAGCCGCAACGCGCTCGCCAGGTTGTTCGCGGCGGTGAACGTCTCGGCGTGCTCCGAGCCGAACGCGGCCGTCTGGATCTCCAGCGCTTCCCGGAACGCCGCGGTCGCCTCGTCCAGCTTTCCCTGCTGTTGCAGCGCGTCCCCCAGGTACCCGCAGGTCCGCGCCACGTTGGGGTGCCCGTCGTCGTAAGCCGCTCGGAACACAGCGAGCGCCTCGCGGAGCGCGGCCTCGGCCTGCTCGAGCCGCCCCAGCGAGATCCACGCCGCGCCCGCGCCCATCCGCGCGATGGCGTAGTCGGGGTGCCGCTCGCCGAGCGTCGTCCGCGCGGCGTCCGATGCCACCGCGAAGAGGCTCTCCGCCTCGCCCGCCTTTCCCACCTGATGCAGGAAGGCGGCGAGGTTGGTCGTGCCGCGGATCACGTCGGGATGGCGGTCACCGAGCGCCGCGCGCATGCCGCCGGCGCTCTCTCGATACACAGTTTCCGCTTCCTCGAAGCGGCCGAGATCCGCCAGCAGGCTCGCGTACTCGTGCACGCGCCGTGATCGGGTGAGGGCATCTCCGCTGGACTCATCCCGACCGGCGGCCAGCGCCTCGCGGAAGAGCGAGTCCGCCTCGGCGTGACCGCCCGCGCGCAGCAAGACCCTCGCCAGCGCGATGCGCGCCGCCACCGCGGCGTCGTCGCCTCGGGGGAGCGAGTCCGCCGCGATCCGAGCGGCCTCGCGCGCGGCGGCGACGGCGTCTTCGCTCCGGCCGGCGCGCTCCCGGGCCAGGGCCAGCGCGTCCAGCGCCGTGATCCGCTCCGTCGCGCTTCCGTGCCGAGCGGTCAGCTCGACGGCGCGCTGCAGTTGCGCGGCCGCGCCATCCACCCGCCCCAGCGCATCGTAGGCCGCGCCGATCGTGCGCCGGATCTCCGCCTCGACGAGCGGCTGGTCGTCGAACGCCCCGTCCACCCGCGCGGCGGCGCCGTCCAGCGCCTCCGCGACGGTCATGTCGCGCCCCCGGGGGTTCTCCTCGGGGTTCGCCTGCGCCAGCAGATCCGCGAGGAAGCGGTTCACCTCCCGCGCCGCGGCGGCGGACTCGACGGCGCGGGCCTCCGCGCGCAGGGCGCGGCGGGCCTGTAGCGTCGTCGTGATCAACCCGCCGACGAGAGCCAGGGAGAGCGTTGCCGCGGCCGTCACCAGCGTGCGGTGCCGCCGCGCGAACTTGCGCAGCCGGTAGGTCGCGCTCGGCGGCCCGGCGAGCACCGGCTCGTGGCGGAGGTGACGCAGCAGGTCGTCGGCCAGCTCCATCGGCGATCCGTAGCGGCGCGTGCGATCCTTCTCCAGCGCCTTCATGGTGATCCAGTCGAGCTCCCGCGGAATGCGCGGGTGAAGCAGGCTCGGCGGCGCCGGCACTCGCTCGCGGATCACCGCCACGAGCTGGGCGAGCCCGCCGCTGCGAAGCTCGCCGGAGCGGACCGGAAGCGCGCCGGCGAGGAGCTCGTACAGGAGGACGCCCAGCGAGAACACGTCGGCGCGGACGTCCACTGTGGCCGGCGCGTCGAGCTGCTCGGGGCTCATGTACTCCGGCGTGCCCAGCACCTGCCCGGCCTGGGTGCGCCTCGCCGCGTCCTCGTCTTCGTGCTGCGCTTTGGCGACGCCGAAGTCGATCACCTTGGGGACCGCGCGGCCCTCGGCGGCGGCCACCAGCACGTTCGAGGACTTCAGATCGCGGTGGATGATGCCGCGCTGGTGCGCGTGCGGCACGGCACGGCACACCTCGGCGAAGATCCGGATGCGCTCCGGGGCGGAGAGGCGGTGGAGTTCGCAGTACTCGTGGATGGGGATGCCGCGCACCAGTTCCATCACGAAGTACGGGCGGCCGTCCTCGTCCGCGCCGGCGTCGTACACGCGGGCGATGCCGTCGTCGTCGAGGGCGGCGAGCGTCTGCCTCTCGGCCTCGAACCGCGACAGCACGAAACCGGCGTCGACGTTCGCGCGCAGCAGCTTCACCGCGACCTCGCGGCGCAGCGGACGGAGCTGGCGCGCGCGGTACACCTCGCCCATGCCTCCCGCGCCGATCCGCTCGACCAGCTCGTAGGCGCCGAGCATCCGCGGCAGCGGGAGCGCGGGCTCGTCGTCGGTCGGACCGCCGAGCGCGGCCACGGCGGAGAGCACGCGCAGGTTCGAGGCGACGTCCGCCTCGACGCCGGCCGAAGTCAAGCGAGCGTCGTCCGCGGAGAGCGGGACGCCGTCGACGACGTCGCCGGCCAGGGCATCCAGCAGCTCGTCATGCGTTCCCAACGGACATCTCCCGCGCGAGCCGCGCCACCGCGCGTTTCGTCGCCATGCGCGCCGCGTCCGCCGAGGGCAGTTCCCGCTCCCGCGCGATCTCCTCCCAGCTCAACCGCAGCTCCAGCCGGCAGGCGACGAGCTCGCGCTCCTCGGGATCCAGCCGGGCCAGCCCGCGCTCGTAGCGCTCCATCGCCTCGCGGCCGATCAGCGCCTCCAGCGGCGAGGGGCCCGGCGCCGCTTCCGCCGCCAGCGCCGCGGACGGGGCACGCTCCTTGGCGTTGCGCACCTGGTTGGCGATCGCATGGAGCAGCGCCTGACGCGTGTACGACTGGAAGAACCCCCCGCCCTCGGGGCGAAGGTCGGGGAGGCGGTGCAGCGTGCGCATCAGGACGTCCTGCACGAGATCCTCCGTGTCCGCGGCCCCGCGGCCGCGGTGCGGCAGCCGGCCGCGCGCCCACCGCCGCAGCCTCGGCAGATACCGGCGGTAAAGATCCTCCAGCGCCTCGCGGCTGCCGGCCTGGGCGCCGAGCACGAGCGACCGGGTCGAGGGACCCGGCTCGACGGGGAGCGGCTGGTTCGGACGATCGGAGACGGCCATCGGCGTCCCCGATTCTACGCGATCCCGCGCCGACCTCCTCGCCCTCGCCCCTCCATACCCCCCTCGGTCGCGGCGCGGACACGGGCCGGCCGCGTGGTAGGTTCGCAGCCCGCGTGGTGGTTGGGCGGAGAGGGGGGGGGAGCCGGCGGGGGCCGGCGGGCCCC
>JBQTGV010000057.1:0-3107 GCA_052390515.1 Candidatus Eiseniibacteriota bacterium | reverse complement strand
GATGCGCGCGCGGCCGAAGAGGGCTGCGAAAGGGCGACACGCGGCCGCTCCTCGGTATCCCGATCGGTCACAAGGACATCTACCTGACGCGCGGCATCTGCACGACCGGCGGCTCCGCGCTGTTCGCGGACTGGGTGCCCGAGGACGAGTCCACGGTCGCTGGGCTGAGGCGGGCACGATCCTGTTCACGAGTTCGCGTTCGGCATCCAGTTGCCCGGTTATCGCTTCCCCGCGGCGAAGAGTCCGTGGAACCCGGAGCACATCCCCGGCGGCTCGTCGGGCGGCTCGGGTGCCGCGCTCGCCGCCGGGCTCGTTTCACGGCGCCACGGCCTCGGACACCGGCGGCTCGATCCGCGGGCTGGCTGCGTTCTGCGGCGTCACCGGCATCAAGCCGACGTACGGCCGCTGCAGCCGCGCGAGTGTGATGACGCTGTCGTGGACACTCCGTCACACCGGCCCGCTGGCGCGGACGGTCAGCTCCCATGTCGGCCGGATGACGCTTGTCATGGAAGAAGATGTAGCGCCTGATCCAGTTGACGTACGCCTTTTCGGTGCGGCGGCTGTAGTGGCGTGTGCGAATTCGATGACGGACCTGGTCGAGCAGTTTCGGCTTCGGAACCCCGGCGGGCGGGCTCTCGCGAACCGTCAACGCGGCGGCATGATCGCTTGCCGCTTCGTACCGCGCGGCGACGCAATCCAATGACGGAACAGTAGGCCGGTGACGGTAGCGTACGCTGACAGATACGGGCATGCGCACGAGCGCGGAGACCGGAAGGGCCTCCAGGCTCAATCCGTGGCGGAGCCGTCTCACCCCGCTGGTGTTGGACCGGCGGCCTCCGCGTGTGCCAGTCCGTGGCCTGCTGGTACGCGTGCCCGAGGCGAAGGACCGTCGCTTCCTCGAACGCGCGGCCCGCGAGCTGCAACGACACCGGGAGACCCGACGCTGAGAACCCGCACGGAAGCGCCAGCGTCGGCTGGCCGGTGAGGTTGAACTGCGGCATGTTGCTGCGCGGGAACGCGAGCTGCGGGTCGTACGCGACCTTGAACGGGGTCGCGGGCTTCAGCGTCGTCGGCGTCGCGAGCACTCCGACCGTCTTCATCGTCTCGGCCACCCCGGCGCACACCTGCATGCGCACGCGCTGCGCCTGCACGTATTCGAACGCGGCGACGAGCGCGCCGGTCATGATCCGCTCGCGCAGCACCTCGCCGTAGAACTCCGGCTTCGTGCTGAGGTCGTGCTCGTGGTACGCGAACGCCTCGGCGACGAGGATCAGGAAGAACGAACGGGAGAGATCGAACGACGGGATGGTGAGATCGCGCACCTCGGCGCCGAAGCTTCCGCAGCTCGCCGAGCGCGTCCTCGAACGCGCGCACCAGGTCGGCGTCGGCGTCCTCGAAGAAGTAGTTGCGCGGCACGCCGATGCGCAGCCCGCGCAGTGCCTCCGAGCCCGGCGACGTAATCATCGACGGCGGGGTGCTGCTCGCGGGATCTGCGGGATCGTGGCCCGCGATCGCCTGGAGCAGGTACGCGCAGTTCTCGCCCCGTTCCGCTGGGACACGTCGTGATCAGCACCGCCGGCCCCCAGCGACTCGGCGGCGCGCTCGTCTACGCCCCGGCCCTGCTCCCGTCCGCCACGCTCCTGGCACTCAACCGTCCGCCCGCCGCGACCGCCGGTGTACCGCCGTCCCGGCGTCCCGGCGCCCAGGCCGGCCTCGGGCGGCCCGCCCCTCTCGGCTCCCCCCGGCGCCCCCTTCCGGCCCCTCGAATCCGGCGCTAGAATCCCTCGATCGATCGAATCCCCATAGCCACCGCGCGAGGCGGTTCAGTTCAACAGAGCCTTATCCGCCATGCGCGGCGCACGACGGATAAGGCCTTATTCGTTAGACCGGCGCGCCCGTGATTCCAAGGGGATGTTGCTCGTGGCCGATACTCCATGAGCGTCAGGGAGGAGGCCGATGATGAGCAGGCATGGCTCTTCGGGCTTGCTGTTGCTTATGCTGTTCCCGCTCCTGGCCTACGCGGGGGAGATGACGCCAACAGGAAAATGGAGCGGCCTGCACCGTCCCGACTCCGCCACCGAAGACTCGTTCACGGCGAAGCTCGAGCTTCAGCAGCGTGAAGGTCGGGTCACTGGAAGTGGGGAGTTCGAGAAGTTTCCGACTCCGCCCCCTGGAACCCCTCCCGGTGGCGTCTACCTCTACACGCCCTGGCGAATGTCCGTCCAACTCGAAGGCAGCTATCTGAGCGGCCAGTCGGGAGGCTTTACGTTCCGGCGGGTTGAGCTTCTCGGAAGGGGCCCGGTGACCATCCGCTACAAGCTCGAACTCGGAGCCAACGATTGCTGCCTTGAAGGAACCGTCGTCGCTGACGCAGACTACGGGCCGTTCAAGGCAGGACAGCCAGTAACGATACGTGTGACAAGAGATCGTCCGTGAGTCCGTTCAACGCCCTCGCCATCTCGCACCGTGGCGACTTTCGTTTGGGCGGTCTAACGAGTTAAGGCTTTTTGCCGCGAACGAGTTAACGCTTTTTGCGGCGCGAAGCCGCGGCAAAAGGCGGTGTTGAACTCAATCCGGTCGCGGGCGCGTGCTTGGAGATTCAACGCCACTTCGAGCATCCGACGAAAGGCGGGGGGCGGCGGGAAGAGCTGAGAATCGCGGATGACGCCGGTGGAGCTCGCCCGTGCGCGTGGGCTCGGCACCGGCGGAGAGCGCGATCCTCGCGCGCGAGACAGACGTCATGGAGCGCGGGCGCGATGCCACACCACGACCGCGAGGATGGTCGTGGGACGGACGGCCGCGTGATCACGGGGAGCGCCCGCAGGGGCGAAGGGTTTCGACGATGTGCAGCACGCCAATTCGGCAGGCGGGACAGCGCGGGCGTGGTGGGCTCGCCGGGATCGGCGTGAGCGTGTCGACGATCGGGCCCCGGTCGGTGCGCGGGGTGGGCGACACAGCGACGAGTTGCTCGCGCGCGTGGGCGAGCAGGGCGCGGCGCGACGGACTGAACAGGCCGTAGTGGCGCACCTTCGTGAACCCCCGCGGCAACACGTGCTGCAGGAAGCGGCTGAGGACCGCGACGGCGTCGAGGGTGCAGCGTCGGATGA
>JBQTGV010000056.1:0-43240 GCA_052390515.1 Candidatus Eiseniibacteriota bacterium | reverse complement strand
GCCCGGCGGCTCACCGGGTCAGCACGACCTTGCGCGTGGCTCGGTACTCCCCTGCCTCCATCGTGACGAAGTACACGCCGGCAGCCTCCGGCGTTCCGTCGTCCCGCGCGCCGTTCCAGGTCAACGTGTGCCGGCCCGCGGCGTGGGTCCCGTCGGCCAGGGACGCGACGTGCCGACCCGCCACGTCGTGCACCCGGATCTGGACGTGCTCCGCGCGATCCAGGAGGAACTCGACGGACGTATCGCCGCGGAATGGATTCGGCTGCGGATTCGCCAGGAACGCCGGCAACGACGAGGCGATCATCTCCTCGCCCACGCCCAGCCCGCAATCCGTCTCGCGGTAGATCACGTAAAAGACCCAGTCACCGGTCACGCCGAGGGCGCAGGCGTTGAACCAGCTGCCGGGGGGAATGAACACGACGTTCTTCCCCGCCTGGCAGCCGTTGCCGTCGTGGATGACGCTCGGCGCGAAGATGTCGCCCGCGTTCGGGTTCAGGAACTCGAGCGTGACGGTGAAGGCACCCGAGTTGATGACCTTGTTGCCGGTGATCGGCTCGATGTTGAACTCGTTGATGAACCCGTCGCTGAGCTGCGGGCCGGGCAGGGTGAAGATCGGCGCTCCCGGGTTCGGAAGGCCGGCGGCGTAGAGGTTGATGGACTGCTCGAGCTGCTGCGGAGCCCCGCCGATCTGCGAGGCCCAGCCGATCCCGACGCGCAGGATCTCGATCGGGTACAGGGCGACGGGCGCGGTGAGGACGACGCCGGCCTCCTCCCCGATGGCGAAGCAGGGGCACACGACGCTGCCGCCCCCGGTGTAGTTCTGCAGGGGCGGCTGCTCGGGGCACTGGGAGAGTGCGGGCGAAGCAGCCAGAGACGACAGCGCGAGCAGGGAACGTACCGGACCGAGGGAGATGCGCATGAGGGCCTCCGAGTCGGGGGGAGATTCACCGAAGACTACAGCGGAAGGCGCCGTCGATTCCAGCCGGCTCCGCGTCCGATAGGGGGATGGTCCCGGCATCCGCCCCCGGTCGGGCTCGATGCCCGCGGGATCATCCTGTACAGTGTCCCGAGTGAAGGACCACGTCACCGTCTACACGCAGCAAGACGCCCCGCCCGACGGAGCGAACGGCTCGCGCTTCGCCAAGCTGGATACGGCGACCCGCGAGGCCGCGCACAAGAGCCTCTCGCAGCTCGCGTTCGTCTATGCGACCGCCTATTTCGTGGCGTTCCTCTACTACTGGTTCCTGGCCATGCAGAAGCAGGGCGGGCTGTGCGCGCCCCCCCGGCAGGACCTCATCCTGGCCGCCGTGTCGGTCACCTATGCCCTGCTCACCGGGTTCCGGTGCCGCGCGACGAGCTGCACTCCGGTCTCGTTCGCCCGTGCCGCGGAAGGCTTCCTGGTGATGGGAACGATCGGAATCGCGGGGAACTACTGGGCCTGGGACCGGCATTTCGCCGCGACCGTCGAGGACCTCATCGGCGTCTCGTGGGTGGGAGTCTGGTTGATCACCTACCCGGCCATCGTGGTGCTCACGCCACGGAGGTTCGCGACCGGGGCTCTCCTCGGCGTGCTCGCGCTCGCGGCCATCATCTACTCGTCGGCTCTCGTTCGCGACGTGCCCATGGACGACACTCACTCCTTCGCCCGGATCGTGCTCGTCCCCACGCTGATCTGCGTGGGCATCGCCGTCTACTGCGCGCATCGTGCGTTCCGCATGGCCGAGGACGTCTCCGAGGCGCGCCGCATGGGCAGCTACCGGCTCACCGAGAAGATCGGCTCGGGCGGAATGGGCGAAGTCTGGAAGGCCGAGCATCACATGCTGGCGCGTCCCGCAGCGATCAAGCTGATCCGCCGGGAGGCGCTGGGGGACAGAAGCGATTCCGCCTCCCGCACGCTCGTGGCCCGGTTCGCCCGCGAGGCGCAGGCGACCGCCGCGCTCACCTCCCCGCACACGGTCCAGATCTACGACTTCGGCATCACCGGCGGCTCGTTCTACTGCGTGATGGAGCTGCTCGAGGGACTCGACCTCAAGTCTCTCGTCGACCGTTTCGGGTCCGTGCCGCCGGCGCGCGCCGTGCATCTGCTGCGGCAGGCCTGCGACTCGCTCGGCGACGCGCACGAGAGCGGGCTGATCCACCGCGACGTCAAGCCGGCGAACCTGTTCACCTGCCGGCGCGGACGCGCCTACGATTTCGTGAAGGTGCTCGACTTCGGGCTGGTCAAGGACACCGGCGCGCGCGAGGAGGACCGCACCCAGCTCACCATGCAGGGCGTGGTGAGCGGGACGCCCGCGTTCATGGCGCCGGAGCTGGCCGCCGGCTCCGCCGCCGTCGACGGCCGCGCGGACCTCTACGCACTCGGCTGCGTCGGCTACTGGCTGCTCACCGGCACCCTCGTGTTCCCGGCGGCGACACCCGTGGCCATGCTGCTGCAGCACGCGCACGACGAGCCGGTGCCGCCGTCGACACGCTCCGAGCTCGAAGTCCCCGCCGCGCTGGACCGGCTGATCCTCGACTGCCTGAGGAAGCGCCCGGACGATCGCCCGAAGTCCGCGCGGGAGCTCGCCGCCCGGCTCGCCGACCTCGAGAGAGAGTGCGGCGCGTGGACCGCGGAGCACGCCGAGCGCTGGTGGCGCATCCACCTTCCGAGCCTGGCCGCTCCGGCGCCCGCCTTCTCGCGCCCGTGAAGCCGCCGTCGGTCTCCGTCTGCATGATCGTCCTGAACGAGGAAGCGCGCATCGCCGGAGCGCTCGCCTCGGTGCGGTGGGCCGACGAGATCGTCGTCGTCGACGGGCAGAGCACCGACGCGACCGCGAGGCTCGCGCGGGAGGCCGGGGCGCGCGTCGAGACGCATCCCTGGCCGGGAGACTTCGCCGTGCAGCTTCGGCGCGCCCTGGCGGAGACGCGGGGCGATTGGGTCTTCCGCCTGGACGCCGACGAGGTCGTCACCGACGAGCTCGCGGCGCAGATCCGGTCCGTGGTGAGCGGCGAGTGCACCGGGGCCGACGGGTGGCGCGTCCCCCGCCGCAACTACTTCCTGGGGAAGTGGATCCGCCACGGCGGGTGGTGGCCGGACCGGCAGCTCCGTCTCGTGCGGCGAGCCGCGGCGAGCGTGCGCGGCGGACCGGTGCACGAGTCGCTGCACGTGGACGGCAGCATCCGGGACCTCACCGGCGCGCTCGAGCACGACACGCACCCCACGCTGGCGGCGTCATTCGACCGCATGGTGCGCTACTCCGCGCTCATCGCTCCGGAGCGCGCCCGGCGGCGGCGCATCCGCGCGGTGCACATCCTCGCGCATCCGCTCGCCGCGTTCCTCCGCAAGTACTTCGTGCTATCGGCGTGGCGTGACGGCGTGCACGGGTTCCTGATCGCCGTAATCCACGCTATGGTGAAGTTCGCGGTCTACGCGCGGGCCTGGGAGATCCAGCACCGCGAGCGCAGCGGCTGACGAGCTCAGCGGGCTCGCCGCCGCGCGGCCACGAAGGAACGAACCGCGAGCCCGAGGAAGACGGCACAGAGGACGGCCATCGCCGCCTGCGCCAAGGCGGCCGCGGGCCGGGCCACCTCTGCGCCCGAGGCCAGCGCGACGGCCTGAGGGATGCCGCGCGCGCTCCCCAGCAAGCCCACCAGGGAGAGCGCCGCCGCGATGTGCATCGCCATCTTGCGCCGGCGATCGTCGCCGGCCATCACGCCGAGTGCGGCGAGCGGCACGCCGAAGAACGCGGGAATGAGCGCGGTCACGCTCTGCCTCCCCGTGGCGAAGTACGTACCGACGCCGAGAATGGTGAGCGCGAGCCCGATCCACACACCGACCTTCGCCATCAGGATCCCTCCGCGGAAAGTTCCACCCAGAACACCCCCCGCAGGTCGTTCTCCCGGAATCCGGTCGCCTGATCGTCCGGATAGACCTCGCGGATCGTCGCCAGGAGCCCCGGCGCCACCGCTTCGCCGTGGCAGGTCAGGCAGAGCGGCTTCACGTAGATCGGCTCGACGTATCCGACCCGCCCATGCTCGAGCCGGACGGCACGGGAGGTCGTGTCCGACGCGGCCGCCTGGTACTCGGCGAGCAACGGCTCGACCCAGCGCTCCGGCGCGTTTTCTCGGTTCCTGAGGCGCACGGCCGTCCGCCCCATGCGGGCTCCGTCGACCGAGGCCGCCGCGGCGATCTCCGGGGCGCGAACCCGACATACGTCGATGGCGGCTTCGGGACCGCCCTCGGCCAGCGCCGATATCAGCGCGCGCAGCAGCTCGGCCTTGAAGGGTACGAGCGCGGCGCGCGCGCGGGCGAGCTCTGCTTCGGAAACCGGCGCCGGCGCGGGCCGCGCGCACGATCCGACGGCGCAGCACGCGAGCGCGATCAGCAGGATGCGGCCGAGCGGGTTGAAAGGCCTCATGCTCCCCCCGGGGTCGGTCCACTCGCCGGGAGGATACGCCATCCGCGGGATGAGTCCACCCCGCAGCGCGAAGGGGTCGTGCACGGCGGGCGGCGGCGAGGTACCCTGGCCCCGGCCACGGGGAGGTGAGGCACATGAACGATCGCGACTTCCTGCGACACGCCGTCGCCACGCTCGCCTACCGTGCGGCGAAGGCCCTCCGAGATGCGCCACCCGGATTCGCGGACTTTCGCCCCGGCCCCTCGTCGCGGTCCGCGGCGGAGACCCTCGCGCACCTCGGCGATCTCTTCGACTGGGCGGTCTCCATGGCTTCCGGTGCGCCCCGGTGGCGCACCTCGACCCCGCTCCCCTGGAACGAAGAGTGCGCGCGGTTCTTCGCCGCGTTGAAGGCCTTCGACGACGCGCTCGCGTCGGACCGCCCCCTGCGCTACGCGACGACGCGGCTCTTCCAGGGGCCGGTCGCCGACGCGCTGACCCATACGGGTCAGCTCACCATGATGCGTCGGCTCCACGGCTCTCCCGTGCGCGGCGAGAGCTACAACCAGGCCGACATCGCCGCGGGGCGGGTCGGCGCGAAGCAGGTGCCGCCGGACCCGAAGTACGAGTTCGACTGAGGCGGGCGACGCATGCGCGTGCATCTCGTCGACGGAACCTACGAGCTGTTCCGCCACTTCTACGGGGGCGCTCCGCTCACCGACGCTTCCGGCGAGGAGCGCGGCGCGGTCGTCGGCGTGGTGCAGTCCCTGCTGGGTCTGCTCTCCGGAGGCGCCACACATCTGGGCGTCGCGACCGATCACGTCATCGAGTCGTTCCGGAACGATCTCTGGCCCGGCTACAAGACGGGCGAAGGCATCGACCCCGTCCTCTGGAGCCAGTTCGTGCCGCTCGAAGAGGCTCTCGCCGCGGTCGGGATCACGACCTGGCCCATGGTGGAGGTGGAAGCCGACGACGCGCTCGCCGCCGCCGCCGCGGCAACGGACCGCGATCCCCGCGTCGAGCAGGTCCTCGTCTGCACTCCGGACAAGGACCTCGCCCAGTGCGTGCGCGGGAGCCGGATCGTGCAGGTCGATCGGCGCTCCGGCGAGGTGCGCGACGCGGATGGGATCCGGGCGAAGTTCGGCGTCCCGCCCGCCTCCATTCCCGACTGGCTCGCTCTGGTGGGGGACACGGCGGACGGCTACCCGGGCCTCCCCGGCTGGGGTGCCAAGTCGGCGAGCACCGTGCTAGCCCGCTACGGCCGGCTCGAGGGCATCCCGGACTCGGACGCCGACTGGGAGGTGAAGCCCCGAGGCGCAGCGAAGCTCGCCGCCACGCTACGCGAGCGAAGGGACGACGCAGCGCTCTTCCGCACGCTGGCCACCCTGCGGACCGACCAGCCGGTCGTGACCGTGGACGAACTCGAGTACCGCGGACCGACTCCGGCCTTCGACGCGCTCGCGGCCGGCTGGGGACGTCCGGATCTCGCGATGCGCGCACGGACGCTTGCCGCCCGGCGGCGAGCCTGACCGGCGTCCGTCACTCCAGGCGGACGGCTCTCGTCGTGGCGGTGAAGCGTCCCGCACGAAGGCGGACGAGGTAGATCCCCGCGGCGACGCGGGCTCCCGACCCGTCGCGGCCGTCCCAAGAAGCACGGTAGCGTCCCGGTGCGAGGTCCTCGTGCAGCAGCGTTCGCACGAGCCGGCCGCTCACGTCGAACACGGAGAGCGCCACCCGACCGGCCTCCGGCAGGTCGAAGCGGATCTCGGTACGCTCGGCGAACGGGTTCGGGGCGCCGGTGAACAGATCGTGGCGCGCGGGAACGCTCGCCGACGGCAAGGCCGAGACGACGCCCCCCTGCACGTCGATGGACGAGGAGTCCGCGTCGTTCGCCGCGTTCGTGTCGGTCTGGTCCGACGTGCTCCGCGCCGCGACGTTCGTGACAGTCGTTCCGCCCGCACCGCCGTCGACCGTCACGGTCAGGGACAGCGTGTCCGCTTCGGCCACGTCGAGCGCACCCACGGCCCACAGCCCCGTGCCAGCCGTGTAGCTACCCCGCGTCGCGGCGTCCGACACGTAAGTGACCCCTGTGGGGAGCAGATCCGTCACCTCCACCCCGCTGGCCGCTTCCGCTCCGACGTTCGCCACGGTCACGGTATAGACGACCGTGCCGCTCTCCATCGGGGCGGGGTCGTCGACGGCCTTGGTCACACCGAGATCGATCCCACCCACGACGACGTCGACGCTGTCCGCGTCGTTCGCGCCGTTCGTGTCGGTCTGATCGGAGGCGACGCGGGCCGCCGCGTTGGTGATCGTCGCTCCGGCGGTTCCGCCGTTCACCGTCGCGGTGACGGCCAGCGTGTCCGCCTGAGCGACGCCGAGCGCGCCCACGGTCCACAGGCCGGTGCCGCTCGCGTACGCGCCGTGCGTGGCCAGCGCGGAGAGGAACGTGACTCCCTCGGGCAGTGAGTCCCCGACCACGACCCCGCTCGCCGCGTCCGGCCCGGCATTCGCCACCGTCACCGTGTACACGATCGTCCCGCCCTCGGCCGGCGCCGGATCGTCGACGGCCTTGGTCACCGCGAGATCGATCGCGGAGACGACCACGTCGACGGAGTCGGCATCGTCCGCGATCGTGGCATCGAGCGTGGAGCACGCCGTGAGGCTGGCCACGTTCGTGATGGTCTGCCCTCCCGTCCCGGAGTCGACCGTGGCGACGACGATCAGCGAGTCGACCGACGACGCGGCGAGCGAGTCGACGCTCCACAGTCCGGTGCCGGGGGAGTGACTTCCGCGGGTCGCGGTGGATGACTGCCAGGTGAGACCGGCAGGCAGGAGGTCGGTGACCTCGACTCCGGTCGCGTCGTCCGGGCCTGCGTTCGCCACCACCACGGTGTACGTGACGGTCGCCCCTTCCCCCGCCGTGGCCGCATCCGCCGCCACTGCGACGGAGACGCCGGCGACGGGGAACGCGACCGTCCAGATGCTCCCGGCCCTCGCGAAGGCGAGCACGTTGCCGGACGGCCCCCAGTCCGGCCGGAAGTCGTGGCCGAAGGTCCCGAACGTGATCTGCGTGGGCGCTCCGCCCGTCACCGGTACGACCCAGATGTCGTACGTCCCGGCGCGGTTCGAGTGGAACGCGATCAAGTCGCCGATCGGCGACCAGTCGGGACCGGCGTCCGCGGCCGGATCGGTGGTGATCTGCGTGGCCACCCCGCCCGACGCGGACATGACCCAGAGGTCCTCGTTCCCACTGCGGTTGGACCGGAACACGATCTGCGTCCCGTCGGGCGACCAGGACGGATGGCCGTCGGCGCCGGGGTCGAACGTGAGCTGCACGGGCGTGCCTCCGGCGGCGGGGATGACGTAGATGTCGCTCCCCTTCTCGAACGCGATCGAGGTGCCGTCGGGCGACCACGCGGGGGAACGGTCCGGCGCCGTGGGGTCCTCTTCCAGCAACGTCGCCGGGCCGCCGTCCGGTGACCGCGTGTAGAGATCGAGACCAGCGGTGTCCACCGCGGCGTAGACGAGCAGCGCGCCGCTCGGCGACCAGTCGGGGCTCTGGTCCGCCTTACCGCTCGCCGTGAGCTGAGTCATGGAGGAGTCGGCCAGCAGGACCTTCCACAGGTCCAGGTTACCGGTGCGCTGAGATTCGAAGGCGATGAACGTCCCGTCCGGTGACCAGCTGGGGGCGTCGTCGGTGAACACCGGTGTGATCTGCGTCTCGGTGAACTGCGCGTGGGTCGCCGCGGGAGCCAGCGTCAGGAGGGCGGCGCTGGCGGCGACGGCGGAACGAAGGACCGTTCGGGCGTCCACGATGACCGGATCGTACCTGATCGGACGGTCGGATTCGATGGGGAGACCGGATGGCGCGAAGCGGCTGTCGCGCAGGGGGGTTAGGGACGGCGCGGTGAGCTCAGCCCCGACCGTGCGGATGGCGGTGCAGCAGGATGTGCGGCCGCTCCAGCCCGTGGGCGAGCATCAGCGGCTCGTCCGCGAGCAGCTCCTCGGAAGCTCCCTCGGCCACGATTCGCCCGCCGTCCAGGAGGACGGCCCGCGAGCACAGCTCCACGACGAGCTCCAGATCGTGGGATGCGACGATCTGCGTGACCGGGAGCGCACGCAGGTGCCGAAGCAGCTCGCGGCGGCCGCGCGGGTCCAGGTGGCTCGTCGGCTCGTCGAGCGCCAGTACCTTCGGCTCGCAGGCCAGCAGGCCCGCGAGACACACGCGGTGCTTCTCGCCGCGGGACAGGCGGTGCGGAGGCCTGCGCTCGAATCCCGCGAGGCCCACGGCGTCGAGCGCGCGACCGACGCGCTCGCGGAGCGCATCACCCTCCACCCCGGCCTGGCGCGGCCCGAACGCGACGTCCTCGAACACCGTCGCGCAGAAGAGCTGGTCGTCCGGGTCCTGGAACAGGAAGCCGACCTTGGCGCGGATCTCCGACAGCGCCGCGTCGGCGACCGGCGCGCCGAACACGTGCACCGCGGACACCTCTGCGAAGCGCTCGGGGAGCAGCCCGTTCAGATGCAGCAGAACGGTGGACTTGCCCGCTCCGTTCGGTCCGATCAGCGCGACGCGCTCGCCCGGCGCGACCGAGAAGGACACGTCCTGCAGCGCCAGCGTGCCGTCGGGGTACCGGAAGCTCAGGGAAACCACGTCGACGGCGTTCACGCCTTCCACCCCCGGGCGCACATCGCGGCGTGGATCCGCTCCGCGCGCTCCGTCGAGCGGACGAACAGCTGCGCGACGACGGTGGAGAGCACCTTCCATCTCGACGCATGCCCGCGCCGGAACGTGCGCGCGTCCCGGGCGCGGCGCATCCGCTGCGCCTCGTCGACGAGCACGAAGAGGTAGCGGTAGGTCAGCGCCAGCGTGGTCACGAGGTAGGGCGGGAACCGCCACGATCGAAGCACGGCGAGGAAGTCGCTGAACGGCGTCGTCGCGGCGAGGAGGATGCTGGCGAACAGGCACAGCGTGCTGCGGGTGAGTGCCACGGCGAAGCGGAGCAGCCCGTCGGGCTGGAAGAGAGTCATGAGCACGATCCCCAGCACGAACGGCTCCAGAAGCAGCAGTTTCCGCAGCAGGAAGCCCGGGGGCACGCGGCTCGCCGCGGCGACCGCCAGCAGGCACGCCCCCACCGCGGCGAAGACCGCGAGTCGCGGCGGAGCGAGCGCGACGACCGAGACGCAGGCGACGAGGCCGATCACCTTCGTCGCGGGTGGCGCGCGGTGCACGGGGCTGCCGAGGTCCGCGTACTGGTCGAGGAGGATCGGTTCGAGGGGACTCACTTCTTCGCCGGGGCCGCGTCGGCGCGGGTCAGCGCGACCGCCAGGATCCAGGACAGGGCGAACGCCACCACCGTGCCGGCCAGCCCCGCGATCACCGTGCCGAGCGTGGACGACGCGACGCCCGGAACCCCGTAGTCGGGCATGGGCGAAGGGAGGAGCGGCTCCTCCGCGCGGTGCTCGAAACCCAGCAAGCCGGCGACGCGCTCCAGCCCGTCCGGCAGCGCGCTCGCGAACGGCGAGAGGAACACGGCGAGCCCCACACAGATGAGTCCGCCCTGGATCACGAGGAGCCGGCCCGCCGGCGCGGGAGCCGCCTCGTCACCGAGCAGCTCCGGTCGGGTCCTGGCGATGGCGGAGAGCACGAGCGCGGTGATCGCCGCTTCGCCGAGGCCGATCACCATGTGGATCCCGGCCATTGCCGGGAGGACGAGGGGCGCCGCCACCGTACCCGACCAGGCGAGCTCGCCCGCGCACGCCACCGACGCGACCACGACCGAGCACCACGCGGCGAACGCGGCCGCCAGCAGCGCTCTTCGCGTCCCGCCCGAGCCCCGCACCACTCGGTACACGAGCCAGCCCGCGCCGGGAGCCAGGACGGCCATGTTGAACACGTTCGCCCCGAACGCGAGCACGCCCCCGTCGTTGAACAGGAAGCACTGCAGGGTCAGCACCGACGTCATCACGACGACTGCGGCGGCCGGCCCGACGAGCACCGCGGCGAGGACGCCTCCCACGAGATGCCCCGACGTTCCCCCCGCCACCGGAAAGTTGAGCATCTGCGCGGCGAACACGAACGCCGCGGTCACGCCGATCAGGGGCGCGCGCCGTCCCGCTCCGCTCCGGGCTGCGTGGCGAAGCGCGGTGCCCACGCCGGCGGCGGACAGACCGGTGGCGGCGGCGATGGTCTTCGCGTCGAGGAATCCATCGGGAATGTGCACGCTTCGAGGGTCTCCGAGGCCAGGATCCGCCTCCCGACGCCCATGATACGCGAAGCCCGCGGCGCCGTCATCGCTCTCCGGTGATGAGGCGCGTCGCCGTCTTCCGCAGACTGTCGTAGGCGCCGTTGTCCTGGTTCGAGAACGCGACGAGCGTGAGGGATCTCTCGGGGAAGTAGCGGTACTCGAAGTTCACTCCGGACGCGATGCCGCCGTGGCCGATGCTGAAGACACCGTCGGCGCTCTTCTCGCGGATGAGACCGTAGCCGTAGTCCGTTTGCGCGCCGGCGATGTGATCGGTATGGGAACTCGACATCTCCGCCAGGATCTCCGGAGCGACGATCCGACCCTCGACGAGGCACTGCCCGAAGCGCAGGACGTCCCGCGCGGTCGAGAAGGACCACCGAGACGCTTGCGACGCCACATCGGCCCATGCTATCAAGGAGCCTCGGCGTCGGATCCGCGCCCAACCTCTTGCGCCCTCCCCCAGCGGGGGCGTCCGCGAGGCAAAGGGAGGCATACTCCCGGATCGGCATCCTGAAGCCTTCGCCTCGTCGCGGGCTGCGCTGCTGGGGACCGTCGCTCGCGGCATGAAGCGGAGGAGTTCACGATGCCGAGCAGCAAGGACCTCAAGCGCCTCACGCGCAGCCGCATGAAAAAGACGGGCGAATCCTACACGGCCGCCCGAGCCCAGCTCATCGCCAAGCGGACCGGTCCCCCCGCGAGACCCGCGGTCGCCGACTACGCGGAGCTCGCCGGACTGTCCGATGCCGCGGTGAGGAAGGCGACCGGACGCGACTGGAAGTCCTGGGTCCGCGAGCTCGACGCCGCCGGCGCGGTGCGGCTGCCCCACCGCGACATCGCTCGACTGGTGCACGATTCGTTCGCGGTCGGGGACTGGTGGGCGCAGGGCGTCACGGTCGGGTACGAGCGGATCCGCGGCCTGCGTGAGAAGGGCCAGCGCCGCGGCGGCGGATTCGAGATCAACAAGAGCAAGACGCTGCCCGTGGCTGTGGACGTGCTGTACGACGCCTTCGCCACGGCCCGCGTCCGGAAGCGCTGGCTCGGGGGCGTCGACCTCACGGTCCAGAGGGCGACCCCCCCCAAGAGCATCCGCCTGCTCTGGTCCGACGGAACGCGGGTTGAGGCGTACCTCCAGGCCAAAGGTCCGGCGAAGAGCCAGGTACAGGTGCAGCATCGCGGTCTTCCCAGCCGGGCCGTGGCCGACACGATGCGCGCGCTCTGGACGGATCGGCTCGCGAAGCTCGAGGGGCTGCTCACCGTGCGGCCGAGAGGGACGGGGACGTCCGCGGGAGTTCGAGGGCGATCCCGGGCTTCCTCGACACGCCACGAGCGAGTACGATGAGAGCGTGACGGAAAGGGAGGCAGCCACGATGCAAAGGAGGCACGGCCGCCCTCGGTGCGGGCGGTGAGTGAGGACCTCGAGGTCTCGGTGAAGGACCAGCTCGTTCGGCTGCTGGGATCCGGGCCGACCCTGCTCACGTCCGTGGAGGGGTTGCTTCACGGCGAAGAGAGCCGAGCGGTTCGAGGCGTGATCGCGGCCTATCCGGAGCTGTTCGACGTGTTCGAGCGGGGTTTCCCGGAGTCGGGCACGAAGCACCTGTGGGTGCGTTTGAAGCGGGTGGGTAACGAACCGTAACTGATTCGGCGCTGTCCCCGGCGGGGATTTCCTCTCCGAGAGAGGAAGGGGCTCCCCCCGGGCGCCGTTTCGTCGTATCTTCCCGGCGTATACGTGCAGGCTGGTCCTCGGGTGCTCTTCGCGCGGCCTCCCCTCCGCGCCCCGACGTGCTCTCCGAACAAGTCCGCACCAGATTCCGAGGCGGCCGATCGGCCCCTTAGAAAGGCGCTTCCCACCCTGGGGGGCGTCACCGCGCGGGAGGATTTCCCGCGAACACGAGAAGTCGGGATGGGAATGGCTTTGCAGTGCGGCAGACCCGGACTCCGATTCTCAAGGCAGTAAGGAGTACGGGAATGCGTACGACCGGAACGGTCAAATGGTTCAACGACGACAAGGGCTTCGGCTTCATCACGCGCGACGACGGCGAGAAGGACGTCTTCTGCCACCACTCCGCGATCCAAGGTGAGGGCTTCAAGTCCCTGGCCGAGGGTCAGAGGGTGACCTTCGACGTGGTGGCCGGACAGAAGGGTCCCGCGGCGGAGAACGTGTCGAAGCTCGTGAGCTAGTTGCTGGGCGGCTCTTCGAGCCGACACGGGCCCCGCCGGTGCGAACCGGCGGGGCCTTCGTGTCTCAGGGCCGCTTAGGCTGCTTGTCCTGCTTGCGTTTCTTCTCCTGGTCCTTCTTGTCCTTCTTCTGCTTCTCGCTCTTGCCCTTGTCCTTCTTCCCCTTGTCGCCCATCGGGTGCCTCCCTTCGCCACGCGGCGTCGCGAGTGTACCCGAATCAGCGGACCAGCACGACCTTCCGCGTCCCCGATGCGCCCTCCGCCTCGAGCCTCAGGAAGTACACGCCGCTCGGGACGCGGCGGCCGCGATCGTCTCGGCCGGACCAGAGCGAGCCGTGCGGTCCCGCCGACCGATCGCCATCCACGAGCGTGGCCACGCGCCGCCCGGCGGAGTCGTGCACGGTGAGTGAGACGTGGCCGGCTCGGGCGGCGACGAAAGAGATGCGCGTGGCCTCGGCGAACGGGCTCGGCGTCGGCTCGGCCAGTCCTTCGACGGAGGCGGCCTCTTGGGCGGCGGACGTCGCCGCCGGAGCCGCGATGATCTCGCGGATGCGCTGCAGGGCCAGGGTCGCTCCCCCGACGAAGTTGAAGACGGTGTGCCCGACGCCGACCGGCCGATCGAAGGTCTTGCTCTCGGCCTCGACGCGCTGGAACCAGTCCGTGGCCTCGGCATCGATCCACGGCAGGAACGGGTCCTGCTTTCCGATGATGACCGCCAAGCGCAGGCCGGTGTAGTCCGTGTCCGCGTCCGAGCCCAGCGTGGAGCGGCACGAATAGGTCGGATCGGGGTTCGCGTCGAAGGCCGTGCACGGCGTCGTCGCGTTGAACTCCAGCCAGTTCCATTGGTCGATGTCGTCGCGCTCGCTGGCGGTGCCGTAGCTCGAATCCAGGCAGGTCAGCTCCAGATTCGCCCAGTACGGGCCTCCTCCGAACACCACGCCGTCCAGCAGCTGATCCACCCCGTGATACGCCAGGGCGTTGGCTCCGATCATGGTCCCGGCGCTGTTTCCGTAGTGGCAGCGGACGCCTTCCACCACGCGCTTCGCGATCAGGAACTCGAGGAGGTCCGCGTACACCGCGGAGACGTTGGGGAACCCGTTGCGGGGCGGGGTGAGGAACGCCTCGCCCACGCCGCGAAGCTCCACGCTGCGCACTCCGTCGACCGTGGCGAGGGTGTCCTGGACGCCGGCCGCGTAGGTCGTGTTCTCGCGATGGAAGACGCGTCCCGCGGCCTGGAGCCAGGTCACTGTTCCGTTGACGGGAAGCCCGTGGCGGTTCCAGCGGACCTCGAACTGATAGGAGATGCCGTTGTCGTTCGCGTCCGACTGCAGCACGGCGCACTGCCAGCCCGCCCACAGGGGGTCGCCCACGCAGGGAGCCGGGGCGGTCACGAGGGTGACCGTGGTCACGCGGTCAGTAGGCGAGCCGCGGTCCACGATGGGGCAGCTCGCCCGCGCCGTCTCCGCGGCCGGGACGAAGGTCGCCGCGACCGCCAGGGCGGTGACCGCCGGGAGGATGCTCGTTCGCATGGATCGCCTGTCTGCGGGCCCTGCCCGATCGAGGCGGAGGGGTCGGTCGCGGGGCCGGCAGTCCGGAAGATCGAGCGCCGCATCGACACCCTTGAGGCTTTTCGCCCGGCCGCCATGGAGGCCGGCCGCAGCGACGGATCAGCGGTACATGCTCTTGATCCAGCCCCAAGCGGAAGGTTGGACCGGCGTGGGATTCGGCATACAGAGGACGTGCGCGTCGGGCGCACTATAGCTGGCCAAGTCGAGGCTTTCGCCCGCCAGCGGAGCGATGTAGCGCAGGCCGCCGGGTTCGACGGTCGCCATGGCCACTTCCACGCCGGTCACGCACGCGGTCGGCAGACCACCGTGATTGAACGAGACGCTGAGCGCGAATGTGTTCTCGGTAAACGTGTCCATGTCGAGCCGCAGGACGTAAGCCGAGTAGCCCGGGCTGGTCACGATCGGGCCTGACCCTTCGGCGAGCTCGAAGTTCGAGGCTGGCTCGATCAGAACCAGCCCCGACGCCGCCGGCGGGAACGCGTTGGACCACGTCGCGCCGTGCACCGTCCACGCATCGGGCCATTGGATGAGGAGCGGGTCGGAACACACGGTAGTAATCGAGAAGTCTGTGTTGGGCGTAAGCCCGCACATGGTCATGGAGTCGCAACTGGCGCCCGAAGGAAGGAAGAGGCATCCGTTCGCGTCGCTCGACGCCACCTCCAAGTAGACGCCTTGCGCTACGGTGGTGTAGAACACGGCTGCGCAATTAGAGAGCCCGTCGCACTGTTGGTAGGTGCTGAAGCCGGTGTTGATACAGCCGGAGAGCCCCAGGAATGGGCTCAAGGACAGAAGGAGTCCGGATCGGGCCCCCAGGGCGCTCCACTGCATGACAGGCTCCTCCGCCAGGAAGGACGGATCTGGGCAGGGCGCATCCGTCCACGGCCGATCGACTCTGACAGCGCCGGGATACCGAAGTCAAGGAGTGCGCTGTCCGCCGCACCTCGGGCCGCCGAGCGTTCGCCGCCGAACGCCCCGGCCCGGCGCTCCGGCGCCGGGCTCCTGCCCACCGGGCCGGACTCAACTCCTCAAGGGCTTTGATGCGGCGGGGGGAACCGTGCTAGTTTGGGTGCCGGTGCTGGGGGGCGTCGCCGCAGCTCGCAGCTACGGACCCACGAACCGTCCCGATTGGGGGGAACCCATGAACCTCGCCTCGAAGGTCGCGCCTTCTCGTCACGGCTCGCGCCGCGTCATCCTCGCCGGCTTCGCGCTGCTCGCGCTCGGGGTGGGCGCGGCTGGTCCTCTCCGCGCGGAGGACTCCTGGACCGTTCTCGAGCCCCCGACGAACAAGAACCTGCTCAAGCTCTCCTTCACCGACGACCTCCACGGCTGGGCGGTCGGTAACGCGGGCACGATCATCGCGACCGCGGACGGCGCCGAGAGCTGGACGGTCCAGCAATCGCCGGTCGCCTTCGATCTGGTGGACATCTGCGTTCTCCCGAACGGAGCCGGCTGGGCCCTCGCCCAGGAAGTCAGCGGCCTCCCCTGGGGTAACCGCACGACGGTCATCAAGACCACGAACGGCGGCGCCCAGTGGTTCGTGCAGACCACCTTCGACCAGATCTACCACGCGGTGGACTTCGCCAGTGCGCGCCGCGGCTGCCTGGTCGGCGACCTCGGCCAGATCCTCGTCACCGATGACGGCGGCGCTACTTGGAGCAGCGCCCAGATCGCGTCCCAAGAGACGGCGGTCGTGGGCATCCACGAAGTGAAGTTCCACTCGCCGACGTTCGTCCTGGCCATGGGCGGCCAGTACGACTGGACGGGGATCATCTGGAGCTCGCAGGACGGCGGCCAGACATGGACCCACACGCGCGTCGCCGGCGAGCCGGTCTGGGCGAGCCACGTGTTCGCTCCCGACGACATCCTCGTCGTCGGCGGCGATCTGGATTACGGCTGTCACACGGTACGTACGTCGGACGTAGCGAGCGACGTGTGGAACTACACGGATCTCAGGACCTGGGGCCAGGCGAACGCGGTTGCGTTCCGCAGCGACGTCGAAGGGTGGGCCACGCTGGGCTACGCCCGCGCCTACCTCTACACCGTGGACGCGGGACATACGTGGACGTCCTTGCCCACGCCGAACAACCTGTCGGTGATGGACATCACCTTCACCAGCCCGGACGTGGGTTACATGGTCGGGCTCAACGGGGCGGTCCTGCGCTACTCCGGTCAGACGACGACCGGCGTCGAGACCGATCTCGTCGACATCGAGCGGACGGCGCTCTTCCAGAATGCACCCAATCCGTTCCATCCGCTCACCCAGATCTCGTTCCGCACCGTCGAGGCGGGCCCGGTGAGCCTCGTGATCTACGATCTGGCCGGCCGCAAGGTCGGGACGGTGATCGACGAGGATCTCCCCGCGGGCATGCACGCGCGGGACTTCAAGGCCGGAACCATGGCGAGCGGCGTGTACTTCTATCGCCTCTCGACCCCGAACCAGGTGCACACGAAGCAGATGGTGGTCCTCAAGTAACGCGCGAAGGTGCGCTTACGCAGAACCCGCCCGCCGCGTTCCTTCCGGTTCGAACGGAGGTCGCGGCGGGCAATGCGTTTCGAGCGGCCGCCGCCCAGGCCGCGAGGGTCTCCCCACCGGGCCGAGGCGCGCACCGACGAGACTCGCCCGGCTACCAGTCCCAGCGGATCTCGTAGTTCAAGGCCGCTTCGGGGTCCTGCAGCGTCCACCGCCACGCCAGGCTGTCCGGACTGGAGGTGAAGCGCGACCTCTCCCCCATCACGAGGCGGACGGGCGCGGGGACGCCCCCCTCGAGGGACTCGAAGAACCTCGGGTTCCGTCCGGGACGCGTCTCGGGGAACCGTAGCGACACCCTCACCAGGCCGCCCGAGGCACCGGGAACGGAGAACCACTCCCAGCTCCGCCCCGGGAACGCGTCCCGGTGCGTGGCGGCGAGCTCGATGTCGAACTCGTCCCCGATGTCGTGCGCCCGGATGGGCACCTTGGCTATTCGCTTGCGCACGACCATGCCCTGGTAGTGGAAGTCCGGAACGGCCGCGGGCTCGATGATGCACTCGTGCGTCGTCGACGACAGCGTGATCTCCGACCCCGTCGTGCTCATCCGTAGCCGCAGCGTGTCCGCGGTGGCCGCCGTCCGCACGAGCCGGATCCGGTGCGTCACCGACGGCGAGGTTCCCGCGCCGCCGCCGCTCCGCAGATCGACGTCGTAGTCGTACGAGCTGATCCGGTATCCGAGCTCTGTCTCCAGGCTGTCCGACGGGGGCAGCGCGGGCCGCAGCACGAGGCTCGGTCTGGAGTCGGCGAGCTCCATCTGCCAGCGCAGGAACCGGTCGAAGAGATCGGGCAGCCGGGCCTGGAGCCCCGACACGGTCGCCTCCTCCTCGGTGCAGTCTTCCCCCTCGCACCGGCATTGCACCGCCTTCCGGCAGGCCTGGATCAGGTCCTGCTCGAGCCGCTCCCACTCCGGCGCGAGCCCGGCGAGCTGGCCCGCCAGCGCGACGGCGCCCGTTCCCTGCCACAGGCCGCCCTGCTCGGAAGCGGAGCGGTACGCCTCCACCTCGCGGCGCCCCTGCGCGGTCGCGGCGACGACGGGGTCGGCCCGGCAGAGCGGCACGGCGGCGGCCACGCAGTCGACCTTGGGTGGTCCCATCCCCTCCATCGTGAACGGCGGCGGCGCCTGCGCGCCACATCCCGCCAGCTCGCCAATCGCCACGCCGAGAAGGACCAGCACCACGGCCGCAGCGCGCACGACAGTCATCCACGACCTCGGCTCAGCACCGTACGGTACACGCCGATGATCCGCTCCGCGACGGCCGCGGAATCGAGCGGTCGCACGCTCTCGCGGCCGTTCTCGGCGCGCCGGCCATCCCGCAGTACCTCCACGAGCGCGCCCGCCATCTCGCGCGGGTCATCGGGGACCACGCGACAGTTGATCACCCCCCGCGTCCGCTCGCGCACGTCGCCCACGTCCGTGGCGACGATGGGTGTGTTGCAGGCCAGCGCCTCCTTCACGATGTTCGGAGATCCCTCGAAACGCGACGCGAGCAGGAGACAGTCCGCGGCATTCAGGAACTTCGCCACGTCGTCGTGCGAGCGCTTCTCGATGGACATCGGCCGGAGCGCCGGCACGCTCGCCCGCGCGAGCTCGACGGCCTGCAGGGCGAGCGCATGGCGCTTTCGCTCGTCGGACGCGCGTCCCGCGAAGAGCACGTAGCGCGTCCCCTCCTCGAGGCCGAGCGAGGCGCGGTCGACGGCCATCGGCCGGAAGCGCGAGAAGTCCACGCCGTTGGGGATGACAGCCTTGCGGCCGATGCGAATCGGATCCGCCAGCCCGGTGGACTTCGCGATGCTGAACGCGGAGACGGCGGCCAGCGCGTTCGCTCCGAGCACGTGCAGGAAGCGGCTGACCCGGGCGCCGCGGAACCCCGGGTCGATCTTGCCGGCTATGTCGTTGCCCATGTACGAGACGACGAGCGGCAGGTTCGTGGCGAAACGCGCGGTCCACGCGGTGTACGCGTAGTGAGCGTGCACGAGATCGAAGCGCCCGCCGCGCAGCGCCTCTCTGACCTGCGAGACGCCGAGGTATTTCCTCCACCCGGGCCCGCGCAGCACGCAGACTTCGAGATCGACTCCGGCCGCTCGCAACGAATCGATCTGTGCCCTGACGAGCGAGCCCCTTTCCGGGTTCTCCGGGGAAGGGTACACCGCCGTGACGTGAAGCACTCTCATCGGACCCGCACTAGGCGTAGACCTCCAGCCACTGTCCGAAGACGACGAGGCTGAAGAGGATCTTGTGGTGGTCGTGGCGTCCGGACCGGTGCTCCTGAAGCAAGCGCTGCACCGGCTCGCGCCGCAGGTACTCGTAGATGGGGGAGTCCGCGGCGCTCAGGTCCCGCTCCAGCCGGCCCGCCAACGACGCGCGGAACCAATCATCCACCACGTTCGCGGCGAATCCCTTCTTCTTCCGCGCCAGGACCTCCGGAGGCAGGTGCTTCCGGCAGACCCTGCGGTGCAGCCACTTCGTGCGGCCGAACCGCACCTTGTAGGAGTCGGGCAGCCGCTCCACGTACTCGATCACCTCGCGGTCCAGGTACGGCACGCGCACCTCCAGGCTGTGAGCCATCGAGAGCTTGTCGCCGTACATGAGCAGCTCGTCCGGCAGGGTCGAGCGGATCTCCAGGAACTGGAGCCCGCCGAGCTCTCCCACCCCGTTCATGAGGTGGGTGCACTCCCTCCAGCAGTCCAGGATGCGGTCGCCCGCGCCGTCCGGGAGCAGCCCGTCGCGGAACAGGCCGTCGACTTGCGGACCGTCCATCAACGAGAACACCTGCTGGTACCGGCGAAGGCGATCGGGCACGTCCAGCGAATAGAGCGCTCGCTTCACCGACTCGTTCCGGGGCAGCGCGAAGAGCGCGGCCTTGAGCGGAGCGCGCGCCGCCTTCGGCACGCGGCGCCACCAGCTCCCGTAACGGACCCCGACGTGCCTCTTGTAGCCGCCGAACAACTCGTCCGGACCCTGCCCCACGAGCGCGACCTTCACGTCCTGCCGCGCGCGCTGGCAGACCTGATACATGGGCACGACGGACGACGACGCGATGGGCTCCTCGAGCACGCGCACGATCCCGGAGAGCGCTTGCTCGAAGTCGTTCTGGCTGAGGCGAACCGACGCGTGCCTGCTGCCGAGGATCTGGGCGGTCCGGCCGGCCTCTTCCAGCTCGTCCCCGGCGAAGCTGTCGCCGTACCCGACCGTGAACGTCCGCCACGAGGCGCCTTCGCGGTTCATCAGCGCGAGGAGCAGGCCGGAGTCGAGACCGCCGCTCAGCAGGAGTCCGAGCGGTACGTCGCTGAGCAGGTTCCGCTTCACCGCGGCGCGGTACAGCTCGTGGACGGCGTCCTCGGCCTCGGCGACGGACGGCGCCGGATCGAAGGGCTCGGGGCGGAAGTTCCACCAGCGTTCGACTCTCGCCTTCCCGTCCTCCACGATCACGCGCGTGCCCGGCGCGAGCTTGCGGATTCCCTCGAACATCGTGAGCGGAGAGGGCGTGTAGCGGTAGCGCAGGAACAGGTTCAGCGCGGTCGGGTCCGGACGCACTTTCGCGGCCGGCTCGGCGGCGAGCAAAGCGCGGACCTCCGAGGCGAACTCGAGACCGCGCGCGTCCAGACGGTAGTAGATGAGCTTGATGCCCGCCGGGTCGCGAGCCACGACGAGGCGCTTCCGTTCCTCGTCCCAGATCGCCACGCCGAACATGCCGTTCAAACGGTCCAGTACGTCGGGGCCCCAGCGACAGTACCCGTGGACGATGACCTCGGTGTCGGAGGAGGTGCGGAACCGGTAGCCCGCTCCCTCCAGCTCCCGGCGCAGCTCAGGGAAGTTATAGATCTCCCCGTTGAGCATGACCCAGACCTTCCGGTCCGGGTCGGTCATGGGCTGGTGACCCCCGGCGAGATCGATGATGGAGAGCCGCCGGAATCCGAGCCCGAGCGAGCCGCTCAGGTACAGCCCGCGATCGTCCGGGCCGCGGTGGGTCATCGCGTCGGTCATGCGGTCCAGTACGCGCTCGTCGACCGGTTCGCCGGACGCGAAGCGGTACTGGCCGCAGATTCCACACATGGGCGGGAGCCCTTTCGCCCGGATTCCGGACTCGGGGGAAGCACCGAGCGTACGGTAGCCCCGCGCGACTCGTCAAGGCGAGCATCCCGGCGCGGCGTCTAGCGGATCACCAGCAGCCGCCTCGTCCGGACTTCCCCGTCGTGCTCCAGGCGGACGAAGTATACGCCGCTCGACAGCGTCCCGCCGGAGTGGCCACGTGCCTCCCAGCGACGGGTGTGCACGCCTGCCGGAAGCGTACCGTCCTCGATCGTGGCCACGACGCGGCCTCGGACATCGAGCACGCGCAGCACGGCGTGGCCGGGACGCGGCAGGCCGAAGCGGATCGAGGTCCACCGCTCCACAGGGTTGGGCTGTCCATGACCGAGGACGAGATCGACGGGAATCGACGAGAGGTCATACGCCGAGCCGGTCACGTCGGTCACGAACGCCGCGCTCTGCTCGACCGGTGCGTCCATGGTCAGCATCGTGGGGTTGGAGGTACCGCTGTAGGAGCCCGAGCCGGTACCCGTCCACGCGTCGAACACCCAGCCCGGGTCGGGCGTCGCGTCGATCTGCACGACCGCGCCGGCATCGTGCCACGAACTGGCCGGCGTCACCCAGCCCCCGTGTCCGCTCGTCATGGTCAGCCAGTGTTGCGTCTTGAAGTTCGCCGTGTACGTGGCCGCGCCGGTCGGAGCGACGGTGTGCGAGATCGCGCCGCCGTCACTCCAGTCCGTCCACACGTACTGCGTCCCCGTGGTGCCGGCCTGCGGCGAAGTCGTCTCGATCGTGTGGACGGATCCCGGCGTCCAGCTGAACACCTGGGTGGATGAGTAGAGCGTCCCGTCCACGGTGAACGTCAGGCCGCCGGGCTGCGTGCCGACCGTCACCGCCGCGCCGGCGACGAACGCCGCGCTCTCCGTGAGGGGTGCGTTCATCGTGACCGACGCAGGGTTGTTCGCGCCGGTGTACGAGCCCGACCCGGTCCCGGTCCAGCCGCCGAAGCCGAACCCCGCGTTCGGCGTCGCGGTGATCGCCACGACTGCTCCGGCATCGCGGTACCCCGTGGACGGGCTCACGACCCCGCCCGCACCCGCGCTCATGGTCAGCATGTGCTGGGTCTTGAAGCTCGCCGTGTACGTGACGGCGGACGTCGGCGCCACCGTGTGGGAGATCGCTCCGCCGTCGCTCCAGCCGGTCCAGACGTACTGCGTGCCGGCGGCCCCCGCCTGCGGCGAGGTCGTCGCGATGGTGTGCGACGAGCCCGAGACCCAGGTGAACGCCTGCGCCGACGTATAGCCCGTTCCGTCGACGGTGAAGGAGCGCCCCGCGGGCGAGGTCCCCACGGTCACGGCGACGGTCGCCGTGAAGCTCGCCGTCTCGGTGGTGGGCGCGTTCATGGTGACGGAGGCCGGATTGTTCGACCCCGAGTACGACCCCGAGCCGCTTCCGCTCCAGCTGGAGAAGACGAAGCCGGCGTTCGGCGTCGCGGCCACGGACACGACCGTGGCGGCGTCCCGGAAGCCGCTGGTGGGACTCACTGTCCCGCCCGCGCCGGTGTTCATTGTCAGCATGTACTGGGTCTTGAAGTTCGCGGTGAACGTCGTCGCCGCGGTGGGGGCCACGGTGTGCGAGAGGGCGCCGCCGTCGCTCCAGCTCGTCCAGACGTACTGCGTGCCCGCCGCGCCCGCCTGCGGGGACGTCGTCGCGATGGTGTGCGACGAGCCGGAGACCCAGCTGAACGTCTGCGCCGTCGTGTAGGTCGTCCCGTCCACGGTGAAGGAGCGGCCGGTAGGGCTCGTGTTGACGGTGACCGAGATGTTGACGGGAATGCTGACGAAGAAGACCCCGTAGAGCGTGGCCGTGCTCGGGAAGGTGCCGGTCCAGGTCGCGCCGGTGTCCGTGGTCTTGAAGATGGAGCCGCCCGTTCCGACGGCCCAGCCCGTCGTGGAGTTGACGAAGCGGACCGACTTGAACTCGGCGGTGGAGGGGTTCATCAGGCTCCAGCTGGATCCCGTGTTCGTGGTCTTGAGGATCGTGCCCGAGCCGCCGACCGCCCAGCCGGCCGTGCTGCTGACGAAGTGCACCGAGGTCAGCGTCGCGGTGGTCGGGAACGTGCTCGTCCAGCTCGTGCCGCCGTTCGTCGTCTTGAGGATCGTCCCGCTCGTGCCCACCGCCCAGCCGGTGGTGCTGCTGACGAAGTGCACGGAGTTGAGCGTCGCCGTGGTCGGGAAGGTCCCGGTCCAGCTCGTGCCGCCGTTCGTCGTCTTGAGGATGGTGCCGGACGACCCCACCGCCCAGCCCGTGTTCGTGTCGACGAAGAAGACGCCGTTCAGGATGGCGCCGGAGCCGCTCGTCTGGAGGACCCAGCTCGTGCCGCCGTTCGTCGTCTTGAGGATCGTCCCGGTCGTGCCCACCGCCCAGCCGATCGTGCTGCTGGCGAAGTGGACGCCGTTCAGGACTGCGCTCGTACCGCTCGTCTGGGCCGTCCAGGTCGTGCCGGAGTTCGTCGTCTTGAAGATCGCGCCGGTGGATCCGACCGCCCAGCCGGTGTTGTCGTCCGCCATCCACAACGCGCGGAGGTCGTTCGTCGTGGGGTTGGTCAGCGTCCAGGTGGACCCGGCATTCGTCGACTTGAGAATCGTGCCGGTGCTTCCCACCGTCCACCCGGCGGATCGGGCCACCGGCACCCCGAGCGCCCCGAGGAGGCTCGAGACGACGATCAGGGCGAAGACCGGACGGAGAACGGGCAGCAGGCGACGGGCGGGGAGCAGATGCTCCGAGGGGCGCAGGAACCGCATGGATCCACCTCCGTGGCAGAGCGGCGAGGTTCGACGCCGGGGTACCGGCTCGCTGAAGACCTGGTCGCACGGAGCGGGGATTCGTTGGGTCGCCGGCCGGCGCGGCCGCGATCGAGCGCCGGCGCGGGGTCTGACCGAACCGGCCCACGCGACGGGGCGGGGCGCCCCTCAGCCGGCCGGGGAGCCGCTGGGGGACTGCGCGACCGCCGCCTCCTCGCCCCGGAGCCTCGCGATCAGCCGGGTCACGTGCTGCGGGGAGCGGGTGTTCCGCGCCACCACCGCGTAGAAGGCCGGTACGGCGAAGAGCGTCAGCACCGCGGAGATGGTCACGCCGAATACCACGACGATGCCGATCGGCTGCTGCGACTCCGAGCCCGGACCGTGCGCGAGCAGGAGCGGCACCGCCCCGAACGTCGTGGCGGCGCTGGTCATGAGGATCGGACGCAGCCGGATGGCGGACGCCTCCACGATCGCCTCGTGGAAGGCCATCCCCCGATCCCGGAGCTGGTTGGCGAACTCGACGATCAGAACCCCGTTCTTCGCGGAGAGCCCGATCAGCAGGATCCCGCCGATCTGCGTGAACACGTTCATGGTGGCGCCGTGGGCCCACACGCCGATCAGCGCGCCCGTGATGGCCAGCGGCACCGTCACCAGGATGACGATGGGGTGCACGAAGCTCTCGAACTGGGCCGCCAGCACCAGGAAGACGATGGCCAGTGCCAGCAGGAAGGTCGCCGAGAGCGTGCCGCCCGTCCTTCTGTACTCGCGGGCCTCTCCGTCCCAGCCGATGCGCGCGCTCGCCGGAAGGACCTCATGAGCCTTCTCCTCCAGCCGGTCCACCGCCTGGCCGAGGCTCACTCCCTCGGCGAGCCCGGCCTCCACCGTGACGGCGCGCATGCGGTCGAAGCGGCTGAGCTCGTCCGGCCCGGCCTCCTCGGCCAGGGTGACGAGGTTGGCCAGCGGCACGAGCCCGCCGTTCTCCGCGCGCACGTAGAGGTTGGCGAGGTCGTCGGGGCTGGAGCGGTCCGCGTCCTGACCTTGCAGGATGACGTCGTACTCGCGCCCGCGATCGACGTACTTCGTGACAGTGCGCGAGCCCAGCATCGACTCGAGCGTCCGGCCCACGCTGGCGAGCGAGACTCCGAGCGACGCCGCGCGTGCCCGGTCCACGCCCACCTTCATCTGCGGCTTCCGCTCCTGGTAGTTGCTGTCCGTGTCGACGAGCTCCGGCATCTCGTTCATCGCCGCGAGGGAGGCGTCCCGCCACTCCCGGAGGCGCTCGTAGTCGGGCCCGCCGAGCACCATCTTGACCGGACGGCCGTCCGTGCGGACCCCCAGGGCCTGCGCCGTGGTCACCGAAACGCGCACGCCGGGAAGCGCGTCGAGCTTCTGCCGGATGCGCGCGGCGATTTCCTCGGCTCCCTCGTCCCGCTCGCTCCAGTCGTCCAGGATCACCGTGGCTCGCGCCGAGTTCACCTCTCCGGTCGATCCGAAGCTGGACGGGATGCGCAGCAGCACGCGCTTCACCGGGCCGGTCTCGATCTCCTCCAGAAGGATCGTCTCCATCTGCCGCGCGTAGCGATCCGTGTACTCGAAGGTCGCGCCCTCCGGACCGCGCATCACCACCGAGACCATGCCGCGGTCCTCCTTGGGCGCGTACTCGTCGGGAATGACCCGGTACAGCACGAAGGCGAGGACGCCGACCAAGAGCGTCGCAGCCAGCGGGAGCGCCGGCCGGCGCACGGTCCAGGTCAGCAGCCGGCGATAGCCGGCCGCGAGCCGGCGGAAGAACGCGTCCACTCGGGACGCGAGCCCTGCTCGCCCCTCCCCGCCGCGGAAGAGTCGGGAGCACATCATCGGGGAGAGCGTGAGCGCCACGAGTCCGGAGAACGCCACCGCCGCGCCCAGCGTGATCCCGAACTCGCCGAAGAGCCGGCCGATGTCGCCCCGGATGAAGGAGAGAGGCAGGAACACGGCGATCAGCACGAGCGTCGTGGCGATCACGGCGAACGCGATCTCCCGCGATCCCTCCAGCGCGGCGAGCAGCGGCGGACGCCCCTCCTCGATGCGCCGGTAGATGTTCTCCAGCACGATGATGGAATCGTCCACCACGAGCCCGATCGCCAGGACCAGGCCGAGCAGCGTCAGCGTGTTGATGGTGTAACCGAGCGCGCTCATCACCAGGAACGTGGCGATCACCGACACCGGCACGACCACGGCGGGCACCAGCGTGGCGCGCACGTTGCCGAGGAACAGGTAGATCACCACCAGCACCAGGATGATGGCGATGACCAGCGCCTTCACCACCTCGTGCATGGACCGCTCGATGAACTCGGCGCGGTCGTAGTTGACCTCGATGCGCATTCCCTCGGGAAGGTCGCCGGCCACGCGCTCGACCTCGGCGCGGACGCCCCGCGAGACCTCGACCGTGTTCGCCTTGGACAGCTGCTCGATGCCCAGCGTCACCGCCGGCGTCCCGTTGGCCCGGGCGAGGTTGCGCTCGTTCTCCGCGCCCACGCGCACGTCCGCCACCTCGCCGAGGTGCACGATCTGGCCGGCGGCACCCCGGCCGACCACGAGCCGGCGGAAGTCCTGCGCGGTGGTGAACCCGGTGTCGGTGCGCAGCGTGAACTCGCGGTCGGTGGACTCCAAGCGGCCGGCGGGCAGCTCCACGTTCTCGGCACGCAGCGCCGACTCCACCTCCGCGACCGTCAGACCGTGCGCAGCCAGCGCGTAGCGGTCCAGCCAGACCCGCATCGCGTAGCGGCGCGCACCGGAGATGCGCACCCGCGCGACCCCGGGCACGGAGGAGAAGCGATCCACCAGGAAGCGCTCCGCGTAGTCGGTGATCTCCAGCCCGGACATGTGGTCGGACGTGAGGTTCAGGAACAGCACCGCCTGGGTGTCGCTGTCCACCTTGGCGATCTCGGGTGGATCGGCCTCGTCGGGCAGCTGGCTCACCACCCGGGAGACGCGGTCGCGGATGTCGTTCGCCGCCTCGTCCACCTTCCTGTCCAGGCTGAACTCCACGCGGATCGACGAGGTCTCGTCGCTGCTCGACGACGTCAGCTTCTCGATGCCCTCCAGGCCGGCGATGCGGTCCTCGATCACCTGCGTGACCTTCGTCTCGATCACCTCCGCGGAGGCACCGCGGTAGGTGGTCTCGATGGAGACGACGGGCGGATCGATGTCCGGATACTGTCGGACCGGCAGTCTCGTCAGCGCGACCAGGCCGAGGATGACCAGCAGCAGGGACAGCACGCTGGCGAAGACCGGCCGTCTGATCGAGAGATCCGAGAGGATCACGAGCTCACCTCGATCTTGCCGACGATCTCGACCGCGGTTCCTGGCTGGACCTTCTGCGTCCCCTCGGCGACGACCGTCTCTCCCGCCTCCAGCCCGGTGAGCACCTCCACCTGTCCCGGCCGGCGACGCCCCGTCGACACGCGGCGCTTCTGCACCGTGCCGTCCTCCCCCACCACGTACACGAACTGTTCGCTCTGTTCGGGAACGATGGACTGTTCCGGGACCATGAGCGCGGTGACGTCCCGGCGCATCAGGTTCACGGTGAGGAACATCCCCGGCCGGAGCAAGTCTCGCGGATTCGGGACCAGTGCGCGCACCTTCACGGTCCGGCTCACCGGATCGACGCGCGTGTCGATCGACGCCACGTTGCCCTCGAAGGCGGAGTCGGGCCACGCGGCGCTCCGCGCGACGACCGGCAGTCCGACGGCGAGCCGACCCAGCGCTGTCTCCGGAACGTCGAAGTCGAGCTTGATGGGATCGGTATCGTCGAGCGTGGTGATCACCGTGGCGGGCCCGACCAGCGCGCCCACGCTGACCCTGCGCAGGCCCACACGCCCCGCGAACGGAGCACGCACAACGGTCTCGTTGAGGCGGCTCGCCGCCGCGTCCAGCGCCGCGCGATCCGCGTCGCGGCGAGCCTCCAGGGTCTCGAGCTCCGACGCGGAGGCCAGCTCGGACTTGAACAGCTCCTGCGCGCGCCGGAAGCGCGCTTCCGAATCGACTAGCGCCGCCTTGGCCGCGGCGACGGCGGCGAGCGCCTCGGCGTCATGCAGCTCCAGGAGCACGGCCCCGGCCTTCACGTGATGCCCCTCGTCGAAGTGCACGCGCGTCACCGTCGCGGCGATCTGCGGGCGGATCTCGACGGACTCGTTCGCCTGGGCGGTGCCCAGACCCTCGACGGTCAGCGGGAAGCTCACCAGCGTGGCCTCGGCCACAACGACGCCGACCGCCGCCGCGGTCACGGGGAGGAGGAGGAGCGGTGCGCTGAGAACGACGGCTCGCCGGCACTGCGTCACTCGGTGCGCTCCCCTTTCCGATGCCGGGTCAACACTGTAGCGCCCGCCGGGATCCTCCGCCACGCAAGGTCTCCCCGACCGGGCTTCCTGACCTGCCTATCGAGTTTACCGTCCCCGTGAGCTCGACGGCAGCCCAGTCATCGCCCGGTCGCCGTCTTGGCGCCGCCCCCGAGCGTTGCTAGTATCCGCGCAAGATACGGAACGTCTCCGCTCCCGTACGTGCGAGAGGGCCGTCGTAGTGATCTCTCCGTGCCGTGCGTTCCTCGCGACGGCGGGATCGCTCGTCTTCGGCTCCGCGGCGTTCGCGCAGAGCCCCGACCTCCCCGAGATCCAGATCGCCCTCGTACTCGACGGCCCCTCGGACCGCAGCTCGGAGATCCGCACCGAGTTCGAGCGGCAGATCACCGACTTCTTCGCGTTCGAGCACCGCGTCCGCTTCGACGGATCGACCGAGGGCGACTGGACGCTTCCGGGCGCTCGCGCGGCGGTGGAGCGCGCGATGGCCGCTCCCGACGCCGACATCTTGCTCGCGCTCGGTCCGCTGGCCTCCCACGTGATAGCGACCACCGGAACACCACGCGTTCCCGCCGTGGCCTGTTTCGTCATCGACGCCGAGCTGCAGGGCTTTCCCCGCGACAACGGGTCCAGCGGCGCTACGAACCTCACCTACCTCGACGAACAGCACTCCGTCCGCCGGACGCTGGAGCAGTTTCGCAGCGTCGTGCCGTACCGGACGCTCGCCGTCCTTCTCAGCCCCGGCATCCTGGACGCCGTCCCGGTGCTGCAGGACATCGCGCAGCGGGAGGCGGAGGGGCTCGGCGGCCGGCTCGTCTTCGTGCCGGTGACCACTTCCGCTGCGAGCGCCCTGGCGGCGCTCCCGCCCGAGGCCGACGCGGTCTACGTCACGCCGCTGCTGCAGCTCCCGCGAAGCGAGTTCGATGTCCTCGTCGCCGGGCTGAACGAGCGGAAGCTGCCCACCTTCTCGGCCGTCGGCCGGGAGGAGGTGGACCGGGGCCTGCTGGCGGCCTTCGCGCCGGCGGACGACATCGTGCGTCGCTCACGTCGCGCGGCGACGAACGCTCAGCGCATCCTCGGAGGCGAGGACCCCGCGCGGATCGACGTTCAGTTCTCCCGCACTTCGCAGCTGACGCTCAACATGCGCACCGCGCGGGAGATCGGGTTCTCCCCTTCCTGGCCGGTGCTGACCGAGGCCGAGCTCGTTCACGCGGAGGCGGACGCGGGGAGCCGCAGGCTCACCCTGGTGAGCTGCGTGCGCGAGGCGCTGCGCGTCAACTCCGACGTGATGGCGGCGAGGAAGCAGCTCGACGCCGGGAAGGAGAGCGTGCGCAGTGCGCGCGCCCCGTTGCTGCCGCAGATCGGCGCCGCCGCGTCCGGGACGCTGGTCCGGGAGGAGACCGCCGAGTCCGGCCTCGGCTCGCAGCCGGAGCGCGTGCTCGACGGCACCATCGCCTGGCAGCAGTCCCTGTACTCGGAGGAGGCGCGGTCGCGCTATGCGATCGAGCGGCATCTTCACGAGGGCCGTGGCGCCGAGCTGCGCGCCACCGAGCTGGACGTTGCGTTCGACGCGGCGATCGCCTACCTGGACCTGCTCCGGTCCATGACGGTCGCGCGGGTCCAGCGAGCGAACCTCCAGCTCTCGCTCTCCAACCTCGACCTCGCCCGCGTCCGCGAGACGATCGGCGCTTCGGGGCGCTCGGACGTGCACCGCTGGGAGAGCGAGGTGGCGACGAACCGCAGGAACGTGCTCGACGCCGACGCCGGCGTGGAAGTTACGCGGATCGAGCTGAACCGGCTGCTGAACCGGCCCCTGGAGGAGGCGTTCGCCGCGGAGGACGTGGCCGTCGACGATCCCGACCTCATCACCGGAGAACCGAGACTCTTCGACTACTTCGGGAATCCGCAGACGTTCGCGGCGTTCCGCGACTTCATGGTCGCCGAAGGCTGGACCGCGTCTCCCGAGCTCCGCCGGCTCGACGCTTCCATCGCCGCGCGGAAGCGGGCGCAGACCGCGGCGCGAAGGGCGTTCTGGCTTCCCGACGTCGACTTGCAGGGCGGAGTCAGCTACCTGTTCGACAAGGATGGTGCCGGCTCCGGAGACCCCCCGCCGCCGTTCTCGCCGCAGCCTTCGCTCAACTGGTCCGTCGAGCTCGGCCTGTCCCTGCCCCTCTTCACCGGGTTCGCGCGGCATGCCGCGCTCCGGGAGACGACGCTCGACCTGGAGCGGCTGGCCTTCGAGAGGGAGTCGCTGGCGGCCGGCATCGCCCAGCGCGTGCGCAGCGCGCTCCACGTCGGCGGCGCATCCTTCGCGGGAATCGAGCAGGCTCGTGCGGCCGCCACCGCGGCGCGCAGCAACCTCGAGATCGTCACCGAGTCGTATGGCAGCGGCGTCGCGTCGGTCATCACCCTGATCGATGCGCAGAGCGCGCTGCTGGTCGCGGAGCAGTCCGCCGCCAGCGCGACCTACGACTTTCTCGCCGACCTGATGCAGGTCGAGCGCGCCGTCGGCCGGTTCCACTTCCTGCAGGATGCGCCCGAGCGAAGCGCGTACTTCGAGCGGCTGGACGATCATTACCGGCGGGCCGGCCTTTCGCCGCGTCCCTGAGACGAGAACGAGGACACCACGAGGAGACGATGATGAACCCCGCTCGAGCTGCGATGCGCCGCCGGCTGGCCGCGGCGGTGGCGATCACCTGCGCCGGCTGCGGCGGAGAGGAGATCCACACTCCGCCGCCCGTGCCGGTCACGGTATGGACCGTCGCGGCCTCCTCCGGGGGCGGCAACCTGCGGTACTCCGCGAACATCCGGCCCGACGTGGAGGTCGACCTGGCCTTCAAGGCCGGCGGCTACGTCGAGGAGATCCTGAGCACCAACGGCGCCGACGGGCGGCAGCGCCACGTCCAGGAGGGCGATTTCGTCCGCCGCGGCACCGTGCTCGCGCGCGTGCGCGACAACGAGTACCGCGACCGCGTCACCGAGGCGGATGCCGCCCTCACGCAGGCGCGGGCCGACTTCAACCGCGCGGTGCGTCTCTACGAGAACCAGTCCATCGCCAAGGCCGACTACGACGCGAGCCACGCCGGTCTGACCGCGGCGCAGGCGCGTCACGCCCAGGCCGTGCAGGCGCTCGACGACTGCCGACTGGTCGCGCCCATGGACGGATGGCTGCTGAAGCGGAACATCGAAGTGGGAACCCTGGCGAATCCGGGGACCGCGGCGTTCGTTCTCGCCGACACTCGCTCGGTGAAGGCCGTGTTCGGCGTGCCCGACGTGCTCGTCGGCCGGATGCGCATGGGCGAGATCCAGATGGTCACGACCGAAGCGATGCCCGGCATCGAGCTCCGCGGGCAGGTCACGCGCATCGCTCCCTCCGCCGACGCCACCAGCCGCGTCTTCGAGGTCGAGTGCACCATCCCCAACGGCGACAACCGGCTCAAGGTGGGCATGGTGGCGGCGCTGCAGCTCGGCGCCGACGAGACGGAGGGGCCGGTGATGAAGGTACCGATCAGCACCATCGTCCGGCCGCGCGGCGCCACCGAGGGCTACGCCGTCTTCGTGGTCGACGGCGCCGGCGGCGAGCCCGTTGCGCGCGCGCGCCGCGTCACGCTGGGCGACGTGGTGGGAAACTCCGTCGTCGTGCTCGACGGACTGCAGGGCGGCGAGACGGTCATCGTCCGGGGCTCCACGCTGGTCATCGACGGTTCCGCCATCCGCGTCATTCCCTGACGCCCGGGGAGCAGAATGTCGACTCACCGCACCGACCGCTGGCACATCGAGCACACGCACAACACGGCGCGCTTCTTCACCGAGAACCGCCACATCTCCTGGGCGGTGCTCGCGGCCACGCTCGCCTGGGGCGTCTTCGGCTACCTGAACATGCCCCAGCGCAAGGACCCGGACATCCCCGTGAACATGGCCGTGGCCATCTGCCCCTGGCCGGGAGTGACCGCCGAGAAGGTCGAGCAGCTCGTCACCCGGAAGATCGAGGAGCGCATCGCCGAGAACATCACCGTCGAGGAGATCACCTCGACGACGCGCGTCGGCGTCGCCTTCGTGTACGTCGAGCTGCAGGATAGCGTGAGGGACACCGGCAAGGAATTCGACGACATCCGCCTCAAACTCGACGAGATCCGCGACCTTCCCGATGGCGCCGGGCCGATCACGTTCGTCAAGGACTTCGGCAGCACCGCGGCGCTCATGCTCACCGTGGCCAGCCCGAAGGTGGGCGAGGTGGAGATCGGGCTGCGCGCCGCCACGGCTCGCCGCGCCGTCGAGGACGCTCGTCGCCGCATCTCCACGGAAGACCAGCGCCGAAGCGTGAGCTGGCTCTACGTCTACCCGCCGTCGGTTCCCCGGGAGCTCGTGAGGCGCGGCTTCGACGGATTCGTCAGATACGCGGTGGACCACGGCGCGCTGCGTGATCCGCGCCCGTTCGAGGGGGCGGGATTCATGGGGGTGGACTGCCTCTCGGACCTGGACGACGCCGCGTTGCTCGCCACCGTCGCGCGCTACATCGACACGCAGCTCCGTGAGGCGGAGTTCCATCCCGACGCCTGGCCGCCAATCCTGGTGCGCGATCCCGAGCGTACCGAGGAGTGCTTCGCCGCCGCCGCCCCGGACAAGTACACGCACCGGGAGCTGGACGACTTCACATCGCTCATCGAGCGCACCATCCAGACCGTGCCGCAGGCTTCCAAGGTGGACCGCAGCGGCGTGCAGGACGAGGCGGTGTACCTCTCCTACTCGCAGGAGCGGATCGCCTCGTTCGGCGCCGAGATCGGCAACCTCCCCGACATCCTCGAGGCGCGCAACACCGCGCTACCCGGAGGCGTCGTCGAGTACGACGGGCGCAACCTCGCCATCGCCGCGACGGGAGAGTTCCAGAGCGAACGCGAGATCGGCGACGTCATCGTGGCGACGTCCTCGATCGGATCCCCGGTCTACCTCCGCGACCTCGTGGAGATCATCCGCACCTACGAGAGCCCGGCGCGTTTCCTGAACTACTACACGTGGAGGGATGCCTCCGGACACTGGCAGCGCTCCCGCGCGGTCACGCTCGCGGTGCAGATGCGGCCCGGCGAGCAGATCGGCGACTTCGGCGCCGCCGTGGACGAGGCGCTGGCGCGCGTGACCCAGCGGCTGCCCGAGGACCTGGTCATTGCCCGTACCTCGGACCAGCCGCTGCAGGTGCGGGAGAACGTCGACCTGTTCATGACCAGCCTGTGGGAGGCGATCGGCCTCGTCGTGGTGATCGCGCTGATCGGGTTCTGGGAGTGGCGCTCGGCGGTGCTCCTGTCCCTCTCCATCCCGCTGACCCTGGCGATGACCTTCGGCATGATGTACACGCTCGGCATCGACCTGCAGCAGGTCTCGATCGCCTCGCTCATCATCGCGCTGGGGCTGCTGGTGGACGACCCCGTCGTGGCCGGAGACGCCATCAAGCGCGACCTCGCCGCCGGACACCCTCGTTCCGTCGCGGCGTGGCTCGGACCTACCAAGCTCGCCACCGCCATCCTCTTCGCGACGATCACCAACATCGTCGCCTACCTGCCTTTCCTCCTGCTCACCGGCAACACCGGCCGCTTCCTCTACAGCCTGCCCATCGTGCTGACCTGCTCGCTCGTCGCGTCCCGGCTCGTGTCCATGACCTTCATGCCGCTCCTGGGCTACTACCTGCTGCGGGGCAAGGCGGACGCGGATCCCGCCGGGGATGGCCCGAAGCGGGGCTTCGCCGGCTGGTACTACCGCACGGGAACCTGGGCGATCACGCACCGCTGGAAGGTGCTCGCCGGATCGTTCGTGCTCCTCGCCGCAGGCCTGTTCCTGGGCGCGCAGCTCAAGCCGCAGTTCTTCCCCAAGGACCTCTCCTACCTCTCCTACGTCGACGTGTGGCTGCCCGAGGACGCACCGCTCTCCGCCACGCAGGACGCCGCGCGCCTCGCCGAGGAGATCGTGGTCCGCGTCACCGACGAGTACGGACACGAACACCACGGGAAGGAAGGCCACGGCGACGTGCTCCGCTCGTTAACTACGTTCATCGGCGGCGGCGGCCCGCGCTTCTGGTCCTCCGTCTCACCCGAGCCGAAGCAGCAGAACTACGCGCAGATCATCGTGCAGCTCAACGACAAGCACGACACCGGACATCTCGTCGACCGGCTGCAGGCCGCCTTCTCCGCCGAGGTGCCCGGCGCGCGCGTGGACATGCGCCAGCTGGAGACCTCTCCGGTGGGGCTGCCGGTGCTCATCCGAATCTCCGGGGACGACATCCCCACCCTGCGCCGCGAGGCCGAGAAGCTGAAGGACGTCTTCCGATCGATCCCCACCGCCGAGCGCGTGCAGGACGACTGGGGCGTCGAGAACTTCGTCGTGAACCTGGACATCGACCCGGACCGCGCGAACCTCGCCGGCGTGACGAACGTGGACGTGGCCGTGTCGTCCCTGATGGCCATGAACGGGTACCAGGTCGCGGTGCTGCGCGAGGGCGACAAGCAGATCCCGGTCGTCACCCGGCTGCGCATGGAGGAACGCGCGCAGCTCGCCGACCTGCAGAACCTCTACGTCTTCGCGACCCAGAGCGGACGCCGCGTCCCGCTCCGCCAGATCTCCTCGACGCACTACTCCATGCAGACCGAGAAGATCGCGCGGCAGAACCAGTTCCGCACGATCAGCGTGGCCTGCTTCCCGGTGGCCGGCGTGCTACCTTCGGAAGTCCTGACGGAGGCGTTCCCCGCCATCCGGCAGTTCGAGGCCGAGCTGCCCCCCGGCTTCAAGATGGAGATCGGGGGCGAGCACGAGGAGCAGACCTCGGGATTCGGAGAGCTCGCCGTCGTCATGGCCACGTCCATCGCCATGATCTTCATGGCGCTCGTCGTGCAGTTCCGCAACGCGGTGAAGCCGCTGATCGTCTTCGCCGCCATCCCCTACGGAATGGTGGGGGCGCTCGGTGCACTGTGGATCATGGGCGCGCCGTTCGGCTTCATGGCCTTCCTCGGCGTCGCCAGTCTGGTCGGGGTGATCGTCAGCCACGTCATCGTGCTCTTCGACTTCATCGAGGAGGAGCGCCTGCGCGGCGCGCCGCTCATCGAGGCGCTGTTGGAGGCCGGGATCGTGCGGCTCCGGCCGGTGCTCATCACCGTCGGCGCGACGGTCTTCGCCCTCTTCCCGCTGGCCGCGCACGGCGGCCCGTTGTGGGAGCCGATGTGTTACGCGCAGATCGGCGGCCTCAGCGTGGCCACGTTCATCACCTTGCTGCTGGTTCCGGTCCTCTACGCCATCTTCGTGCTGGATCTCAAGATGGTGAAGTGGGAGCCGGGCGAAGGCGGAGACGAGCGGGCCGGCGGAGCAGCGTGACCCCGGTCAACCGCGGACGAACGCGGCGAAGCCGGAGACGAACTCAGCGAGCAGCTTGCGGATCTTCTCGTCGACGAGCCGGCCCTCGGCGTCGAACACCTGCCCCGCGCCCGCGACGTAGAGCTGTTTCTCGGTCCACAGCCGCGCGCCGAGCGCGCGCAGCACCGGGAGCCACGCCGTCTGCGAGAGCCGGGTTCCACCCGCGCCCGGCGTCGCGCCGAGGATGGCCACGGGCTTCCCGCCGAAGACCCTGGGGATGTCCTTGGCCGGCCGGGAGAGCCAGTCGACGGCGTTCTTGAAGACGCCGGGGACGGACTGGTTGTACTCGGGCGTGGCGAGGAGCAGGCCGTCCGCCGCGGCGATCCGATCCTTGAGCGCGGCGACGGTCTCCGGAATGCCGTGCTCGCTTTCGAGATCCCCGTCGTAGAGCGGAATGCCGGCGATGGAGGCGATCTCGACTTCGGTGCCCGCGGGAGCAAGGCCCGCGGCGGCGCGAAGCAGGGCGGCGTTGAACGAGGCGCGTCGGAGGCTCCCGGCGATCCCGATGATCTTCGCCACCGCGCCTCCATCGGCCGCGCCGCCCGTGCCGCCGAACGGCGCCACGCTAGCAGATGCACGGCGCCCCAGCAAGCATCGGCGCCGCCGTTCCGGTTCCCTCGCGCCGGGACGTTCGATATTGTCCCCGCATGAGCGACTCCAGCCGAGACCCCCCGGACGCCGAACGGACGCGCGCTTCCTGCGACCGCACGATGGCGTCGCCCACGATCCCCGGCCGTGACAGCGAGAGCTCGGCGCCCCGCATCGCCGGCTACGAGATCCTCGGCACCCTCGGCGTGGGTGGCATGGGAATCGTCTACGAGGCTGAGCAGCGCACACCGAGGCGGCGTGTTGCGCTCAAGGTCATCCGCGGCGGGCAGTTCGTGGACGAGATGCGCGTGCGCATGTTCGAGCGGGAGGCGGACACGCTCGCCCGCCTCGAGCACCCCGACATCGGCGCCATCTACGAGGCAGGGCGAACCGACGACGGCCGGCACTTCTTCGCCATGGAGCTCGTGCGCGGCAAGACTCTCGGCGCGTATCTGCAAGAGCGTACGTCGCCGCGCGGCCTCGACGGTGCCGGCATCCGCACCCGCCTCGCGCTGCTTCGGCGGATCGCCGACGCGGTCCATTACGCTCACCAGCGCGGCGTGATTCACAGGGACCTCAAGCCGTCCAACATCATCGTGACGGAGGAGGCCGCGGTCGGGGCCGAGGGGCGCGCGACGGTCCCGCCGGTGAAGATCCTGGACTTCGGCCTAGCCCGCATCACCGACACGGACGTGCAGGCGAGCCTGGTCTCGGAAGTCGGCGTGATCAAGGGCACGCTGGCTTACATGAGTCCCGAACAGGCCCGCGGCGACGCGCGGTACATCGACGTCCGCACCGACGTCTACTCGCTCGGCGTGATCCTCTACGAGATGCTGTCCGGCCGGCTGCCCCGCAGCATCCCGTCGGACTCGATGCTCCAGGCGCTGCGGGCCGTCACCGAGCAGCCGCCGCAACGCCTCCGCGAGGCGTTCCGCGGGCGGCGGCGCCTGGATCCGGACGTGGAGACGATCTGCCACAAGGCGCTGGAGCTCCGGCCCGAAGACCGCTACGGGAGCGCCGCGGCGCTCTCCGACGACGTGGCCCGCTACCTCGAGGATCAGCCGATCCAGGCCCGGCCTCCCAGCACCGTCTATCAACTGAGGAAGCTGGTGGCGCGGAACAAGCTGGCCGCCGCGTTCGCAGCGACCGTGGCGCTCCTGCTCGTCGGGCTCGCGGTGGCGATGAGCGTGCTGCGTGGCTCGGCCGAGCACGCGCGCGAGGAAGCGCAGGCCCGCGCCGAGGAGCTGGAGCTCGTCACCGAGTTCCAGGCTTCGATGCTCTCCGGGATCGACGCCGCGGAGATGGGCGGCGCCCTCATGACGGACGTCCGGGAGCGGATCCGCGAGTCGCTGGACGCGGAAGGCGTTCCGGCGGCGGAGGCGGAGTCCGCGATCGGTGCTTTCGACGGAATGCTCGCCCGGGCGAACGCGACGGACGTCGCGCTGCGGCTCGTCGACGAGCAGGTCCTCGGCCGGGCCGTCGAAGCCATCGCGTCCGAGTTCGCGGAACAGCCGCTCGTGCGCGCCGCCCTGCAGCAGACCGTCTCGGACACTTACCGGGAGATCGGGCTCTACCCGCAGGCGCTCCCCCTGCAGGAGGAGGCCCTCGCCACCTACCGCCGCTCGCTGGGCGAGGACCACGCGAAGACGCTGGAGTCGACCAGCCGGATGGGAACCCTGTTCTGGGCGATGGGTCGGCTCGAGGAAGCGCTGGAGCGGATCTCGACCGCGTTGGAAGGTCAGCGCCGCGTTCTCGGCGACGACCACCCGGAAACGCTGTCCTCGCGGGCGAACGTCGCGTCACTGCTGAGCGCGATGGGCCGGACGGACGAGGCCCTGGCGCATCTTCGCGAGGCGCTCGACGGGTTCCGGCGGACGGTGGGCGACGACGATGCACAGACGCTCGCCGTGATCAACAACATGGGTTCGCTGCTGTGGTCGATGGGACGGTCCGACGAGGCGCTCGCCTCCCTTCGGGAGGCGCTGGAAGGTCATCGTCGGCTGCTCGGAGAGGACGACCCGGCGACGCTGGCTTCGCTGAGCAACATCGGGACGCTGCTCTCCTCGTTGAGCAGAGACGAGGAGGCCCTGGGCTATCTTCGCGAGGCCATGGAGCGCCGCCGACAGGTGCTGGGGAACGACCACCCGGAGACTCTGGCCTCGATCAACTCCGTGGCCGTGGCGCTCCACGCCCTGGGCAAGCTGGACGAGGCGTTGGTCTACGACCGCGAGGCTCTGGACGGCAGGCGGCGCGTGCTGGGCGACGATCACCCGCGAACCCTGAACTCGGTCGGCAACATGGGCGTGGTGCTCGAGGCGATGGGGCGCCTGGACGAAGCTCTGATGTACTACCGCGATGCGCTCGAGGGACGGCGCCGCGTGCTCGGCGACGACCACCCGGAGACCCTCATCTCGATCTGTTACGTGGGCTCGGTGCTCCTCGGTCGAGACGAACCGGAGAAGGCGGCCGCACTCCTCGTACCCGGAGAATCTGCGGCCCGGCGGGCGTTCACGGGCGACAAGCAGCGCCGCCTGGGCACGTACCTCACCCTGCTCGGTCGTGCGCGCGCCGCGACGGGCTCGTTCGAGGCGGCACAGGGGAACCTGGGTGAGGCGCACGCCATCCTCGCCAAGGCTCCCGGCGCAAGCAGGGCGGAGCGGGAGAGAGTTCTGCAGGGCCTCGTGGCTCTTCACGAGGCATGGCATGCCGCGGTGCCCGCTGGCGGGCACGACCGGGAGGCGGCCGCTTGGCGCGCCGAGTTGCTGAAGCTCTCGCCCTGATGTGTGATAGAATGCCGGTCCCCACGATGCGCTCCCAATGGACAGCCCTAGGAGGGCCGTAACGAGATGATGAGCACTTCGCGGCGCGCGCTTCGGCTCCTGGTCCTGCCGCTCGCCGTCGCTCTCCACGGATGCGACGGCAATACCGGGCCCGGCGACGACACCTTGGTCGTGGACGTGCAGGTCGCGCCTGGCCACATCCACTCCTTCGAGTCCGAGGTCACCTTCACGGTGACGGTCACCGACAGTCGCGGGCGAGAGGTGAGCGATTTCACGACGATTCGCGCCGAGATCGGCGTGGCCGGCGCCGAGCAGTGGACGAAGCAGGTACCCCTGCTGTTCGACGGAGCCGCCTACGTCGGCTCCACGCCGTTCACCGCGACGGGCTCGTTCGACGTCCGCATCGTCGGCCAGCGGTCCGATCAGAGCGCGGCGGCCGAGCTGCACCGGCTGGACACGACGCTCGACGCCGTCAGACCGCACTTCGACGCGGGCGGCTACCGCGTCGAGTTCGAGACGAGCACGGGCGAGTACCCCGTACGCGGCGAAGAGGTCACGTTCCGGTTCCTGATCATGGAGGACGTTCCGAGCCCGCGTCCGCCCGTCAGCGGGCTGGCCGGGGTCGCGCTCCGCTGCACGCAGGGCAGCCTCGTGGAGGTCCACGCGGCTTCCGAGTCGCCGGCCGGAACGTACTCGGCGCCGCACACGTTCGACTCCGAAGGCGGGGCCACTGCGCAGGTCGAGTTCACCGGCTCGGACGGGAACCCGGCCATCGTCCAGATCCCGCTCGTCGTGTTCTAGGGGCCCATCGACGCCGGCGCGCCGCCTTCGCTCGACGAGGGCGGTGCGTCCGGCGCCCTCGTACACCGGATCTCCTCCATCCAGCTCTCCTTCCCGTCCTGATACCACGTCCAGCGCGTCGTGAACTCGTCGGTTCCCAGGAAGCGGAACACGACCTTGTCCATGTGGCCGCGGTCGCGAGTCGACAGGTTCGTCCCGTCGAGAAACTCGAAGGTGAGCTCGGTGACCTCCGCATCGGCGAAGGTCAGGACGAGCCGCGGCTGGTTCGTCGCCACGCAGTAATGCGTGAGCAGCAGCCGCTCGCCGTCCGGGCAGAACATCGTCACCATCATCTCGTTCGGATGAGCGTCGAAAGAAGTCTCCATCACGCAGGACTCCTTCGCGATGACGCGGTACTGGATCCTCTCCGTCCAGCCGTTCGTGCTCGTCCCGATCCAGGTTCCGTCGAGCGTCTTGATGCGATCGAAGGCCTGCCGGGCCGCGGCACCCGTGACCGCTGCGGGCTGCCCGGTAGCCTGGGAAGCAAGCAGCGCGAGGAGCGGAACCGCCGCGAGCACGGCGGGGATGGGGCGAAGCATGGGAACCTCCTTCTCGTGGGCCAAGCGGATCGCCGCGCGTCGCAGCATCGCGTCAGCGCCGGGCGAGCGGCTCACGGAGTAGACGCGGCGGGGGCTGGCGAATCGACATGCGACCGGCTCGAATGTAGCAAGGCGGCGTGCCACCGCGTGTCAAACCGCGGGCCAGCAGCTCCGGGCGGCGCGGCGGCGCCGGGTCAACGAACGAGGACCAGCTTCCTCACCTCGCTCCGGCCGGCCTGCTCCAGCCGGACGAAGTAGACGCCCGGCGCGAGCTTCGCCCCGCGCGCGTCCCGCCCGCTCCAGCGCACCGAGTGCAGGCCTGGACCCCGCTCGCCGTCGAGGATCAGCGCCGCGTGGCGGCCGGTCGCGTCGAGCACGGAGAGGCGGGCTCCGCCGGCCACCGGCAGCGCGAAGCGCAGCTCGGTCTCCCCCGCCGTGGGGTTGGGGATCCCGGGCTCGAGCCCGAGCGCTCCCCCCGATACCGGGCCGGCCGACGACGCCACGGACGTGGCCGACGACGAGCCGTGGAACACCAGCGCCGCACCCTCCTCGAACTCGCCGTCGCTGTAGGTCCAGGCCCCCACGATGACGTCGGAGAGCCCGTCGCCGTTCACGTCCCCCGCCGTGGCGGCGGAGACCCCGAACTGTGCGCCGCTCTGTGGACCGCCGAGGGTCCGGTCGGGCGCGGATCGGATCCCTGTTTCCGAGCCGTCGTGCACGAACACTGCGCCGTCATCGGTCCCGCCGAGGTCGTAGAGGTACGAGCCCACGATCGCATCGGAGAACCCGTCGCCGTTCACATCCCCGGCCGTCCCGACGGAGATTCCATAGTACGCCGCGGTCTGACCGCCCTCGGCGTACCACGTGGGAACCAGGTCGACGCCCGTGGCGGTCCCGTGGAAGAGGAGGGCCTTGCCCTCGGCGGTGTGCCCGTTCCCGTACTGGTAAGCACCGACGATGACGTCGGAGTAGCCGTCGTCGTTCACGTCTCCGGCGGTCCCTACCGAGATCCCGAGGTACGCGGCCGTCTGGTTGCTCTCCGTCGTCCAGGTGGGCATCCACTCGAGTCCCCACGCGGAGCCGGGGTAGACGTGGGCGCGGCCCTCCTGGCTCTGCTGGTTGTCGAAGCCGTACGCGCCGACGATTACCTCGTCGTATCCGTCACCGTTCACGTCCCCGGCCGTCCCCACGGAGATGCCGTGGTACGCGTCGGCCTGCTCGCCCTCGACGTGCCACGACGCCGACGTCTCCAGTCCGGCAGCCGATCCGTGGTACCCGACCGCCATGCCCTCGTGACTGAAGAAGTTCGTGTGGTGCCATGCGCCGATCACCACATCGTCGAAGCCGTCGCCGTTCACGTCTCCGGCGGTCCCCACGGAGATGCCGAGGTGCGCGCCGACCTCGTCGCTCTCCGTGATCCACGCCGGCGTGGCCGCGAGTCCCGTCGCCGATCCGTGGTACACGTAGGCGCGTCCCTCTTCGCTCTGTCCGTTGCTGAAATGCCAGGCGCCGACGATCACGTCGTCGAAACCGTCACCGTTCACGTCCCCGGCCGTCCCCACGGAGTACCCGAACCAAGCGCCCGGCTGGTCGCTCTCGGCGGTCCACGCGGGATCGGCGGCCAGCCCGGTGACCGAACCGTGGTAGACGAACGCGCGGCCTTCGTCGAGCTCGCCGTTGTCGTAGAGGTACGCGCCGACGATCACGTCGTCGAAGCCGTCGCCGTTCACGTCACCGGCGGTGCCGACGGAGACGCCGAACCACGCGTCGTCCTGATCGCCCTCGGCGATCCAGTTCGGTGTCTCGGCTGCCGCGGCGAACATGGGAAGGGCGAAGATCGCGGCGGCGAAGTGGAGCCGACGGCCAAAGACGAAGGGGGTGCTCATCGTGGCTCGCTCCTTTCGCTCGCGCCGGCGCCCGAGAGGCGGCGCCGTCCTCACCGACCGTGGCGACGGGCGAAGGAATACACCAGGCGAAACCGCGAGCGCGAGAGGAGCCGACCGGCTCGGGCTGCAGGCCCCAGCGAGGCCCGCGGTCGCCCGGGACCGCAGGCCCCCGTTGAAGGCAGGAGCTCATGGCCCCGATCGGGCACGACCGCCGAACTCCCCGCGAAACGCCTCGGCGGTCTCGGCCACGGAGGTCAGGTCTCCCGCCGGCTCTGCGACGACCGGCAGCCCAAGGAACCGGTCGATCGGCCGCCGGGCCTGTGGCTCGAGGCGATCCCGAATCCACCGGATCGTGGCTATGTCTCCCCGCACGCCGCCCCGGTCGTTCGCTCGGGCGTCGATCACGAGCTGGCGGAGCCAGACCTCGATGAGGTCGAGGTCGATCTCGCTCCGCTCCTCGTGCCGAAGCTCGAAGTCGAGGCTCGCCAGGGCGACGCCGATCGTCGCCTGGCGCACGTCGGACTTGTCGTGCGAAGCCACCGTCTCGTCCAGCCGTTCGAGCGCGTGGCTCATCTGATCGTCGAGCATGGGCGGCACGCCCGTCGCCCGGAGCGCGTTCCAGGCGTCGTTCATCGCGGCTGCCTCCGCGGCGATGGACTGCCAGCGGCCGGACCGCGCCAGCTCGAAGATCGCTTCCGCTCCGTCCGACAGCGTCTCGACCTCCTGCGGAGTCGGGCCAGGCAGCGCGTCGATCGGCACCGCCAGAGCGACGGCCTCGAGGTCTCCTCCGGGTGCGCCCGTCGAGAACTCGCCGTAACCCGGCGCGAAGATCTTGTCCTCGGTGGTCGCGTCCATGTGCAGCTCCCGCGTGATCAGGGCGCCCGAGATCGACCCGCGCGGACCGTCCACGGTCACGCCGGTTTCGATCGCTGTGACTTCCTCGAACACGAAGCCGCAGATGTTCTCGGGCCGCCACACGTCACCGATCTCGGGGTCGGGCGGCATGATCATCGCCGCGGGGCCGTCCCGCCCGGCGAGCCAGGTACCGTCGGTGTCGGCGATCTAGCCTTCCTCGTAGTTGAAGACGTCTTAGCCCAGGTACCAGACGGCCCCAGCGTCGTCCTGGACGTACCAGTCGAGCGCGACC
>JBQTGV010000055.1:0-7093 GCA_052390515.1 Candidatus Eiseniibacteriota bacterium | reverse complement strand
GGGCACGCACGACTCGGAGCCCTCCCGCGAGCTGAACATCGCGGGCGTGCCCGTGGACGGACGAGTCGACGCCGGCGGCGAGTTCCTTCGCTTCGGCGTGCGATTCGGAACGAGCTGAACCCGAAGGAGGCTTGCCCGGGCGATTCCACCTCCCGCCGGACTTCGCCCGGGACCTCCTGACGGTCGGAAAACGGGGGGCCGGAACCCGAGCCGCATCGCGGAGGGGTCGGCGAGGGCGAAGGCTCCCCGGTGTTCCGTCCGCCGAACCAGCGGGCGTCCGGACGCCTCCCACGAGGGGTTTCCCCCGACCCCCTTGCCTTTTACCGAGGGATCCGTCAAACTGTTGTTCGGCTGCGCCCCCCCGGCGCGAAACGTGCCGTCCCTGTAGAGCCCCCCGGTCCGACCTCGACTCGTACCGTCGGAGAGACACTCGTGCATCCGTGGCTTCTCGCATCCTTGTTGGTAACTGTCACTCCGAGCAAGAAGCTCGGGTTTCACGACCCCCAGTACTACCCGCCGAGCCTGTCGTTCGTCGGGTCGGGTCTGGGCAAGGTCACTCTCGACGTCACGGCCGGCTCCAAAGGCGCACCGGACGGATTCGCGGTTTTCTGGATGGCCGAGGCGGACTTCCTGGCGCACGGCAGCCAGTGGTACGCCACGCCGAATCCCGTGCAGGGCGAGGCGACGTTCACCGGGACACCCAGCGTCAACGCGTGGGGAACCGCGGACTTCCGCCTCTCTCCGGCGGAGCGGATCACGATCGAGATCGGCGATCTTCTGGACGAGACCGGCGTGGCGACGAGCTGGGGTGGCGAGCTCCTCCCCGACACCCGCTACGTGTTCACCGCGTACGCCCTGGGGCGTGACCACATCATGCCGAGCGACCCCGTTCCTGCGGCTCTGCGGTCCACCAGCGCCGAGGAGAGCTGCCTCTTCACGCGCGGGTTCTGGAGGGATCATCCGGGCGGGTGGCCGGTGAGCTCGATGTTCCTGGGCAATCGCTTCTACTCGCAAGCCGAGCTGCTCTCCATCATGCAGCAGGGCAAGACGACGAACGGTCTGCTGATCCTCGCGCGGCAGTTGATCGCGGCGAAACTGAATATCGCCAACGGTGCGAATCCGGCGACGATCCAGGCCACGGTCAACGCGGCCGACGCGATGATCGGGTTCCTGGTCGTGCCGCCGGTCGGCTCAGGCTTCCTGCCGATCGGGCTGATCCGCGACGCGACCCAGGCTCTCGACAACTACAACAACGGCGTGGGGGTGCCGAGTCCCTGCGACCCGACGGGGACGACGTCATCGTCGTGGGGAGCGGTCAAGGCCGGCTACCGCTGAGCGATTCGCCGCCCGCTCCGGCGGTCGGTTTCGTATAGTCGCCCGCTCGGGCCGGAGCACGCTCCGGTGGAAGGGGGCGGTGGTGCTACGCAGGGCAGGCGGCGTCTCGCTCCGCTGCGGCTCGGTCGTGTCCGCGGTCGCGTTCGCCGGCATCCAGGCAGCCTCGGCGGGCGAGGTCCCCGAGACCGCTCGCACGCAGAGTCTTCTCGTCGCGGGTGAGTTCCTGGAAGCCGCGGATCTGGTGTACCAGTATCCGCAGCTCGCCGGGGGCGTTCCCTCGCAGCTCTTCGCCTCCACTCGCGGATCCTTCTTCGAAGCCGCCCCGGTGATCAAGGCGATCGGCCGGAGCGACGCAGCCGCCCTCTTCCTGCTTTCTCAGCCCTTCTCCGGCGTCGGCGTGGCCGCCGACAGTCACCTCCTTCAGCTCGGCTTCGCTTCCCATTGGGGCGCGCTGCGCCTGGGGGCAGCCGTACGCGGATCCACCGATCGCTGGGAAACTGGCTACGGAACGGACTACACGGATCCGATGGACATCGACTACGAGGAGCTCCGTGAGCTGGCCGAGAGCTACGCGGAAGGTGCTCTGGGCGTGGGCGTCGGCAACGAGGCGACGTTCGCCGACCTGGTCGTGGAATCGTACCGGGAGACCTTCGAAGTAGGCGCCCTCAGTCGTGACTCCGGCGACACGCTTGAAACCAGGATCGACGCCGTTCCACGGATTCGGTTCCGAGGTGCCCTCCGGTGCGGATTCCCTGGTCCGGAGGGTACGCAGGTCCGGGTGATCGGAGACTTCCAGTCCCGCAGCACGAAGTTCGAGCTGGTCGAGGTTCGCGGACTGATCAGTTCCCCTACGACACTTGTCAAGAGCTATGGCCATCGCTGGACCGCGGGACTCGCGGTGTCGGGAACCTCCGCCGAGGGGACGCACGCGCGAGTGCACGCGTTCTATCGCGACCGGCGCGGGCCCGACGCCTTCGTCGGACAGATCTCCACGCCGCTCCCGAAGCAATCGGTGCGGCGGCAGGATGTGTTCCTCGGTGTCTCGCTCGAACGGGATATCTGGTACGACCTGCGACTTCTCGCCGGGCTGCGTAGCAGCTTCACGGTGAGCGAGTCCGACATGCGGCGAACGCGCTACGACTACAGCGTCGAACGAAACTCGAACGTGGACGAGACGTTGGGGCAGCAGTTCGCCTGGGGCGTCCAGCGGCGCTTCGAGAGAGTCGATCTCACCGCGTCGATGCGGACGGATCTGGCTCTCTCCAACCTCGTCCTCGCGCTCGACGTGGCGTTCCTCCCGTGAGATCGCTCCCGCTGGTCGTCGCCAGGGCGTCTCTGGTCTGGTTGATTCCCGTTTCCGTCTGTGACGGGATGGAGCCTCCCCTGACCGCGATGTCGCACAGCGTGCAGGCCCCCGTCGAGGTCCTCGACGACCCGGGAAACGCGTTCCAGTTCCCGCAGCTCGCGGCCGGGTCGCGCTCGTCCCTCGCGGCCTACGGAGCTGCAGGCTCGGGAGCGGATGCCGCGGTCCTGGTCCAGCTGAAGGCCCAGCGGTTGTTCCACCGCTTCCGGGATTTCAGCAGCAGGACTCTCTCGCGCTCCCTATGGTGGCCCTTCGGTTTCGACTCGCATCCGCGCTATCAGGTGGGGTGGGCCGGGCGACTCCGAGGGACACGCCTCGGCTTGGCCTATTCCTGGTCCACCGTTGGGGAACGAGACCGTCGCGAGTTTTGGAGTCCCCAGACTTTCGAGGAGCTCGTCCAGTCCGAGTTCGAGACCGTCGACGTTCGCCAGGGATCCGTCGGCGTCGGGTGGGGCGAAGAGGTCTCTGTGGACCTGGTCCTCGACGTCCTTTGGGATCGAATGAAGCATGACTTCACCCGGCGTCACGAGGCGACGGACTTCCTCAACTTCGCCTCGCAGAGTGTCGTGGCCAAGCTCGACCATCGCCTCGGAGCAGCCGCGCGGGTAGAGCTGCCGCTGGGAGTGGAGGGCGGCGTGACCGTGCATGGGAGTTATCAGGACGCGACGCTTGCGTTCGAAGGAGAGAGCCTCTCCTATGAGATTCGCAGAGGGCGAACGACCTACCGGGACGAGCGGCGGCAGCATCGCCACGAGCACGGCGTGGAGTGGTCCGTCGCCTGTCGTGTGGAGTCCGCACGGGACCGCCTTCCCGACTGGGGACTGCACGGGCGTTTCTCGTTGCAGCGTGGACCCTGGCGATCCGTCGCGTTTCCCTACTCCCTCGACCGCGTGTGGTCCCGCGCGGAGACCTCGGAAGTCGGCGTGTCGCACGCCCGGCGCGGGCCGTTCGGCATCGAGCTGCGATCCGGATTCGCGGTGAGCCACGAACTGGTGGCCACCGTTCGAGAGGACCTCAGTAGTATCCGGCACACGCGGAGAGAGAGCGATGAGCGGAAGAGCACCTCGTCGACGTTCGCCTGGGGGATCCGGCGGACGATCGGCCCGATCGACATCGCCAGCTCCCTCTCGACCAGTCTCGACCCGCTCGATCTCGTCTCGATCCTGGACGCGACGATCCACTTCTGACGGGCGGCGGTGCCCGCGCGCTCGTCGGACCGCTTCTTCCCCCACGGCCGACCGTTCGTTCGCTCCGGTCCCTTTCCCTTCCCGGACCCCTCCGGTAGACTGCCGGGGTCCTGTCCTCGAGGGGGAACTGCGTGTCCTGGCTCCCGCGCGCCCGGTGGGGAAAGGTCTCGCCCGCCGTTCAGGGCGTCTTCGAGCGGTTCTTCGCCGCACGCGGCAACGTCCCGAACCTGTTCCGCGTCCTGGCGCTCCGCCCGGACTTGATGACCACGCTGTCCGCGCACTTCGACGAGGTCCTCGCGGAGAGGACCGTTCCGGTCCGGCTCAAGGAACTGGTCGCGGTCCGGGTCTCGACCCTGAACCGGAGCGGCTACTGAATGGCCTCCCATACCGCCTTGGCAAGGCGACACGGAGCCACCGAAGAGATGCTCGAGACGCTGGGCGATCCGGCCCGCGAGCCGCTGACCGACGCCGAGAAAGCTGCCATCCGATTCGCGGAGAAGATGACGACGAGCCACCGCACCCTCGACCGGAGCGACATGGACGCGCTGCGGGTGCACTTCTCGCCGGAGCAAATCGTGGAGCTGGCCTGCGTCGCGGGAGCGTTCAATTACCTCAACCGGTTCTCGATCGCGTTCGGGCTGTGGCCGACGCGCCCGGGCGAGGGAGGACCCGAGGACAGTGAAGGAGACGGTGCGAGTGGCTGACGCGAGGAAGGACCTGGTCGTGATCGGGAGCGGGCCCGGCGGCTACGTGGGCGCGATCCGCGCCGCGCAGCTCGGACTGGACGTGGCCATCGTGGAGAAGGACCCGCGGCTCGGCGGCACCTGCCTGCTGCGCGGCTGCATCCCGACCAAGGCGCTGCTGCACTCCGCCGATCTCGTCGAGGAGATGCGCGGCGCGGCGAAACACGGCATCCGCGCGACCGGTGTCAGCGTCGACTTCGACGGAGTCATGAAGCACAAGGCCGACGTCGTCGACAAGTCGGCCGCCGGCGTGCAGTACCTCATGAAGAAGAACAAGATCGAGGTGTTCCACGGGACCGGGCGCATCGAGCGTCCGGGCCGCGTGCGCGTCACCGCCGCGGACGGCACGGCGCGCTACCTCGACACGAAGAACATCCTGATCGCGACCGGTTCCGTCCCGCGTCTCCTTCCCGGAGTGCGGATCGACGGCGAGCGGGTCGTGACCTCGGACGAGCTGCTGGAGATCTCCGCGGTCCCCGAGAGCCTGATCGTGCTGGGCGCGGGGGCCGTGGGCGTGGAGTTCGCGTCGGTGTTCCGTCGACTCGGATCCCGGGTGACGGTGGTCGAGCTGCTTCCCCGCATGCTGCCCATCGAGGACGAGGAAGTCTCGCGCGAGTTCGAGAAGGCCTTCCGCAAGCGCGGCATCACCTGCCTCACCGAGACTCGAATGGGGCGCGTCGTCGCGGACGACCGGGGCGTGACCTGCTCGGTGCAGGACAAGGCGGGCAAGGACTCGGAGCTGTCCGCCTCGGTGCTGCTCGTCGCCGTTGGCCGCGCGCCGTACCTGGAGGGCCTGGGGGCGAAGGAGGCCGGCGTGACCGTGGACGCGCGCGGCTTCGTTCCGGTGAACGCTCACCTGCGCACCAACGTCCCCGGCATCTACGCGATCGGCGACGTGATCCCCACGGCCCAGCTCGCGCACGTGGCCAGCATGGAGGCGATGGTCGCCGCCGAGCACATGGCCGGCGCGCCCACGCGCCCCATCAATTACCTCACGACGCCGAGCTGCACGTACTCCGATCCCGAGGTGGCGTCGGTGGGGCTCGCCGAGAAGGCCGCGCGCGACGCGGGCTACGACGTCGCCGTCGGCAGGTTCCCCTTCTCCGCCCTGGGTAAGGCTCGGATCCTCGGCGCGACCGACGGGTTCGTGAAGATCGTGTCGGAGAAGCGCTGGGATCAGGTGCTCGGCGTGCACATCATCGGGCCCCGCGCGACGGAGCTCATCGCCGAAGCGGGCCTGATGATCCAGCTGGAGTGCACGACCGAGGAGGTCGCGCGGCTCATGCATCCGCACCCGACGCTTTCCGAGGCCGTGCTCGAGGCCGCGCACGGAGTGCACGGCCACCCCGTGCACATCTAGGAGATGCCGTGACGTTCTCGCTGGAGAGACCCAGCAAGCGGGCGCTGGCGTCCGGAAGCCTCCGCCCGCGCATGGTCGGCGGCGAGCCCGGGAGCGAAGCGGCGAAGCTCGACGCAGCGCGGAAGCTCGCCATCTGGGAGCACCTGCAGCACAACCGCATGGTGGAGGAGCGGCTCGCGCTGCTGTATCGGACGGGTCAGGTGGTGGGCGGCCTCTATCGGTCGCTCGGGCAGGAGGCCGTCTCCGTGGGCACGGCCTACGCGCTCGAGCCGCAGGACTGGGTCGGCCCGCTCATCCGCAACCTCGGCACGATGCTGGTGCGCGGCGTTCGTCCGCGCGAGGCCTTCACCCAGTACCTCGCCCGGGCGACCAGCCCGACCGGCGGGCGCGACGGCAACACGCACTTCGGAGACCTGGAGCGGCGGCTCGTCGCCCCGATCTCCCACCTCGGAGCGGTGATCCCGGTGATGGCCGGGATCGCACTGGCCGCGCGCATGAAGGGCGAGCGCTCCGTGGCCATGACCTACATCGGCGACGGTGGCACTTCCACGGGCGACTTCCACGAGGGGATCAACATGGCAGCGGTCTTTCGCGTGCCGCTCGTTCTCGTGGTGGAAAACAACGGGTACGCGTACTCCACGCCGGTGGGCCGGCAGACGCTGGTGGAGGACCTCGTCGTGAAGGCCGACGCGTACGGGATCCCCGGTGAGATCGTCGACGGCAACGACGTGCTGGCCGTGTACGACGCGGCGAAGCGCGCCGTGGACATGGCCCGCGCCGGCGACGGCCCGGTGCTGCTGGAGATGAAGACGTTCCGCATGCGCGGCCACGCCGAGCACGACGATGCGAAGTACGTGCCGCCGGAGCTCTTCGAGGAGTGGCGGGCGAAGGATCCGCTGCTCGCCTACGACCGGGTGCTCGAGCGGCAAGGCATCCTCACCACCGCCGAGCGCGACACGCGCGTGGCGCGGCTCAAGGCGCAGATCGACGCCGACGCCGAGTTCGCCGTGGCTTCGCCGATGCCGGATCCAGCGTTCGCCTCGGGCCGCGTGTACGCCGACGACGGCGGACCGGGAGGGCCGGCAGCGTGAAGCGCCGTCGCGAA
>JBQTGV010000054.1:0-4231 GCA_052390515.1 Candidatus Eiseniibacteriota bacterium | reverse complement strand
CACGGCTCTCCGGAGTGCTCGGGCTGCCGACCTATCATGCGACGAACGTCCTACTGCACGCCGCCGCGGCGTGGCTCGTCTGGCTGCTCGGGCGGCGCGTGCTCGCGTCGGCGTTCGCCGCCCTGGTCGCGGCGCTGCTCTTCGCCGTCCATCCCGTGCACACCGAGTCGGTCGCGTTCGTCTCCGGGCGCACCGACCTGCTCGCTTCCGTCTTCGCGCTGGCGGCGGCGTTCGCCTGGGCGCGCGGCCGCGTCGTCGTGTCGTCGGCAGCGCTCCTCCTCGCCGCGCTCTCCAAGGAGACGGCGTTCGTGCTGCCGGCCGTGCTCCTGGTTTGGGACGCGGTCCGGCCGGCGGCATCCGGAGCGCGCGCGACGAGCTGGCCGGCGCGAAACGTCCGCTGGATCGCCGGTTGGGGTGTCGCGCTCGCGGTCGCCGTAGCGCTTCGGGCTGGCGCGGGCGTGGGCTTCGGAACGGGCGGTTCCGCCGGCGCGAGCTTCGCGCAGCAGGCCGCGAGCTGGAGCCTGCACCTCCGGCTCCTCGTGCTGCCGTGGCCGCTGAACGCGCAGTACGCGAGCGCCGATCTCGTGCCGTCGGTCGTCTCACTCGCCGGGGCCGCCGCGCTGCTCGCGGCCTGCATTGCCGCGCGGTCGCCGGCGCACGGCCGCCTCGGCGCGCTCGCGATGATCTGGATCCTCGGCTTCCTCCTTCCCGTCTCTGGCGTGCTCGCCTTCTCCGCCGCCGACGTCGCCGAGCGCTTCCTGTACCTGCCGTCCGTCGGTTTCGCGCTGCTCGGCGGACACTGGGCCGGGCGCCTCGCCGCCCGCTTCCGCCGCGCGGCCGCGATCGTCGTCGTGCTCGTGCTCGGCGTCGCCTCGACGGCCACGATCGTGCGCTCGGAGATCTGGAGGAACAACCTCACGCTGTACACGGACATCGCCCGGACGACGCCGACGAGTGCTCTGGCGCACAGCAATCTGGGGCTCGAGCTGCTTCGAAGCGGGCACCACGACGAGGCCGCCACGGCACTCGAGCGCGCCACGGCGGTCCAGCCGGACTTCGCCCTGGCCTGGACGAATCTGGGGCTGGCGCGGCGCGTGCAGGGCCGCGCACCGGAGGCGCTCGAAGCGTTCGAGCGCGCCGCGGCGCTCGCGCCGGATCATCCCGGCATCCTGATGAACCTCGGGAACGAGTACCGGCGTCTCGGCCGGCTGCCGGAGGCGGCGACCGTGCTCGAGCGCGCGGCGCGAGGTGCCGCGGGATCGGCCGACCTGCGCTTCCTCCTGGGGACGACGTACGCGGACCTCGGGCGGCTCGACGAAGCGGCGGCGGCGCTGACCGAGGCGGTCCGGCTCCGCCCGCAGGCGCCCGACGGGCACTACCGGCTCGGCCTCGTCTCCCTCGCGCGCGGGGATTCGGCGCGCGCACGCGAAGAGCTCGCCGTCCTGGCGAAGCTGCACCCCGAGTCGGCCCGGCGGCTGCAGGCTGCGCTCGACGGCGGTGGGTCCGGTCCGCAGCCCCCGACCGGCGCCGGGAAGTGACTGGCGCGAGCCTGCGGCGTCGTCATAAGGTGTCGCATTCCACGCGGGGGCGAACGTGAAGATCGCGCTCATCGGCACGCACGGGGTCGGCAAGACGACGCTCTGTTTCGAGCTTGCGGCGAAGCTCAAGCGCCTGGACCTCTCCGTGGCGATGGTGACCGAGGTGGCGCGAGACTGCCCCCTGCCGATCAACCAGGACACGACGCTCGAAGCGCAGACCTGGATCCTGCACACCCAGTGCGCGCGGGAGCTGGCCGCCGCCGCCGCAGCGCAGGCCGTCGTCTGCGACCGCTCGGTGCTGGACAATTACGCCTACCTCGTCCACGCCATGGGACGGCGCGTCGAGCTGGATCCGTGGATCGGGCGCTGGTGCTCCACGTACACGGCGCTCTTCAAAGTGCCGCTGTGGCAGCCGCCGTCCTTCGACGGGACGCGGGACACGGACACCGTCTTCCAGCGCGAGATCGACGACACACTGGACGGCCTCGTGGCCGACTTCGCCGTCGGCGCCGTTCCGCTCGACGCCGGGGAGCCCGACGAGTGGGTGTGCCGCATCCTGGATCGGCTCGGGCTTCCGCGGCAGTCGCCGCAGCGAAGCCTGTTCGGCTAGGCGCGGATCTCGAAGAGCGAAGTTCTGCCTCGCGTCGTAGCCGCCGCAGCCGAAGCCACGGACGGCGGAGGCCGGCGGCAACGAGCCGAGCGAGCCAGGACGGCGAGCGAGGTTAAGCGAGGCAGATCTTCGCTCTTCGAGATCCGGACCTATCGGATCGGGCGTAGCATCGCCCCGCTTCCCCACCGCGCTTCCACGTACTCTTCCAGGATGCGCGTGAAGTCCGCCACGATGCTCTCACCCTGCAGCGTGGTGCGTTTCTCCCCGTCCACGAAGACCGGCGCCTTGGGCGATTCCCCCGTCCCCGGCAGCGAGATCCCGATGTGCGCGTGCTTCGATTCGCCCGGTCCGTTCACGATGCAGCCCATCACCGCGACGCGCAGCTCCTCGACTCCCGGGTAGCGCATCTTCCACTGCGGCATCCGCTCCTCGAGATAGGCCTGGATATCCTCGGCCATGCTCTGGAACAGCGTGCTCGTGGTCCGCCCGCACCCGGGACACGCCGCCACCTGCGGGACGAAGCTGCGCAGGCCGAGCGCCTGCAGCACCTGCCGGCAGAGGCGAACCTCCTCGGTGCGGTCGCCGCCGGGACGCGGCGTCAGGCTGGCGCGGATCGTGTCGCCGATGCCCCGCGCGAGCAGGATGGAGAGCGCGGCCGAGGTGGCCACCACCGCCTTCGCCCCGATGCCCGCCTCGGTGAGCCCCACGTGCAGCGGGAAGTCGGTGCGCGCCGCGAGCTGCTCGTACGCGCGGACCACGTCCTGCACGCCGGACATCTTCACCGACAGGATGATCCGGTCGGCCCCGAGCCCGAGCGCCCGCGCGCGCTCCGCGGACCGAACGGCGCTCTCCACCATCGCGTCGATCATCACTTCGCGCGCGTCCTTGGGGGTGTCCGACGCGGCGTTCTCGTCCATGAGCTCGGTCAGCAGCTCCTGATCGAGCGAGCCCCAGTTCACCCCGATCCGCACCGGCTTTTCGTTGTCGACCGCCACCCGCACCATCGTGGCGAAGTTCGCGTCGTGACGTTCGCCGCGGCCGACGTTCCCCGGGTTGATGCGGTACTTGGCGAGCACCCGCGCACACTCCGGGAACTCGCCGAGCAGCACGTGGCCGTTGAAGTGGAAGTCGCCGATGAGGGGCACCTCGACGCCGCGGTCGGCCAGGCGCCGCGCCACCTCGGGGACCGCCTGAGCGGCGGCCCGCGTGTTCACGGTGATGCGCACGAGCTCCGAGCCGGCTTCGGCGAGGGCCGCGGCCTGATCGGCCGTGGCCGCGGCATCGGCGGTGTCGGTGTTCGTCATGGACTGCACGACGACGGGATGGCTCGACCCGACCGGGACGCCGCCGACGGCGACGGTTCGCGTGGGATGCCTTCCGGGTGGCGTCACTCGGGACTCCGTAGAAAATCGGCGAGCACCGCCTCGCAGGCGCGCTCGTGGCGCATGAACCAGGCCGAGCTGGCCCACTCCTCCCACCGGCCCACACGCGGGGCGCGGATGAGACGGGCCGCCCCCTCGAGCTCCGCGCGCGGAATGGCGAGGCGGTCGAGCGCCGGCCCGAGCTCCTCCGCCGGGTTCTCCGCCAGGGCCTCGAACGACAGCGACCAGTCCGCCCAGCGGCGTCCGAAGAGATACGACAGCTTCCAGAGATAATAGAACAGTCGGTAGGGGTGCTCCACCCGCTCTTCGTCCAGGAACGGGAAGCGGTGGCGCAGGTCGCGGGCCCACAGCCGCAGGTAGAAGTGGTCGTGCTCGGCGAACTGCTCCATTCCGTCGTCCTTGCGGAACGCCTTCGGGTCGATCAGCGAGGAGCACCACTGGTCCCGCGGGTGGCGGTAGAGGTGCAGCAGCGTCGCCGCGGGGAACTCGTGGCGGATCCACGGGAGACGGAAGTCGATGCGATTGAACTGTAGCACGGGCCGGCGCGGCGCCTTCTCCACCAGGATCTCGATGTACCGCTTCATGTCCGGCTGCCATGCGCCAGCGGGAAGATACAGGTCCCGCGTGTGCCACTCCTCGCGGAAGACGGCCGACAGCCCCTGCAGTCCTTCGTACTCCTTCCAGTAGTCGGTCACCGGCTG
>JBQTGV010000053.1:0-5911 GCA_052390515.1 Candidatus Eiseniibacteriota bacterium | reverse complement strand
CGAAGGCCATCGCCGAGGCCTCGGCGTAGAGCTGTCCGCTCTGCGTGAGGTAGGCTTTCTCGCCGAAGTAGTCCGTCTCGAAGAGCGTGGAGGCGCCCTCGCACGCGTTCGCGGTGAGGATCGGGCTGTCCACGCGCAGGAAGCCGCGGTCGTCGAAGAACTCCTGGATGGCGCGGATCACCTCCGCGCGGACGCGCAGCACGGCGTGCTGCCTCGCCGAGCGGATCCACAGGTGCCGGTGATCCAGGAGGAACGGCGAACCGTGTTCCTTGGGAGTGATCGGGTATTCTCCGGCCGCCTGGTGGACGTCCACCGCGGTGACGTGCAGCTCGGCGCCGCCGGGGGCCCGCTCGTCGAGGTGGACCTTGCCCGTCACCGAGACCGACGACTCCTGCGGCAGCTGCTTGATCCGCTCGAAGGCCTCGTCGCCGACGTCCTTCCGGGAGGCGACGCACTGGCAGCGCCCGGTGCCATCCCGCAGGATCAGGAAGAGGATCTTGCCGCTGGACCGCAGGTTGTCGACCCAGCCGCGGAGCGTGACGATGGCATCGGAGCGCGCGCGGAGCTCCTCGACGTAAGTCTGCATGATTCCTCCTGGCGGCGAACCCTGCCCGGTCCGCGCTTCGCGGTCAAGCGGCAGCGGGCGCGGGGCCCGGCTCGGTCGCGGTCGGAACCTCGTGCACCTTGCCGAGGATCGCGTAGGCGATCCGGGCGGTGTGGTTGACGACCCGCTTGAGGTCGTTCATGGCGTCGATGTGCACGGTGGTGGTGGCGCGGGTCTCCGGGTTCCCGGCCCGGAGGCGGGCCAGGTGGTCCAGCTGGAACTGCCGCTCCATCGCCGAGAGCACCTTCTTCTTCGCCAGCACCTGGCCGGCCAGCTCCCGGTTCCACGTGGCCACGGCGGCCACGGCGATCTCCAGGCACTCCACCACCCCGTCGTGGAACGCGAGGATCTGGGTGAAGCCCTCGTCCGAGAAATGCAGGCGCAGCTCCTGCTTCTTGCGCAGCAGTCCGGGCACCAGGCCCTTGGAGACCGTGTCGGCGATCAGCTCCAGGTCCTTGGTGATGAACAGGATGTCGACCACCTGCCGGGACTGCTCCTGGGAGAGGATCTCCCCGGAGAGGTTGGCGAGGTAGCGGGTGATCTCCTCGTCCAGGACGTCCACGCGATCGTCGCGCTCCTGGATCGACGTGCGCAGCGCGACGTCGTCGCGGCGCAGCGAGCGGCTCACGTCGCGCAGCATGTCGATGACCAGCTCGCCCATGCGCAGCACTTCGCGGATGGCGGACGAGATGGCCACCGAGGGCTGTTCGTGGAAGCGCGGATCCAGCGACTTCGGGCCGAACGGCTCCGCGCCGGGGGCCGGCTCCGGGTCCCGGATGAACCAGCGGAAGAAGCGCTCGGCGATGCCGACGAAGGGCAGGAACACCAGCGCGGTGCCCACGTTGAGCACCGTGTAGGCGTTGGCGATCTGCCGCGGCACGTCGCCGGGCAGGGCCTCCACCACCGACGCGTACGCCGACAGGAAGGGGAACGCCAGCGCCGCGCCGCCCGCGCGGAACGTCGCGTGCGCCCAGGCGATGCGCCGGCCGTCGGCGTTGGAACCCACGCTCGCCAGGACGGCGGTCGTCGCCGTCCCCACGTTCGCGCCCAGGACGAAGGGCAGCGCTCCCGGGAGCGTCACGATCCCCTGGAAGGACAGGCCCAGCACGACACCGAGCGTCGCCGCGCTGCTCTGGGCGAGCGCGGTGAAGACCGCCGCGGCCAGGAACGCCGGCACCGGATCATGCTCGGCCATGGCGAAGAAGCGCGCGATTCCGGCCACGTCCTTGAGCGGGCTCATCGACTCGGACATCACCTGAAGACCGAAGAAGATGAGCCCGAAGCCGAAGACGGCGCTGCCGACTAGGCGCGGCCGTCCCGACCTCGTGCTCAGCAGGAACCCGGCCGCGACCAGCAGCAGCGAGTACTCGGAGATGCGGAAGGCGATGAGCTGCACGGTCAGCGTGGAGCCGATCGCGGCGCCGAGGACCGCCCCCAGGCACTGGCCGACGGTCACGAGCCCGGCACCGGCGAAGCTCACCAGGAGCGACGTGCTGGCACCGGAGCTCTGCACCAGGAGCGTGCTGACCATCCCGAAGAGCAGGGACAGGCCGCGGTTCGCCGTCATCGAGGCGAGATACTGGCGGAGGCGGCTCCCCGCGGCCTTTTCGAGGCCGCGGCCGATCAGGCGAAGCCCGTGGAGGAAGAGCGCCAGGCCCCCGGCGATTCCGAGGATGAGCTCCAAACGCATCTCCCTTCGCGAAGCCCGCCATCCTCTCTTCACATCGGCAGCCATGTCAAACGGAATGTGCTGATTCTCAAGGACTTGCGGCGACGGCCGAGCCGCCGCCCGCTCAAGTCGGGGTCCGCGCGGGCCGATATCTCGCGAGACACGGATTCCGTCGACGCCACCGGGAGATACGGTCCGGATGACGCGGTTCAAGAGCCTCCGCCGGCGCGCGGCGCTTGCGCTCGTCGCGTTGCTGCTGCCTGCCAGCGGCTCCGCCGATCCCCGGATCGCGGAGTCGGATGCCTGGGCTCGCCTCGAAGAGATGGAGGAGCAGGGCGTCCCCCGGGATCCGTTCTGGGCTCAAGCCTTCTGGGTGCAGGCCCTCGCCGCCACCGATCCCGACCAGCACGTCGCCGACCTCCGCTGGGCGCTTCGCTTCGACCCCGACCTGTTCGCGGCGCGGTGGGCTCTGTGCCGCGCGCACCTGGAGGCCCGCGATCCGGAGTTCGCGCAGCAGGCGCTGCTCGCCGGCGAGCAAGCGCTTCGCTCCTTCCTCGTCCAGCAGCGGGCCGCGCTGCGGGCGGTGACGCTCAGCGCCGGCGCCGTCCTCGTCTGCTTCGTGACCCTGGCCCTGGTGACCGCGCTGCGCGTGCTGCCTCGCATCCACCACGGGGTCTGGGAACGGCTGATCTTCCTGCCGGCGGAGCTTCGCCGCGGAGCCGCTCTGCTGACCGTGCTCGTGCCGCTCCTGCTCCCGCTCGCGCTGCCTCCGACGGCGGCCCTCTTCTGGATGCTCCTGCTGCCCACCGTCGCGGCGTGGACGTTCCTCGAAGGCCCCGCGAGGAGGCGCTGCGTCGGCGCCCTCGTCCTGATCCTGCTGGCGCCGCTCGCGCTGGCGGCCTGGTCGCGCGTGGCCGAGCCTTCGCACCCGGGGTCGTACCTGCGTACGCTGACCACGCACCAGATGCTCCCGGATCCGTCCGGGTCTTTCCGCTACGCCGCCCCGCCCGCGCACGCCGCCGCCGATCCGGCCTACCACGCGTCGCTCGCGCTCGTCGAACGGCGCGCCCGACGCTACGACGAGGCCATCGCCCATCTGGACCGGGCCATCGCGCTCGCTCCCGACGAGTGGGCCTGGTACAACAACCTCGGCAACGTGCTGCTCCTCGAGGGATCCGTCGACGATGCGCTGACCGCATACGGGAAGGCCAAGTCGCTCTCTCCGTCGGAGCCGCTGGTGCGCGTCAACGAGGCCCAGGCGTGGATGCGCAAGCTGCGCTTCAACCGGGCGGACGAGGCGCTCGGCGAGGCGGTCCGCCTCGGGTATCGCCTCCCTCCCGTCCTGAACACGGACCCGGCGAAGGTCGTGGTGCGGGACCAGGTCCTGGACGCGGGTCAGCTCTGGGTGCGCTTCGCACGGGAGCAGGGCGAGGGCCACGCGATCACCTGGGGCAGCGCGGCGCGGATGGCCGCGGCCCCGCTCGTTCCGCTTCGCCCGGCGTGGCTGTCTCTCGTGCTGTTGCTCGCGCTGTCCTTCGCGGCGCAGTCGCGATCCCTGCCCCACATCCACTCCTGCGCCGCGTGCGGCCGCGCGATCTGCCGCAAGTGCCACTACCGCATCGCCCGGCAGAGCCTCTGCGCCGAGTGCAACGCGATCCGCAGCGACGTGCGCGCTCCGATCAAGCGCGAGGAGCTCCTGCGCGCGCGGCGCCGCCGGCTCGTTCGCTGGCCTCTGCTCGGCGGCCTGTTCCTCTCGCTCGCGGTGCCGGGGACGGGTCTCCTGCTGGCCGGAGCGCCGAAGCGAGCGGCCCTGAGCCTGCTCATCGCTGCCGGGATCCTGCTCACCACCGGCACGGGCGCGTTCTGGCCCGACGCCGGCACCGGCCTGGCCGTGCCCCCGCGGGGGATCGTCCCGTGGCTTCCGGCTGCCCTCTACGGGCTGCTGGCGCTCGTCTCGGCGCGAGCCTTCTTCCGCTTCGCGGATCGCGTCCGCGCCGTCGGCCCGCGCTCGGGGAGTGACTGATGTCCTTCCGTGGCGAGCTCCGGGAGTTCGAGCTTCCCGACATCCTGCAGCTGATCGCCTCGCAGCAGAAGGCGGGCTGGCTCAAGGTCATCTGGAAGGGCAACTGCCAGTTCGTGTTCTTCCGGGACGGCAAGATCACGTCCACGAAGAACCCGGCCGACGAGACCGATCCGCTGGAGACGTTCATCCTGCGCCGCGGGTACCTGACGGAGGATCAGGCCGACCGCGTCGCCGCGATCCGCCGCAAGACCGGCATGGACTTCCAGGACATCCTGCAGAAGGAAGGCGTGCTCGGCCGCGAGGAGATCCAGGAGATCTTCGACGCGATGGTCGAGCAGGCCATCTTCGAGCTGATGTCGATCCGCTCGGGTCAGTACGAGTTCGAGACGGAGGAGTCCCCCGAGCCGCTGCCCGAGGGAGCGCTCGTCGCCGACATCGGTCCGATCCTGATGGAGGGCGCGCGCAAGGCCGACGAGGTGAACGAGATGCGCCGCTTTCTCGGCCCCGAGGGCGGCGTGCTCGCGCTCACCCCGGCCGGCCGGACCCCGGATTCGCCGGCACCCGAGGAGACCGCGCTGCTCGCGCTGGTCAACGGCGTGCGCGCCATCGACGCGGTCATCGAGGAGTCGGGGCTCGATCGGTACACGGCCACCCGCGGCCTCTTCGGAGCGGCGCGCAAGGGCTGGGTGAAGCTGCTGCGCCATGCGGGCGAGTCCACGGCCGAGCCCGAGACGACCGCCGCGTTCGACCTGAGCCGCGCCCTGCGCTGGGCGGTCCCGGTCATGGCTCTGCTCGGCGCCGCGCTGGTTCTCACCGGGCAGGGAACCCGCCTGCACGCCGAGGATCCCGTCGTCGGCGAGTGGTTGAGCCGCTCGGCGCGCCTTCGCGATGCGGGCCTCGAGCACGGCGTGCGCTCCGCAGTCGAGGTGTACCGCGTTCGCCACGGAGGCTATCCCGCTGACCTCGACGCGGTCGTCGACGACGGACTGCTCGCCGGCGAGGCTGCCGAGGAGCAAGCTCTCGAGCGCTGGGAGTACTTCGCGGCCGAGGACCGATCCAGCTACACCCTCGCCCGCCGGTAGGCCCCCAGGCCGCGGACGTCGTCCCGCCGGGCAGTGTCCTGGTCGGGACACCACCTCCCGCCGGCCGCCGTTGTGGCCCGAGTCCTCCTCCTGCTAGGATTCTCCGCCCGATTCCCCGAGGAGGATCCCTTTGGCGACGACCCGAACCGACTTCGACCGCGATCTCCGCGACCTCGAGAGCGAGTTCGACTCCCGGAAGCCGGTTCTCGAGCTCGCCGTGCGTGACCCGGACGACGGCTGCGAGGGCTACGTCGTGGTGTGGAACGTGCCGGCGGGAGGAGATCCCGCGCTGCGTTTCGGCAAGGGCGGCACGCGCATCCTCCCCACGCTCGTGTTCGAGGACATCCGGGACCTCGCGCGGCGCATGGCTCTCAAGAACGCGGCGGCCGGGCTGCCCATCGGCGGGGCGAAGTCCGGGCTTCGCGCGGACCCGGCCGCGCCGGCCTTCGAGCGGCAGTACCGTCGATTCGTGCGGCAGGCGAAGCCGTTCCTGTCGGAGTTCGGCGGACCCTTCGGCGGGTTCGGGCTGGACG
>JBQTGV010000052.1:0-10151 GCA_052390515.1 Candidatus Eiseniibacteriota bacterium | reverse complement strand
GTCGGACTCAAGACGAAGCGATTCAACCTTCGACCCGTGCGCATCTCTTCCCTCCTTGGACGGAGCTTGCCAGAGACTCGCAGATCGATCCCAATCTGTCATGAACTAATCAAACAGGACACTAGAGTGTCGTCCGCTTCGCAGGCTGAGGGCGATTCACCGGCCCGGACGCCGGCGATCCGAAGCGTTGTCAGCGCCCGCCGGTCTCCACTTCCTCGACCGGCGCCGGCGCCGCACCCGGCCACGAAGCGCGAACGCCGGCCGGTTCGCGCGCGGCCTGCACGGCCGCCAGCACGTCCGCCATGCCGACGCTCTCGTCCATGAGCGCCCCGCGGCCACGCTGCGCACCGACCAGGTAGAGGAGGATCTCGCGGAAGCCGGAGTCGTCGGGGTCCGCGGCGTGCGAGCGGCGCCGCAGCAGCACCTGGATCGCGGCGAGCGCCACGGCCAGCGTCGACGAGATGACCAGCAGCCGCACCCCCTCGACGAAGTAGACGAGCGCCTGCCCCGCGGCGAACAGCGTGACGGCGAGGATGGTCAGCACGGTCCGCCGCGGACTCAGTCCGGCGCGCACCATGCGGTGGTGGATGTGCATCGAGTCCGCGTCGAAGAGCCGCCGGCCGTTGCGGAAGCGGCGCACGATCGTCGTCGCGGTGTCGAGGATCGGCACCGACGCGGCCGCCACCCCGATCACGAGCGACGTGGACTGACCCGAGAACCACGCCCCGGCGATCGCCGTCACGCCCAGCATGTAGCCGAGCAGCATGCTCCCGGCGTCGCCCAGGAAGGTCTTCTCCCTCCGGAAGTTGAACGGCAGGAAGCCGAGGACGGCGCCCAGCAGGATCGTGGACAGCGAGGCGAGCACGTAGTTGCCCTGCAGCACGCCGGCGAGACCCAGCGTCAGCGCGCCGATCGCGGCGATGCCGGCGGCCAGGCCGTCCAGCCCGTCCACCAGGTTGATCGCGTTGACGAATCCGAGCAGGAAGAACATGGTCACCGGCACCGCGAAGAGGCCGAGGTCCCACGCCGCGCCGCCCGGAAGCACGATGCGATCGATCACGACGCCCTGGGTCACGGCGACCCCGACGGCCAGGATCTGCGCCCCGAGCTTCGCCACCGCCGGCAGGTCGAAAAGGTCGTCGAGCACGCCGGTGGCGTGGACGATCACCGCCCCGGCGAAGACGGCGAGCAGCTCGCGCGTGATGGGCACGCCGAGCCGCCCGGAGAGGTGGATGAGCACCGCGGTCCCCGCGGCAAGACCGACGAGCAGGCCGATCCCGCCGGTGCGCGGCACGGCGCGCGTCTGCAGCTTGCGCTCGTGCGGATGATCGAGCAGCCCGACGCGTGCCCCCATCCAGCGCGCCAGCGGCATGGCCAGGAGCGTGGCGCCGAGGGAGGCGGCGAACAACCACACGAACGGGAAGCTGGTCACGGTCGCTCTTCCTCTCCCGGCTCGGGCGGCGCAGCGGAGCGCGGTCCCATGGGTGGCGTCGGCACGCTCCCCGGCCCACTTGACCGGACCACCCGCTCGAGCAGCTCCTCGTAGCGGTCGACGGCGTGCTCGCGGGAGTCGGTCGTCTCGGCGCGGAGGCGCCCGCGCTGCCCGAGGCGGCGAGCGCGTTCAGGATCCCCGGCGAGCCGCAGGATCTCCTCGGCGAGAGCCGCCGCATCCCCGGCGTCGACCCGGAACCCGCATCCCGAGCCGGTGACGATACGGGCGACCTCGCTGTCAGCGTCGATGCACGCGCCGACCGGCCGGCCGGAGGCGAGGATGGAGTAGACCTTGCTGGGCACGCACCAGCGGCTGAGTCCGCGGCGCAGCGGCACGAGGGAGAGATCCGCGGCAGCGAGCACGTCGGCGAGCTTCTCTTCCGGCTGGCGCGGCATGAGCGTGACGTTCGCGGAGCGCTCCGCCTCCCGGAGAATCTCGTCGGAGCGCGCGCCGCTGCCCACGAAGAGGAAGCGCACCGGCCGCGGCCCGGCCCGCTCCTCGACGATGCGGATGGCCCGCAGCACGGCGTCCAGATCCTGGCTCCGCCCGAGATTGCCGGCGTACTCGACGACGAATTCGTCCTCGTCGATTCCGGCCTCGCGCCGGAACGGTTCGCCCGCGGCCGGCCGGATTTCCAGGGGATCCGCCCAGTTCCCGATGACGACGAGCCTCTCCGCGTCCACCCCGCGACGGCGCGCGGCCTCGGCCATCTCCGGACCGATGACCACGATCCGCGCCGCCGAGCGCCAGGCCAGCGTCTCGAGCAGTCTCGCGGCACGCTCCAGCACGCCCTCGCGGAGCACGCCGAGCGCCACCGCCACCTCCGGATACACGTCCTGCACGACGTACACGAAGGGGGTGCCCAGGAAGCGTGCGAGCAGCGCCGAAGCTGCCCCACCGAACACCGGAGTCGACGAGAAGGCCAGCACCGTGTCCGGCCGCGCGAGAAACGGTGCCCGCGTCGCCAGCGCCAGGGCGAAGCTCGCGTAGTGGAAGAGCCGGCTCATCGGCGAGTCGCGCCGCGGCAGCAGCGGCAGCCGGATCACGCGCACGCCGTCTCGCCACTCCGACCGCGGCGCGCGCGCGCCCTTCGCCTCCTCGTAGGTGGGACGGCCGGTGAGGACCGTCACGGCGTGCCCGCGCCGGACCAGCGACACCGCCAGCTGCGCGGCGAGCTTGCCCGTCGCGCCCGCGTCGGGCGGGTAGTGCTGGTTGACGAGCAGGAGCTTCACGAGAGGGCTTCGGCCCGGGCGGCCTCCGGGCGCGGGAAGAGCCGCTCCCGCTCGAGCTCGCTCCGGTACCACGCGATGGTGCGGGAGAGACCTTCCTCGAGCGCGGTCGAGGCGCGGAAGCCGAGCAGCCGCTCCGCGCGGCTCACGTCGAGCGACCTTCGCGGCTGGCCGGACGGCTCGCCCGCGTCGAAGCGGAGTGCTCCTTTGAAGCCGGTCTGCCGCGCGATGATCCGCGCGAGATCGCCGATGGATATCTCCCCCGGCGCACCGAGGTTGATCGGCTCGGGAGTCTCCACGCGAAGCGCGGCGGCCAGCAGCCCGTCCACCGCGTCCTTCACGTACAGGAAGCCTCGTGTCGCGCTGCCGTCACCCCACACGCCGACGGCGTCGTATCCGCGCTCCGCGGCGTCCACGCACTTGCGGATCAACGCCGGAATCACGTGCGACGAGCGCGGGTCGAAGTTGTCGCCTTCGCCGTACAGGTTCAGCAGCAGCACGTTGATGCAGCGCACGCCGAACTCCTGCCCGTAGGCCATGGAGCCGGCGATCAGCGCGCGCTTGGCGATCCCGTAGGCGGCGTTGGTCTCCTCCGGGAACCCGGACCAGAGATCCTCTTCGCGGAAGGGAACCGGGGTGTGCTTCGGATAGCTGCACACCGTACCTACTTGAAGCAGCCGGCCCACGCGCCGGGCCCTGGCGGCCTCGAGCACGTTCAGCCCCATGAGCAGCGTGTCGCGGAAGAAGGTCGCCGGATGCTCGCGGTTGGCGCCGATCCCGCCGACGCGCGCGGCCAGCTGGAAGACCACGTCGGGCGAGCCCTGCAGCAGGTCGAGCGCGTTCTGCGGGCGAAGCAGGTCGCACTGGCTGGAGGAGGGGGCGACGACGTCGGCGCCGAGACCGCGCAGGCGCTCGACGAGGTGCCGGCCGAGGAATCCGGTCCCGCCGGTCACCACCACGCGCCGGCCCGACCACTCTCGACTCGCGATCACTTCTCCCCCTTCGGCGGCGGACAGCTCCGCCGCACCCCCGGTGCCGCCGCCTTCGTTCTCATCGGTGCCCGCGGCGGGGGGCTGAAGGGCGAAGGCCCTGCCGCGGGCTTCTGGGCCGCCTCCTCAAGCCGAGGCCCCGATCGTTCGAAACCCGGGACGGATGCCGGAGCGGCGGGCTCCAGGCCAGGTCCAAGGGAGTTGCGGAGCGTGTGCGGAATCGCCGGCGTCGTGGACCGGAACGGGCAATGGCCGGATCGGTCGATGCTCGTGCGCATGGCCGATCGGATGCGCCACCGCGGCCCGGATGAGGACGGCTACCTCGCGCGCGCAGGATGCGGGCTCGCGTTCCGCAGGCTGCGCATTCTCGATCTCGTCACCGGTTCACAGCCGCAGAGCAACGAGCACGGCAGCGTCCACGTCGTGTTCAACGGCGAGATCTACAATCACCGGGACCTGCGCGAACGGCTGACCGCACGCGGACACCGCTTCCAGACGTCCTCGGACACCGAGGTCCTCGTGCACCTGTACGAGGAGAAGGGCGCCGACCTCGTCCACGACCTGAACGGGATGTTCGCGTTCGCGATCTGGGACCAGCGCGCCCGTCTCCTCCTGCTGGCCCGCGACCGGCTCGGCGTGAAGCCGCTGCTGTGGGCGCCGACGCCCGACGGCCTCGCCTTCGCCTCGGAGGCGGGGAGCCTGTTGGAGGTGCCGGGGATCGACGACCGCATCGATCCGGTCGCGGTCAAGCACTACCTCTCCTGGGGCGCGGTGCCGGCGCCGCGCACGCTCCGGCTGGGCATCCGCCGGCTCCCGCCCGGGCACCTCCTCACCTGGCAGGACGGGTCGGTCCAGCTGCGCGAGTACTGGCATCCGCTGCGCACCAACGTCGTGGCTCCGTCGAGCTACGAGGAGGGCACGCGGCGCCTGCGCGCCCTGCTGGAGGACTCGGTGCGGCTGCGCCTCGCGGCCGACGTCCCTCTGGGCGCCTTCCTCTCGGGCGGCGTGGACTCGACGACGATCGCCGGCTTGATGGCCCAGCGCGGCGGCGACGTGCATACCTTCTCCATCGGGTTCTCCGGTGCCGCGGTGTTCGACGAGACGCGGTACGCGCGGGAAGCGGCCGCACACCACCGCACCAAGCACGCCGAGACGCAGCTCGCCGTCTCCGACCTGCGCGACGCCATCCCGCGCATCCTGGACGCGCTGCCCGAGCCGTTCGGCGGCTCGTCGCTGCTGCCGACCTGGGCCGTCTCCCGCGAGACGCGGAAGCGCATGACCGTGGCGCTCTCCGGCGACGGCGCGGACGAGCTGTTCGGCGGCTACGACAAGTACCTGGGCGAAGTGTACGGAGACTGGTACGGCCGCATCCCCGAGGCACTCCGGCACGGCGTCCTGGATCCCGCCATCCGCGCGCTCCCCGCCTCCCGCGCGACGCGGGCCGGAGAGCTCGGGCGGAAGGCGCGGCGCTTCGTCGACGGGCTCTCCACCGATCCGGCGGAGCGCCACGAGCGCTGGATGCGGTTCGCCCCCGTGGAGGACGTGAGCCGTCTGCTCGGCGAGGGGCACGCCTCGAACCCCGGGCTCGACGCGGTGCGCGAGCAGTTCGCCGACTACGACGCGCGCGGACTCGCCGACCCCGTCAACCGGATGCTGTTCACCGACCTCCGCCTCGCGCTACCCACGGACATGCTGCTCAAGGTGGACCTAGCCTCCATGCTCAACTCCCTGGAGGTCCGCGAGCCGTTCCTCGACTACCGCATCGTCGAGCTGGCCATGTCCATGCCCGGCGAATGGAAGATGTCCGGGCGGCGGCGGAAGCGGATCCTCAAGGACGCGGCGCGGGACCTCCTGCCCGCGGCCATCCTGAGGCGGCCGAAGGCCGGCTTCGACGTACCCGTGGGCGAATGGCTCAAGTCCGACCTCCGCGAGATGTTCCTGGACACGATCTCCTCGCCGGGGAGCATTCCGCTCGATGTCCCCTTGCTGCAACGCTGGTACGACGAGCATCGCCGCGGGCGCGCCGATCGCACGAAGGTCCTGTGGGCGGCGTTCACGCTGCGCTGGTGGGACGCGCGCGTCCGCAGCGGCGCCTCGGCCGGCTCCTCCGGTTCGGCCCCCGCCTCCGAATCGGTCGGGGTCGGCTGATGTCCGGGAAGGTCCGTGTGCTCCACGTCATCACCCGCCTGATCCGCGGCGGAGCGGACGAAAACACCGTCTTCACCGTCGAGGGCGTCGATCCCGACCGCTACGAGAGCTCGCTCGTCGCCGGGGCCGGGTCCGAAGTGGAGGGCTTCGCCGAGGAGATCCGGCGCCGCACGCAGGTCCTGCCGGAGCTCGTCCGCGACCCGCATCCCTTCCGGGACGTCGTCGCTCTGTTCAAGCTGTGGCGGCTGATGCGCCGCGGCCGCTACCACATCGTCCACACGCACACGGCGAAGGCCGGGTTCCTGGGGCGCATCGCGGCGAGGATGGCAGGGGTGCCGTGCGTCGTGCACACGCTGCACGGGGTCACCTTCCCCGACCACGTGCATCCGTTGGCCCGGCACCTGTACGTCCTCCTGGAACGTATCGCCGCGCGCTGCTGCGACGTGCTCATCACCGTCGGCGACGACGTCAGAGCGCGATACCTGGAAGCCTCGATCGGCCGGCGGGAGCAGTACGTGACCATCCCCAGCGGAATGGACACGCGCGCGTTCGAGGACGCCCGCGCCGGCGCCCGCTCCGTGCGCGTCCCCGTCCGCGAGGAGCTCGGTCTCGAGGATCGCCACGTCGTGGTGGGCATGGTCTCCCGGCTGGAGCCTCGCAAGGGCTGGACGTACTTCCTCGAGTCCGTCGCCCGACTCGCTCCCGACTTCCCGGATCTGCGCGCGCTCGTGGTCGGCGAGGGCGGAGAGCGCGAGCGGCTGCAGCGCGCGGCGCACGATCTCGGCATCGGCGAGCGCGTGGTCTTCGCCGGCTATCGCAGCGACGTCGCCCGAGTCATCGCCGCCTTCGACGTCGCCGTGCTGACGTCACTCTGGGAGGGCCTGCCGCGCGTGCTGGTGCAGTACGCGCTGCTGGAAAGGCCCGTGGTGACCTTCGCCGTGGAAGGATCCCGCGAAGTCGTGGAGGACGGCGTCTCCGGCTGGGTCGTCCCGCTGCGCGACACGGAGGCACTCGTCGAGCGGCTGCGGCCGCTGGTGGCCAGCGCTGAGCTCCGCTCCACCGTGGGCGCCCGCGCCCGCCGGCGCGTCGAGGGCCGGTGGGACGTCGAGGTCATGGTCGACGGGATCGAGCGCGTGTACGAGACGGTCTCGGCCGGTCGTTGACCCCGGCCCTCCCTCGGTGGTACTCCGGACCCTCCCCGGAGGGGAACCGATGGCGCGAAGCTCGGATCACGAGATCGGACCGATCGGGCGCAAGGGCGAGATCCCGCTCCCGGAGGACACGCCGCCCGCGCGTGTGGACCTCGAGGGCACGCACCTGGTGCGCAGCGAGTACATCGCGGCGATGGTGCACTTCTACCGCGGCGAGATGTACCGCGCGACGCAGTGGCGGCTGCGCCTGGACAACACCACGAACTGGTCGATCATCGCCGCGGGCGGTCTGCTGACGTTCTCGTTCGGTCACCCCGAATCGAGCCCGCTCATCCTGCTGCTCGGCCAGGGAATCGTATTCGCGTTCCTGTGGATCGAGTCGCGTCGCTACCGCATCTTCGACGTGTGGCGCGCGCGCGTGCGCAAGATCGAGGAGAACTTCTACAACCCGATCCTGACGCGACGGCTGGTGTCGCCGGATCCGTGGTGGGGGGACGCGGTCGCGCACGACCTCGCCCAGCCGAGGTTCAAGATGAGCCGCTGGCACGCGATGCACAGCCGGCTGCGCGCCAACTACCTCATCCTGTTCCTCATCCTGAACACGGCCTGGATCCTCAAGATCTTCACCCACCCCACGCCGACCCATTCCCTGGGCCTGGCCTGCCAGCGCCTCGACGCCGGGATCCTGCCCTGGCAGGCCATCGTCGGGGTGGTCCTCGCTTTTTACGTGGCGCTCCTCTCGCTGTACTTCGTGCCCGGTGCCGCCGTGACCATTCGGGGCCGGGAGTGGGGCCTCGGCGAGGAGGGGATCTCCGCCGAGGACCGCTGAGCCGCGGGGTTCGCTCGGGCCGGAGCCTCCGGAGAGCCGGGCGCTACCTTCAAACTATTGACACTGCCCGGAAACCTCCGCCCGTTGCTCCGGGTTCGAGGCTCTGGCATAGTTTCCCGTTTCGCACTTCCGTCGGAAACCTCGAGTCAGAAGGAATACCCCGTGAGAATCCCGGACCTTCGCCCGACCCTCCTCGCCGCTGCCCTGACCGCCCTCGTGGGCGTGCTCCCCGCCTCCGCCTCGCGAGAGGCCCCGCTCATCGACTACCGCACGGTGACTGCGGAGATGATCGAGGCGGAGTGTGAGAAGGCGGTCGCGGCCGCCGACGAGATCGTGGCCGAGGTCGTCTCCGTCCCGGACGATCAGCGGACCTTCGACAACACGTTGATGCCGCTCGAGCGCCTGGGCAACCTCATGGGGCAGGCGTTCGGCAAGTACGCGTTCTTCGGCTACGTCTCCACCGACGAGCACGTCCGCGAAGTGGCCCGCGGACGAGAGGAGGCCATGGAGAAGTACCACGTGGCGCTGGGCTTCCGCGACGACGTGTACGGCGCGGTCCACGCCTACTCGCGGACGGCCGAGGCGAAGCAGCTCGACGGCGAGCGGGCACGATCCCTCGAGTTCGCACTCCGTGACTTCCGGCGGAACGGCTTCGGCAAGGACGCGAAGGTGCGCGAGAAGGTGCAGGCGCTCCGCGAGCGGCTGGTGGAGCTCGGCCTGGAGTACGAGAAGACCATCGCGGAGTGGGAGGACGGAATCGAGGTTCCGCCCGACCGGGCTGGAGGGCTCGCGCCCGAGTACCTCGCGCGGCTCACCAAGAAGGAGAACGGGAACTACTGGGTGAGCCTCGACTATCCCGATGCCTTCCCCTTCTTCGACACCGCGGACGACGCCGCCCTCCGCAAGGAGCTGACGCACCGTTTCTGGAACGAGGGGTACCCCGGGAACATCTCGCTGCTGGAGGAGGCGATCGCGGTGCGCCACGAGATCGCCACGCTCCTCGGCTACGAGTCCTGGGCGCACTACCGCCTGGAAGTGCGCATGGCGGAGAGCCCGGAGAACGTGAACGCGTTCCTCACCGATCTGCGCTCGCGCATCCAGGACAAGCTTCGCGCCGACATCCAGGCGATGGAATCGACCTACGCGAAGAACGATCCCGACGGCGTGAACTACTGGGACTGGCGCTACTACAACAACGCCCAGCTGCGTGACCAGTACCAGGTGGACCAGAACGAGGTGTCCAAGTACTTCCCGCTGGAGCGCGTGCTCGACGGCATGTTCGACATCACCCAGGAGATGTTCGGACTGCGCTACGTGGAGGTGGAGAACCCCGCGGCGTGGCACGAGGACGTGCAGCTCTTCGAGATCTACGACAGGGATACGGGCGAGTTCATCGCGCACTTCTACACCGACCTCTTCCCGCGCGAGGGCAAGTACGGCCACGCGGCGGCGTTCCCGCTCCGCTCGGGAGGCATGCTGGACGGGAAGCGGCAGACGCCGGTCTCCGCCATCGTCGCGAACGTGACCAAGCCGAGCGCGGACACGCCGTCCTTGCTCACGCACGACGAGGTGGAGACGATGTTCCACGAGTTCGGGCACATCCTCCACCAGACGCTCACCCGTGCGGAGCTGCCGCGCTTCGCCGGATCCGCCACGGAGCAGGATTTCGTGGAGGCGCCCTCGCAGAATCTCGAGCACTGGATCTGGGAGGCGGAGGTGCTGGACCGCTTCGCCGCGCACTACCAGACCGGCGAGAAGATGCCTCGCTCCATGCTGGAAGGCATGGTCGCGGCGAAGAACCTCAATTCCGGCATCAAGTGGCTCCGGCAGGCGTTCTACGCGTCGCTCGACATGGCCTACCACGCTCCGGGAGCAGTGAAGAACACCACCGCGATCATGAACGAGCTGCACCCGATCTGCGGCTTCCCGAACCTCGAGGGCACGCACATGCACGCCGGCTTCGGTCACCTGTTCGGATACGACGCCGCGTACTACGGTTATCTCTGGTCCAAGGTGTACGGCGACGACATGTACACGGCGTTCGAGGAGAACGGCATCCTGAACCCCGAAGTCGGGATGCGCTACCGCCGCGAGATCTATGAGAAGGGCGGGTCGCTGGACGGACAGGACCTGCTGCGCAACTTCCTCGGGCGGGAGCCGAACAACAAGGCGTTCCTCCGGGATCTGGGGCTCGAGGTGAACTAACGGCCTTCGAGAGACGTGTCGACGATGGCCGAGCGTCGTAGCCGCCGCAGCCGGAGCCACGGACGGCGGAGTCCGGCGGCCACGAAGCGAGCGAGGCACGGATGCCGA
>JBQTGV010000051.1:0-13221 GCA_052390515.1 Candidatus Eiseniibacteriota bacterium | reverse complement strand
TTTCCATATTGGGCCTGTGGCGCAGTTGGGAGCGCGCATGACTGGCAGTCATGAGGTCACGAGTTCGATCCTCGTCAGCTCCACCACTCCCTCGGCGGAACGGGACTGATCCGGCGGCTCAGCTCTCCGCCTTCGCCTCCTCCCCCTCGGCCAGCTCGTCCTCCAGGTCCTCGATGGCGTTGCGTACCCGCCGGCGGTCGGCAGCGGTGAGTCCGCGAGATCCTTCCGCCGCGCGGTACTCGACCAGCGCGTCCGCGGGGCGGCCCGCCGCCTCCAGCAACTCCGCCAGCCGCAGGCGCGCGCGCGGCATTCCCGGGTAGCGCGCCAACAGGTCCGTCCAGAGCGACCTCGCCCGCGCCGGATCCTCCGGCAGGACGAGCCGCGCGAGCCGTTCCCGGGCGATCGGACCGCCGTCGCCGCCGGCGAGGATGCTCTCCCACAGGGCCACCGCGTCCGCGCTTCGCCCCACCGCCTCGAGCGCCTCCGCCCGCAGCGCGGCCAGCGTCCCGTGCTCGGGCCCGGCCCCTTCGGTCCAGCCCAAGACCGCGGCCGGGTTCCCGGCGACGGAATGCACGAGCGCGACGACCACCCGCCGCGGGTCGTCGACCGGTACGGAATCCCGGTCGGCGACCACGGAGAAGAACGGCAGGTCCCCGTCCAGCATCCGGTCCCACGTCCAGCCGGGCATCTTCCACCGCGCTTCCTCGTCGGACGGCCCGGGCGCCTCATCCCAGCGCCCGGCCGCTGCCAGCGCCCGCGCGAGGCGTTCCCGCGCCGGCGGGAACCCCGGGAAGATGTCGAGCGCCGCCCGGTACGCCTCGATGCCGTCGCTCTCCCGCCCCTGTTTGAGGACGAGCTCGCCCAGGCGGGTCAGCGCCAGGAAATCCGACGTGCAGCCCGAGAGCGCCGCCGTCACGTGAGCGATGCCGTCCTCCACCCGGCCCTCTTCCTCGTCGAGCCGTGCGAGCGCGAGGCGTGCCGCGCCCGCCAGCGCCGGGGCCAACTCCGCGACGGCCTCCAACCGCTCGAAGGCCTCGGCCCGCCGCCCCAGCGCCCGGAGCGCGAGCCCCCAGTCGAGCTCCGCCCACGGTGCGGGGCCTATGCGCGCCGCGCGCTCGTCCTGCATCGCGCGGACGGCCCGGGAGCCCTTGAGCCGGGCGACCTGCCCCAGCCCGAAGTGAGCCACCTGCCGTGAGGTCCGATCCGTGCCTTCGCGAAGAACTTGAAGGTAGATCCGCTCCGCGTCGGTCTCCATCCCGAGGGCCAGGAGCGCGTTCGCGCGGAGGATACGCGCCCGCGCGTCGCCCGACCGCTCCCCCGCGCGAGCGTCGAGCTCGGCGGCCGCGAAGCGCCCCTCCACGCTCAGCGCGTACGCCCGCAAGGTGGCGAGCGAGGACTCGTCGGCGAGGCCCGGCTCGGTGAGAGCGTGCGCCTCCACGAACCGGCCCTGACGGACATAGAGCTCGTGGAGCTCGCGGCGCGCCTCGGCGGCTCGATCCGGGAGCTCCACCAGGCGGCGATAGACCCGCCCGGCCCCGGCGAAGTCCTCCGCGCGCACCAGGACGCGAGCCTCCAGCAGGCGGAGCTCGGCCTCGTCCTCGCCCTCCGCCTGGAGCGCCTCCGCCCGGATGAGCTCGAGCGCGCGCTGCCACTCCCCCGCCTCCACCGCGCTGCGGATGTCGCCGGCGGGCGCGACGGCCGGCTGCTTCGCCCCGACGGTGTCCGCGGGTGCGTCATCCGCCGGGACCTGCGAAGATGGCGCAAGCAGCATCGTCGGGATGCCGACGAGAAGGACGATCCACCGTGATGCGACCCGAGCGACCACGCGGCTTCTCCCCGAAGCGATCCCGGGGATTGTCCGCCGGGGACGCTCGAGTGTAAAGGTCACCGGGCAAAGAACCCCGACGGGGAGCTTCGTTTGGACATCGATCTGCGCTACGGATCGGGGACGCTGCGCTTCCGCGTTCCGGAGGCGAACGTCGCCGGCGTGTTTCGTCCGGTACCGCCGGCGGGAGCGGCCGGTTCCCCGCTCGGGCGGCTCGCGGCCAGTCCGGAGGCGGAGCGCGCCCGCGCCGACGCCCGCGGCCGCCGCGTGCTCTTCCTGATCGCCGACGCCACCCGCGACGCACCGCACGGTGACATCCTGGACGCGGGCTTCGCCGTGCTGGACGGCGCCGCGTCCGTCACCGTCGGAGTCACCTGCGGCTCGCACAAGGCGGACACGCCCGGCAACCGGAAGATCGCCGAGCTCGCCAGGGAAGCCGCGCGCAAGCTCGGGCAGCCCGACCCCACCATCGTCATCCACGACTGCCGCACGGCGAAGTTCACCGATCACGGCACCACTTCCCGCGGCAACCGCGTCCTGCTCTCGGACGTCCTCGACCCCGCCGAGATGCTGTTCGTCGCCAGCGACATGAAACACCACTACTTCGCGGGGTACTCGAACGCGCTGAAAGACTTCCTGCCGGGGATCGCCGCGTTCGAGTCGATCGAGCGCAACCATCGCTTCGCCCTGGAGCCCGACGCGACCTTCGGACGCCACCCGCTGCACCCCGACCCGAGGCGCCGGACCAACCCGGTCGCGGAGGACATGCTGGAGGCGTGGAACCTGGCCATCCGCGGTCGCCCGTGCCACGCCATGGCCACCGTGACACTGGATGGGCGCATCGCGCACGCGCATCTCGGGACGCTGCGCGAGGCGACGTCCTCGGGAATGACCGTCGTGGACGAGATCGCGAGCTTCTCGGTGGCACCGACCCGGCACTTGGTGCTCTCGGCGGGCGGCGCCCCGCAGGACGAGACGCTGTACTTGAGCCAGCGGGCCGTGGAGCTGACCCGCGCGGCGATCGCCGACGGCGCCGAAGTGCTGCTGCTGGCCGAGTGCCCCGAGGGGATCGCCGACACCAAGTCCGCCTACGAGAACTTCTACCTCGAGCTGACCCGGCCGCTCGGCGAGGTGATGCAGCGCATCCGCGGCGGCTACAAGCTGTATCAGCACAAGGCGTACAAGTTCGCGGAGCTGCTGCAGCGCATCGACGCGCTGCACCTGCACAGCCGGCTGCCGGACGCCGACGTGCGTGCCGCGCATCTGAACCCGGTGCACGACCCGCAGCGGGTCGTCGCCTCGTGGATCGAGCGGGATCCGTCTTGCCGGATCGCGTTCTTCGACGAGGCGAACCGCCTGTGCGTGCTGCCGGCCTGAGTCGTTGGCGACGCTCTCCCGTTCGTCCCTCCTCTCCCTGGGCGCACTGACCGGGGCGGCGCTCGGAGCGGCCGGCGGCGCCGCCGAGACGCTGCTCCAGCCGCAGGCAGAGGCGTTGCGCCCGATCTACGCCGTTGCCGCGTACGGCCTCCTGGGCATGGCCGCCGGCACGGCCGCCGCCACGTTCGTCCGGCGGAGGGAACCCGCTGCCGCGGTCGCCTCGATCCTCGGCCTCGTCGCGTTTCTCGGAATCGCCGCAGCGCTCGGGCTCTTCGCCAACCGTGTGCTTCTGCGCGGCACGAATTTCCTCGGGGCGAAGAGCCTGGCCGCCGACGCCGTCGTCGTGGCGATCGCGGCGGGGGGGGCCGTCTTCGCCGCGCGCCGCACTCGCGCGCTGCTCGAGCGGAAGAGCCTGCGCTTCGCTCCCGGGCCGGGCACCGCGGCTGTCGTCGCCGCGCTTCTCGGAGCGGCCACGTGGATCCCGGGCCGATTCCTCCCCGCGGGAACGACGGATCTGCCGCCGGTCGTGCTGGTGTCCATCGACACGTTGCGCCCCGACCGACTCTCCGGCGGCGGCGAGCCCCGTCCCACCTCTCCCGTGATCGACAAGCTCTGCCGCGAGGGGACGCTCTGGCCCGAGGCGGTCACCGCTTCGCCCGGGTCGGCGGCCTCGCACGCCGCGCTGCTCTCCTCGCGCTATCCGGTGTCCAACGGCGTCTGGGCCAACTTCTCCGTGCTCGACGAGTCGGTGGAGATGCTCGCCGAACGGCTCCGCGCCATGGGCTACCGCACCGGCGGCTTCGTCACCAACACGTTCCTCGGAAGGCGTTTCGGCTTCGACCAGGGGTTCGACGTGTACGTCGAGTCCGGAACGACGGAGCGGCTGCACGAGCCGAGCCCGGCGGCTCTGTTCCGCAGCCTCGCCGTCGTGCAGATCGCCGACCGGATCCGCTACCGACTGGACCCGGGGCACGACCCGAGCTTCGAGGCCGCGTTGGACTGGCTCCGGGAGTCCGAGCAAGCGCCCTTCCTCTTCGTGCACCTGATGGACGTGCACTCGCCGTACGTCCCGCCGCAGCCGTGGGGGCCGCGCTTCCGGGCCGGTCCGGATGGAGAGCCCGGATCGCCGGAGCACCGCAACCGATTCGGCTGGCGGCCGTCCGTCGCCGCGTACATCGCCGAAATCGCGCACATGGACTCGAAGATCGGGCGTCTCCGCCGGGTGCTGGAGGAAGAGGGGCTGCTGGACCGCGGCGTCCTCGTGCTGACTTCGGATCATGGAGAGAACCTGCTCGACCACCTGCCGAACTTCACCCACGGGTCGACGGTCTACGAATCGACGCTGCGCGTGCTCGCCGCCGTGAGGGCTCCCGGCCGGGCGAAGGCCGGCGTGCTCGATCCGAGCGTCCTCGAGAACGTGGACTGGCTGCCGACGCTCGCGGACCTCCTGGGGTGGGAACGCTCCGAAGCGTGGGAGGGAGTGAGCCTCGGCCGGGAAGTGCCGGCGGACCGCCTCGCATTCGCGCAGCTCGACCGTGACTTCGCCGTGCGCTCGCCCGCTTGGAAGCTGCTCGTGAAGAGTGGGGAGCGGGTGCTGTACGACCTGCTGCAGGACCCGGGCGAGACCGGTCCGTCCGCTCCGGACTCCGCGCGCCGGATCTTCGCCGAGGACGCGCTGGCGCTGTGGATGGAGACGACCGCGACGCCGCTCTACACCGAACAGGCGCGCTCCATACGGCCCGAGGAACTCTCCGAAGAGGTGCGCGACCGACTGCGCGCGCTCGGCTACATCGAGTGAGCGGGTTGCCGCGGCGGGACGGTGCTCAGCGGATGCGCACCGACTTGCGGGAGAAGCCCAGGTCGCCCGATCCCTGAACAAAGTAGACCCCGGGCGGCACGAGCTGACCGCTGGCGTCTCGGCCGTCCCAGGTGAGCGTGCGCGGGCCCGGAAGCGCGCCGCCGTCGGCGAGCACGCGGATCCTCCTCCCGGTCACGTCGTGGACCGTCACGCGAAGGCGTCCGGGCGGAGGCACGTCGACTTCGAGGCGTTGTGCGCCGAAGGCCGGCTGCGGATGCAGCAGCCCCACGAAGCCGGGCCGGCCGCCGGATCCTCCCCCCTGCACGATCACCGAGCCGGTCGGATCCGGCCCGCCGGGAATCACCTGAACGTCGCCGTCCGGCCACGCGACGACCAGGCTGTCGAACGTCGCCGACGCACCCAGCCCGAAGTGCACGGAGAGCGGCCCCTGAAGGCCGTCCCAGGAGTCGGCTCTCACCCGTCGTTGCCGCGCTGTGCCCTGCGTCCAGCAGGTGACCTTCGCCCCGATCGGCGTCCCGCCCAGGGCCGACTCCTCCACGTTGACGACGAGGCCGTATCCCGTCGGCCCGTCGTTCCGGTACAAGGTCGACGGCGCCGTCGCGCTGAAGAACACCGGGCCAGCGCCTTCGGCGAGGTACAGGTCGAGGTCCCCATCGCCGTCGACGTCGCCCCACACGCCGCCGTCGGTGAAGAAGCCCGGCGTTCCCGGGGCCCAGCCCGGGCCGGAGAGTGCCGCGAACGTCGTGCCGTCGTTTCGCCACAGGAGATCGGGCTCGTCGCCGATCTCGGTGTTGCCGCGGTTGGTCTGATGCAGGTCCAGGTCCCCGTCGTTGTCGACGTCCACCCACGTCACGGTTCGCGGGTTCGCGGCGGGAGTGAAGCCGAGGGGGCCGGTCTGCTCCGAGAAGACTCCGCCGTCGTTGCGGAAGACCCGCGCAGGCGCCGGCGGCAGCACGATCTGCTCCAGCGCCGAGTCGGCCGGAGCCACTACCGGCGCGAGCGAGGTGATCAGCCCGGAATAGTTGCCGAAGGTTCCCGGTGGCGCCGACACGCGGACCTGCCACCTTCCGCCCGCGGACTCCCGCCAGCACCACAGTCCCTGCTCCACGCCGGGCGTGAACACCGGCTCGCCGACGTACGCGTCGGTCAACTGGACGGTGAACGCCGAAGGCGCGGGGTGCACCTCGCTCGGCCCCAGGAAGATCTGGTCGTTGAAGATCTTCCCGTTGAAGCGGAACGCCGCGACCGGATCCTCGCCCGGCGTGTCGAACGAGTACGCGTCGACGCCGTCCTCCGAGAAGCGGAAGTGGGAGAACAGCCAGTACGTGGTTCCGTTCTGGTTCCACGCGTCCCAGATGCCTTCGCGCCCCGCGCACACGACGAGATCGAGATCCAGGTCCCCGTCGTAGTCGCCCCAGTCGGCGGAGGACACGACCGGCAGCGAGCCGAACGCCGACGCGGTCACGTCGGCGAACGTGCCGCCGTCGTTGCGCCAGAGGATCGTCGGCCGGGAGAACTCGTCGCCGCCCACCAGCAGGTCGGGGTCGCCGTCGTCGTCATAGTCCGCGAAGAGCCCGCCGTGCGTGCCGACCGTCTCGTCCAGGCCCGCCGCCGCGGCGATGTCCACGAACGCCAGCGCGCCGTCGTTCCGATACAGGGAGTTCGGACTGGCGGCGAGCGGCGCCTTGGCGTGGTACAGATCGACGTCCCCGTCGAGGTCCACGTCGGCGGCGGAGAATGCTCGTCCCCGTCCGGTCGAATCGGACATCCCCCCGGCACCGACCACGACGGCGAAGTTGCCGGCACCCGTACCCTGCCAGAGCTCGTTCCCCAGGTGCGGACAACCGCATCCGCCGTCCCCTCCGTGCGAGCAGGCGACGTCGAGGATCCCGTCCCCGTCGAGGTCGACCCACGTGTAGGCGTGCCGGTCCGCGATCACCGTGGTGAGCTGGGGAAGGACGAAGTAATCGAAGAGCCCGTTGCCGTCGTTCGCGAAGATGCGCCCGGTGTAGAAGTGATGGGCCGCGTTGGCGTCGACGTCGCCGTCCTGGTCGATGTCGACGAGCTGCGCGCCCCAGGTCGGCAAGGTATTGAAGAGCCCGCTCGTGCCGGTCACGTCGGTGAACTCGGCGCGGGCACCGGGAGCCACGGCCATGCCGATCAGGAGAAGTGTCAGCGAGCGTCGCGGGTCGATGCGGGTCACGAGGCTGCTCGGTTCAGGGAAGAGGTTCCAGGGTCCCGGCGGACCGACCGGTCCCGAGGATACCGGGATCGCCGCCCCCCCGCAATCCTCGGAACCGGGGCGGGACCGGCCGGGTATCAGGCGTCACCGCCCACGTCGCCGCCGCGCGGAACCTGAGGTACACTTCCCGCCCGCGGATCCACCCTGAGGAGACCGTCCATGAGAGTCGCCGTGCTCGCCCTGCTGGCCCCCTGGATCGCGGTCGCCGCCGGCGCCCAGGAAGCCTCCTCACCGGCCCCCGAGGTTTCCGGGTTCTCGGTGAAGGTGAGCCTCTCCCGGACGGACCCGAACGTGCAGACCGGCGCGAGCGACGCCAGGGAATACTTGGAGTTCTTCCTCTTCGTGGACGACGGCGAGATGATCGCCGGCGGGGAGTTCGGCGTCTCCATCGAGGGCGGCCAGCTCATCGGCTACGTGCTCGATACCGAGCGTCCGTGGATCCCCCTTCCGCTGGTCAACCCGTATCCCGGCACGGTCGGACAGGCGCGCGCGGGCGACCCGTGCCCGTCCGCTCCGCTCTGCTTCGGGAAGATGCTGGTCAAGCCCGATCGGCCCGGGGGACGGGTCGCGCTGGACGTCTCCGCCTCCGAGCGAGGAGAGGCCGCGATCCTGCGCTGCGACCTCACCACGGAGAGCGGGTTCGCCGCGTACCCCGCCGCGTACAACGGCGAGCCCGCCGCGCCGCACACGGTCGTGCCGCGCACCGACGCGGAGAGCGCCGGCGCCTCCGAGTGAGCGCTACCTCGGGACGACCTTCTCGGCCCTGGGCACGCGCTTCACGGTGACGTTCGCGGGAACGGAGCTCTCCTCCGAGAGGGATCTCCCGTCCCGCCGGTTCCGGCACGCGACGATCTCGCCGATGATGGACACGGCGATCTCCTCGGTGGTCTCCGCACCGATGTCCAGGCCGATCGGCGAACGGACCTGCTCGAGGCGCTCCCGGGAGCAGCCGTCCTGCAGCAGGCGGGCGAACAGCACGCGCGCCTTGCGCCGTGACGCCACGACGCCGACGTAGGCCGGCACGCGGTCGTCCTGGAGCACGCGGCGAAGGCAGACTTCGTCCGTCTGGTGGCAGCGGGTCACGATCACGATGTAGTCGTCGGTCTCCACGGGGACGTCGCGGCGCACGTACCCGCCCTCGGCGAGGATCACCTCGTCCGCATCCGGGAAGCGCTCTCTCGTGGCGAACTCCTCGCGGTCGTCCACCACCGTCACCCGGAAGCCCACCGTCCGGGCGAGCTTCGCCAGCGGCAGCGCCACGTGGCCGCCGCCGAAGACGAGGACCCGCGCCGCGCGCCGGTGCGCCTCCAGGAACACCTCCACTTCTCCGCCGCAGGTCATCCCGGTGGCGTTCTCGCCGGCCGGAAGGAAGCGGTAGGCCTTGATGCACGGCTCGCCGGTGCGCAGCGTCTCCTTCGCGTCCTCGATGACCAGCGCCTCGAACGGACCGCCGCCCAGCGTGAAGTCGATCGCCCCGTCCTCGTGGACGATCATGCGAGTCCCGGTCTTGCGCGGCGTGGATCCCCGCGCGGCCACGATCGTCGCCACCACGAACGGGCGCCCCTCGCGCAGGTAGGATCCCAGCCGCTCGTGGAAGTCCTTCATGCGTCCATTATCGGTCGGCCGGCGGCGCGCGGAAAGAGCGCGCCTGCAGGTTGGCCTCCAGCTCGGCGAGGTCGGGGAGCGCGGGATCCGCGGTCTTCGCCCGGGCGAGCAGCTCCGCGGCCTCGTCCTCACGACCGATCTCCCACGCGGCGAGCGCCGCGTTGCGCAGCGCCGGCGCGTAGGTCGGGGCCGCCTCGACGGCACGCCGGAACATTTCCCGCGCCTCCTCGCCCCGCCCCACCCGCGCCAGACGCACCCCGAGGTTGTTGAGCGCCGGCGCGTGCCCGGGATCGGCCAGGACGGCCCTCTCCGTTTCCGCCAACGCCTCCTCCGTCCGCCCGGTCTCCTCCAGCGCCTGCGCCAGACCTAGGCGGGCCACGGTCAACCCCGGGTCCCGGCGAAGCGCGGCGCGGTAGTGCGGAATGGCGTCGCCGGGTCGGCCGGCGTGCGCGGTTGCGTCGGCGAGGCCGGCCCATACGCCGGCCGATTCGGGAACCCGGCGCGTCGCATCGGTCCACAGCGCCGTCTCGCTCCGCCACGCTCCGGCTCGTGCGAAGGAGAGCGCCCAGCCGAGCGCCACCAGCGCGACGAGCACGCCCCGGCGGAGAGCGCGCCCTCGGCCCGGTGACGCGAGCGCGACGCCCGCCACGCCGCACGCGCCCAGGGACGGCAGGAACAGGAAACGCTCGGCCACGGTCTCCCCGATGGGAACGAGGTGCAGCACCGGAAGCAGCGCGACCGGCGCCCAGCACACCAGCAGCAGTGCGCTCCTTCGCCGGCGCAGCGCGAAGGCCAGCACCGAACCGGCGAGCAGCACGGCGAGTCCGGACACCACCACGGCGTCGCTCCAGGCGGCCGGCGGTTCGGGCATGCGTTCCACGGTGAGCGGCCACGGCCACGCGAGCAGGCGGAGGTGCTCGCCGGCCGCGGCAACGATGAGCGGGAGCCGGCCCGGGAGGTCCGCTGCTCCCACGCGCTCCCCCGCCGCCGGGGCGAAGGCGCCGAGCGCCGCTGTGCGCAGCGCGAGCCCGGCGAGCGTCCCGCCCGCCACCGAACCGAGCGCCAGCGGCAGGCGGTCGAGGCGGACGGACGGCGCGAGCGCCGCGGCCGCACCGAGCAGCGGCAGCGCCACCGCCGCGCTCTCCTTGGAGAGCAGGCCGAGCAGAGCGCATGCGCCCGCCCCCGCCGCGCGGAGCACCCCGCCGCCGCGCAGCACGTCCAGACCCCAGGCCACCGAGGCCAGGGCGAAGAGCCCGGCGAGCAGCTCGGATCGCCCGGTGACCCACGCCACGGCCTCCACGTGCACGGGATGCACGGCGAAGAGGAACGTGCCGGCCAGCGCCGCCGCCGGATCGACGAGACGACGCAGCACCGCGTGCGCGGCCATCGTCGCGGCCGCGGCGAGCAGCAGGTTGACGACGTGCGAGCGGACCGGATCGGCCGGCCCGCCCCCTCGTTCGAGGGCGTAGGTCGCGGCGGTCAGCGGGCGGTAGAGCCCTCGCTCCGGCGCGTTCGACGGGAAGCTCACCGCGAAGAGCCGCGGGATCCGGGACAGGTCGCCGGAGAGGTCACCGTTGCCGGCGACGTACGTCCAGTCGTCGTAGACCCAGCCGGCGCCGAGCGTTCCGGAGCAGGCCAGCACCCCGAGGAGCGCGGCCGCCGCCGCCCGGCGTCCCGCGCCGCTCAACCTCGCGCGTGCCCGGGCAGGCGCTCCGCGAGCCGCGCCAGGCGGCGGATCGCCTCGTCCAGCGTCTCGTCCCGCTTGCAGAAGTTGAAGCGGAGGCGATGCCGCCCCGAGGCGGGATCCGTGTAGAAGCTCGACCCCGGGACAGTGGCGACGCCGACGCGCTCCACGAGATCTCTGGCGAACGTGGAGTCGTCCTCGAACCCGAAGGCGGAGATGTCGGTCATCACGTAATAGGCGCCGCGCGGGCGGAAGACCCCGAATCCCGTGGCGGCGAGCGCCTCGCACAGCTTGTCACGCTTCGCCCGGTACGAGGTGGCCAGGTTCTCGTAGTACGTCGCGGGCAGACGAAGTGCCACCGCTCCGGCCTCCTGGAGCGGCGCGGGCGCGCCCACCGTGCAGAAGTCGTGCACCTTGCGGATGGCCGAGGTCAGCTCGTCGCACGCGATCGCCCACCCCACCCTCCATCCCGTGACGCTGTACGTCTTGGAGAGCGCGTTGATGGTGACGGAGAGCTCCTCCATGCCGGGAATCGTGGCCAGCGTCACGTGACGCTCGCCGTCGTACAGGACGTGCTCGTAGATCTCGTCGGTGACGGCCACGACGCCGCGCTCTGCGCACAGCCGCGCGATGCACTCCAGCTCCCCGCGGGAGAAGACCTTGCCCGTCGGATTGTTCGGCGTGTTCACGATCACGGCCTTGGTGCGCGGCCCGAACGCGGCACGCAGCTCGCGCTCGTCGAAGGCCCAGTCCGGCTCGGAGAGGCGCACGAACTTCGGGACCGCGCCGCAGAGCACGGCATCCGGACCATAGTTCTCGTAGAACGGCTCGAAGACGATCACCTCGTCGCCCGGGTCGACGATGGCGAGCAGCGTGGCCAGCATCGCCTCCGTCGCGCCGCAGCACACCGTCACGTTCCGCTCCGGGTCGGCGGCGAGGCCGTTGTGCGCCTGCGCCTTCTCGCAGATGGCCTCGCGCAGGGACCTGGCGCCCCAGGTGACGGCGTACTGGTTCACGTCGGCGCGGATCGCCCGGCAGGCCGCCTCCTTGACCTCGGGCGGTGCCTCGAAGTCGGGGAATCCCTGGGCGAGGTTGACGGCCCCGTGACGGTTCGCCAGGCGGGTCATCTCGCGGATGACCGACTCGGTGAAACGGCGCGACTTCGACGAGACGAGGCTCAAGCGGCGTCCTCCGCGCGGGGACGGAGCATCGAGGCGCGCCCCGGCCGTTGTCAAGTCAGCGGACGCGGACGATCTTCTCGGTCGCGGTGAGCCCCTCGGTCCGGAAGCGCACGAAGTAGACGCCGGCCGGCGCGACGCCGTAGTCGGTTCGCCCGCTCCATTCCACGCGGTGCGAACCCGCCGCTCGCTCGCCGCGAAGCAGCGTGACGACATGGCGTCCGCTGGCGTCGTACACGTCGACCGAGATCCGCCGCGTTCCCGGCAGCTCGAAGCGGAGCGTCGCCGCTCCGCGCGAAGGGTGAGAGCCCTCCCGGAAGAAGCGCGGCGCCGCGTCCGCGGCCGCGATCAGGGGCGCGTCCACCGCGTCGGCCGACGTCTGCGCGGTGTCGGCCAGCCCGGGCGAGTAGTTCGGCACCTCGTCGTAGGCGAACAGCGCGTAGTGGTGCAGCGTTCCCGGGGCGAGCGGCTCGTCGACCAGCGCCGTGCTCTGATGATCCACGTCGTCGGCGGCGACCACGAAGACGCCGGCCGACGGTTCCGCGCCGACGACGTAGGAGACGCCGTCTTCCGGAAGCCAGGTGACCGGATCCGTCGACCGCACCACCAGCGTCCCCGCCCGGTCCGCGTCGCCGGGACGGATCCAGGCGACCAGCACCGTCGTGTCGCTCACCGCGGTGGCCGCCACCGCGGCGGGATCGGCCGGCGGCGCGGTGTCCAAGCCCACGAGCGAGTACTCCTGCGGACCGGCCGGCACGTTCCAGGCGATGACACGCGCGGTCCACTCCCCCGCCTCGGGACCGATGACGCGAACCTGCTCGAGGTTGTCGCGCGCGTTCCGCCCGCGCACGGCCAGGCTGTCCGGCTGCGCGGGGTCCAGCACGTACGCCTGGAACGTCCCCGCAGTCGGCGCGACCAGCTCCAGATCCAGGTCGTTCACGAGCGTCACGCTGGCGAGCTCGGCCGCGGCGGGATCGTCCCACGCGAGCGTCACGATCAGCGTGTCCCCCGCCCCCGCCGGAACGTGGAAGACGTACGTGTCCGTGAATCCGTCGTCGATGGCGGCTTCGACCGTCGTCGCGGTTCGCAGCTCGTTCACCGACGCGAGCAGGTTCACCGCGCCCAGACCGAAGCGGTAGTCCGGTCCGGCGTTCGCTCGATCCTCGGCGAAGCATCCGAGCAGGGCCTTGTACGTCGCCGGGCGCGGCTCTCCGGCGAACCGTGAGCGCCACTCGGAGAGCAGCGCGGCGATGGACCCGGCGATGACCGGAGCGGCCTGGCTCGTCCCGCACATGGACAGGTAGCCTCCGGCGAGCGACGTCGACGTGATCCCGAAGTCGCCGCCCTGCTGGCAACCCGGAGCGGAGATGTCGGGCTTCATCCGCCCGTCGTCCGTCGGACCCCAGGAGGAGAACGTCGTCATGTGGCCGACGTCGGACTGGTGCGCGCCCACCGAGATGACGTTCTTCGCCGTGGCCGGTGGCGGCAGGG
>JBQTGV010000050.1:0-19947 GCA_052390515.1 Candidatus Eiseniibacteriota bacterium | reverse complement strand
CGCTCGTTCAACTCGATGTCGCGGCGGCTCGCGGAATCCGAGGCGCGGGACCGCGAGCGCCGCGAGTACATCGAGGCGATCATCCGCAACGTCGGCTCCGGAGTGATCAGCTTCGACGCCTCCGGTCGCATCGCCACGGTGAACGACGCGGCGGCGCGCATCGTGGGGCGCGCGCCGGAGGACCTGGTCGGGCGGATGACGGCGGATCCGGCGGGCGGTGACGCGCTCACCGCCGTGCTGGGCTCGGCGCGGCCGCTGCTCGAGGGGAAGCGCACCGAGGTGGTGGACGAGATCGAGGTGGCGCCGGCGGAAGGCTCCGCCGACGAGCAGCTGCACACGCTTCGCCTCGTGGGGACGCCGCTCGTGGACCGGGCCGGCAAGCCGCAGGGCGCGGTCGTCGTGTTCGAGGATCTCACCGAGCTGATCCGCTCCAAGAAGATCAAGGCGTGGGCGGAGATGGCGCGACAGGTGGCGCACGAGATCAAGAATCCGCTGACGCCGATGAAGCTCTCCGCCCAGCAGGTGCTGCAGGCCTGGAAGGACAAGCATCCCAAGTTCGGCGAGATCCTGGAGGAGTCCACGGAGACGATCGTGGACCGCTGCGAGGCACTGCGCCGCATCGCCATGGAATTCTCGGATTACGCGCGCATGCCCGGGCGGAAGATCCGCCGCGAGGATCTGGGCCGGCTGCTCGGCGAGGCGCGGAAGCTCTACGCGCTGGACGACCGCAGCGTGGACTTCACGCTGGAGGCGCCGGAAGGGCGCATCTTCACGCGAGTCGACAAGGACGAGGTGATGCGGCTGTTCATCAACTTGATCGAGAACTCCATCCAGGCGATGCCGGACGGCGGCAATCTCAGCGTGAAAGCTTGGGGGGACAACGGCAGCGCGCACGTGGTGATCCGGGACACCGGGACCGGCATCACCGCGGAGAACCTGGCGCGGATCTTCGAGCCGAGCTTCTCCACGAAGACGGGCGGCGCGGGACTCGGGCTGCCGATCTGCAAGGCCATCATGCAGGACTACGGCGGGACCATCGACATCGAGAGCCGGCCCGGCAACGGCACCACGGTGACGCTCGTCTTCCCGGCGGAGACGTGAAGGCGAAGGGTGAGGGCGAAGGGGTGACGGCGTGAGGGCGAGGGCGTGAGGGCGAAGGCGTGAGGGCGGCGCTCGCGGTGGCGGTGGTGGCGCTGTGCGTCTACTTGCGGACGCTCGCGCCGGGAATCACCGAGATCGATAGCGGGGAGCTGGCCACGGTCGCGGCGACGCTCGGCATCGCGCACCCGTCGGGGTATCCGCTCTTCGCGGTGCTCGGGCGGACGTGGGTGCTGGCCGCACCGATGCGGATCATCACGTGGGTGAACGTGCTGTCGGCGGTGTTGGCGGCGGGCGCGGCGTTCCTGGTCTGCCGGGTGATCGCCGACGTGCTGCCGGAGAGGCTGGGGCGGTGGCGGCAGGTCGGGGCGGTGACGGGGGCGGCGGCCTTCGCCTTCCACGGGACTCTCTGGTCGGTGGCGACCGTCACCGAGGTGCACGCGCTGCAGATGTTCCTGGACGCCGCGCTGCTGCACGCAGTGGTGCGCGCGGGACTGTGGGGACGTGGGCCGGTGCGGGAGCCGGCCTTCCTCGGCGCGGGGTATTTCGCGGGGCTGTGTCTCTCGAATCACCTGACGTCGGCGCTGCTCCTGCCGGGGGTGGCGCTCGGCGCGTGGCGGCGGCGCCGGGAGTTGCGGCCGGCGGTCGTCGCCGGCGCGGCACTGCTCGCCGTCCTCGGCGCGTCGTTCTACCTCGTGCTGCCGGTGCGCTCCGCACAGGAGCCGCTGCTCGACTGGGGATCGCCGGACACGTTCGAGTCGTTCATGCGGCACGTGAGCGGAGCGCAGTACCGCGTGTGGATGTTCTCGTCGGGCGAGGGCGTGACGGCGAACCTCCGCGAGCTCGGCGCCGGAATGGCGCGCTTCTCGTGGCCGCTGCTCGCGCTGGCCGCGGCGGGTCTGTGGAGCGCGCGGCGCGTGCCGGGGCTGGCCGGCGGCACTTTGGCGATGTTCGCGCTGTCGGCAGCGTACCCGCTCGGGTACACGATCCACGACATCGCCACGTACTTCCTGCCCGCGTTCCTCGTGGCGGCGGTGTGGATCGGGACGGGGACTGCGTGGGTGGCGGAGGCGGCTGCGGCGTGGCGTCCCCTGGCGAAATGGACGGCGGCGCGGCGCGTGCTGCCCGCGGTCGTGCTGCTGCCGGTCGTGCCGTTGGTGGGAGGATGGCGCGCAGCCGACCGCTCGCGGGATGCGACCATCGAGGCGATGGCGCGTTCGTTCCTGGAGACGCCCGCGCCCAACGCCGTCGTGCTCAACCGGCACTGGGACGTGCTGATGTCGCCGGCGCTCTACCTGCAGCACGTGGAGGGAGTGCGGCCGGATCTCGCGGTGCTGGATCAGGAGCACTTCCGGAGATCGTGGAAGGTGCCGAGCCTCCGCCGACATCACGCGGATCTGCTCGAGGGACTGGAGCAGGAGGCCGACGAGCTGCACCGGCTCGTGCTGCGCTTCGAGCGCGGCGAGCCGTACGAGGCGGCGGAGATCCAGGCGGCGTTCGAGACGCTGATCGACGGCATTCTGGCGAAGGGCATGCAGCGCGGCGGCGCTTACGTGACGCAGGAGGTGGAGGCCGGCATCGGGACGGCGTGGGTGCGCGTGCCGGACGGCTTGCTCTTCCGGCTCGAGCCGCCGGAGGGGGCGGCGGCGCTCGGTGCTCCGGCGCCGTGGCCGGATCTCCCGCCGCCGGGAGAAGGTGGCGCGTGGGCGGACGCTGCGCGGGGCTATGCGGCGCAGATGGCGACGTATGCCGGCGTGACGGCCATGCGGCTGGGCGATGTCGAGCGCGCGCGGGACGAGCTGGCGCGTGCGTTGGCTTGGAACCCGGCGGACCCGGTGGCGAGGGGGCAGTGGGAGGCGTTGGGCGAGTGAGCCGAGCAGGAGGGGCGCCGCACCGCGCTGTGATGGCGCGGCGGGAAGTGCGCTCTCATGCGGGAGGGCCGCGGCGTTCGCGCGCCAGTCCCGGGTCCATCGGCCGCGACGTGCTTCAACACTGCGTACTTGACTACAACGGAATCTCGGGCACCTTCTGCCTGTCGATCGGACCTCGACTCCCCATCGAATCCACCTCACACGAACCGTCGCCAGCTCTGCAGGATCCGCATGTAGTTCCCGCGCTCGAAGCCCTTGGGATCCGGGCAGCGCAGCAATCCCATGCTGCCCTGCGCCTGCGCGAGCGACGCGTACTCCCGCTCCTCCAGCCACCGCCCGACGTCATCCCGGATCCTGGTGAGCTGCTTCGGCCCGTGCATCAGCAGCGCCGACACGATCTGCACCGCGTGCGCGCCGGCCATGACGGCCTTCACCGCGTCGATCCCGGTGTGCACGCCGCCGGTCACCGCCAGGGACGCCACGACGCGGTTCGACAGGATGGCCAGCCAACGCAGCCGCAGCAGCAGCTCCCGCGAGTCGGAGAGCTGCAGCGCGGGCACCACCTCCAGCTCCTCGGGATCGATGTCCGGCTGGTAGAAGCGGTTGAAGAGCACGAGCCCGCGCGCGCCCGCCCGGTCGAGCTGCCGCGCGAAGTTCGTCAGCGCGGTGTGGAACGGCGAGAGCTTCACCGCCACGGGGATCTCCACCTCGCCGACGACGGAACGCACCATCTCCAGGACGTCGGACTCGATGTCCGCCGCGGTCCGCGCAGGATCCGTCGCCACCTGATACACGTTCAGCTCCAGCGCGTCCGCCCCGGCGTCCTCGATGAGCTGCGCGTACTCCAGCCAGCCGCCGACGGTCGTCCCGTTCAACGACGCGATCACCGGAACCCGCACCGCCTCCTTGATGCGCCGTACCTGCTCCAGGTACTCCTCCGGCCCGAGCGAGAACTCCTCCGGATCCGGCGCGTAGGTCATCGCCTCGGCGAAGGAGTCACCATGGTGGTCCAGGGAGTGATGCGAAGCGAGCTGCTCCCCGATGATCTGCTCCTCGAAGAGAGAACGCAGCACGATGGCGGAAGCGCCCGCGTCCTCCAGCCGCCGCACCATGCCGAGATCGTCGGCCATGGGCGAAGCGCCCGGCATGAACGGGTGGCGAAGTTCGAGCCCGAGATAGTGCGTGGTGAGGTCCATACCGCCTCCTACTCGCCGGCCGGGGTGCGGCTGCCGGCGCCGGGGCGATCGTCCTGGCCGGTGTCGCCGTGGCCGTTGCCCTCGTGCGCGGCGCCCGCCGGGATGCGCACCTCGGCGAGCTGCTGGTACACCGCGAAGCGCTGCTCGGCGTGCACCTGCGCGGTCTCCGCGAGCTTCCTGTACCGTTCCGGATGGCTCTTCTGCACCATGCGGAAGCGGGCCTCGTTCTCCATGAAGCGGCTGAGCGGCACGCTCGGCTTCCGCGAATCCAGGTGCAGCGGCGGCTCGCCGGCCGGGACGCGCCGCGGATCGAAGCGGAAGAGAGGCCACATCCCGGACTGCACGGCGAGCTGCTGCTGCTGCGGGCCGTTGCGCATGTCGTACCCGTGCGCGATGCAGTGCGAGTAGGCGATCACCAGCGCCGGACCCCGGAACGAGTCGGCCTCGCGGAGCGCGTGCACCGTCTGGTTCATGTTCGCGCCGAACGCGATGCGCGCGACGAAGGCGTGGCCGTAGCTCATGGCCTCCAGTCCGAGATCCTTCTTGGCGGCGGCCTTTCCGGAGGCGGCGAACTTCGCCGCGGCGCCCATGGGCGTCGCCTTGGACTGCTGTCCGCCGGTGTTCGAGTACACCTCGGTGTCGAGCACCAGGATGTTCACGTCGCGGTCCTGGCAGAGCACGTGGTCCAGGCCGCCGTAGCCGATGTCGTAGGCCCAGCCGTCGCCGCCGACGATCCACACGCTCTTCTTCACGAACGCGTCGACGAGGAGCGCCAGCCGGCGCACGGAGGCGTCCGCGCCCATGCCGAGGAGACGCTGCTGCAGCTCCGCCACCCGCGTGCGCTGCGCGAGGATGCCGGCCTCGGTGCTCTGGTCGGCACGGAGGAGTCCGCCGACGAGCGCGTCCCCCAGGCGGCCGCCGAGCTCGCGGAGCAGCGTCTCGGCCTGCGCGCGCTTGACGTCCAGCGCCAGCCGGATGCCGAAGCCGAACTCGCCGTTGTCCTCGAAGAGCGAGTTCGCCCAGGCCGGCCCGCGGCCTTCGCGGTTCACGGTCCAGGGCGTGGTGGGGAGGTTGCCTCCGTAGATGGACGAGCATCCCGTGGCGTTGGCGACGAGCAGCCGGTCCCCGAAGAGCTGCGAGAGGAGCTTGAGGTACGGCGTCTCCCCGCAACCGGCGCAGGCGCCGGAGTACTCGAAGAGCGGCTCCAGGAGCTGCGACTCCTTCGTGTCCATCTTGGCGAGCGCGGTGCGGTCCGGCTCCGGCAGCTCCAGGAAGAAGCGGTACTTCTCGCGCTCACGTTCTCGCAGCGGACGCTGCGGCGCCATGTCGATGGCCCGGTGCCGCGGGTTCGCCTTGTCCTTGGCCGGACACACTTCCACGCACACGCCGCAGCCGGTGCAGTCCTCCGGCGCCACCTGCAGCGTGTACACTGCGCCGTCCGCGCCGTCGCCGCGCAGCGGGGCGGACTGGAAGCCCCCGGGCGCCCCGGCGAGCAGCGCCGCGTCGTACGTCTTCGCCCGGATGGCCGCGTGCGGGCAGGCCAGCGCGCAGCGGTTGCACTGGATGCACAGCAACTCGTCCCACACCGGGATGTCCGCGGCGAGGTTGCGCTTTTCCCAGCGCGTCGTGCCGGCCGGCCAGGTGCCGTCGGGTGGAAAGGCGCTCACCGGCAGCAGGTCGCCCTGGTTGGCCAGCATGATGGCGGTGACGCGCTGCACGAACTCCGGCGCGTCGGGCGGCACGATCGGCGGCCGCGGGCGGTTCGCGGTGACACGCCCCGGAACCGGCAGCGCGTGGAGGTTCGCCAGCGTGCGGTCCACGGCGTCGCAGTTCTGCTTCACGACGACGGAGCCGCGCTTGGAGTACGTGTCGCGGATGGCCTGCTTGATGTGCTCGACAGCTTCGTCCCTCGGCAGCACGCCGGAGATGGCGAAGTAGCACGTCTGCATGATGGTGTTGATGCGCACGCCGAGCCCCGCCTCCCGCGCCACGGCGTAGGCGTCGATGACCCACGGCCGCAGCCGCTTCTCGACGATGGTCTCCTGCACCTCGCGGGGGAGGCGGTCCCAGACGTCCGCTGCCGCCCCCGGCGCGTTCAGCAGGAAGGCGGCGCCGTCCGCCGCTCGGTCCAGCGCGTCGAAGCGATCCAGGAAGTCGAACTGGTGGCAGGCGACGAATCCCGCCCGCCGGACGAGGTAGGCGGAGCGGATGGGCCGCGGCCCGAAGCGCAGGTGGGACACGGTGACGGCGCCGGCCTTCTTCGAGTCGTACACGAAGTAGCCCTGCACGAAGTGATCCGTGGCCTCGCCGAGGATCTTGATCGTGTTCTTGTTCGCTCCGACGGTGCCGTCGGAGCCGAGTCCGTAGAACACGGCGGTGTGCACGCCGGGCTCGTCGTCGCCGCCCTCGCCGCGACGGCCACCGTCACCGTCGCTCTCGCCGTCGCCCCGGCCGCCGGCCTCCCCATCCACGGCGAGCGAGAGATGCGAGACGTCGTCGCGGATGCCGACGGTGAAGCGCCGCTTCGGCTTCGCCTTGCCCAGCTCGGCGAACACGGCGCGCACCATCGCCGGGTCGAACTCCTTGGAGGAGAGGCCGTATCGGCCGCCGATCACCAGCGGCCGGCGCTCCGTCCCGGCGAGTGCCGAGACGACGTCCTGCCAGAGCGGCTCGCCGACCGAGCCGGGCTCCTTGGTCCGGTCCAGCACGGCAACGGCCTTCGCCGTCACGGGCAGCGCCTCGAGGAACGCCTCGACGGCGAACGGCCGGTAGAGCCGCACCTTGACCACGCCGACGCGCTCGCCCTGGGCGACGAGCCGGTCCACGGTCTCGTGCACGGTCTCCGCGCCGGATCCCATCAGCACGATGACGCGCTCGGCCTGCGGATGCCCGGAGTAGTCGAACAGCCCGTAGCGCCGGCCGGTGCGCCGCGCGAACGTCTCCATGGTCTCCCGCACGATCCGCGAGCACTCCTCGTAGAACGGGTTGACCGCCTCACGGGCCTGGAAGAAGACGTCCGGGTTCTGTGCGGTGCCGCGGATCACCGGCCGGTCGGGATTCAGCGCGCGGGCGCGGTGCGCGGCGATCGCCTCCTCGTCCAGCAGGTGCAGCAGATCGTCGTCCGACAGCGGCTCGATCCGCGCGATCTCGTGCGAAGTACGGAATCCGTCGAAGAAGTGCAGGAACGGGACGCGCGAACGCAGCGTCGCCGCCTGGGCGACGGCCGCGAGGTCCTGCGCCTCCTGGACCGATCCCGACGCCAGCAGCGCGAAGCCGGTCTGGCGCACGGCCATCACGTCGGAGTGATCGCCGAAGATGGACAGCGCGTGCGTGGCGAGCGTCCGCGCGGCGACGTGCAGACAGAACGGCGTCAGCTCTCCAGCGATCTTGTACATGTTCGGGATCATCAGCAGGAGACCCTGCGACGCGGTGAACGTCGTGGTGAGCGCGCCGGCCTGCAGCGCGCCGTGACACGCGCCCGCGGCTCCGCCCTCGGACTGCAGCTGCACGACGTCGGGCACGGTGCCCCAGAGGTTCTTGCGGCCGGCCGCGGACCACTCGTCGCACAGCTCGCCCATGGGAGAGGCGGGGGTGATGGGGTAGATGGCGATGACTTCGTTCGTGCGGTGGGCGACCGAGGCGGCGGCCTCGTTTCCGTCGACGGTCACCGTGGCTCGTGCGGGCACGGCGTCCTCCCTTCGACCGGGGGGCCCGTCGGGCCTCGACCCGGGAGCGGCTTCGCCGTAATCTACGACGCGAACGTCGGGATTTCGACGGGAGGGCGGCAGGTCATGCAGGGAAACGAGATCGGGACCCCGGGGCGGCCGCTCCGCGTCGTCATCGTCGGGTCCGGGCCGTCGGGCTTCTATGCCGCGGAGGCCCTCTTCCGGCGGCCCGAGGTCGCCGTCCGGGTGGACGTCATCGACCGCTTGCCCTGCCCTTACGGGCTCGTTCGTTACGGGGTGGCGCCGGACCACCAGAAAATGAAGGCGGTCATCAAGACCTACGAGAAGACCGCGGCCCGCCCGGAGTTCCGTTTCTTCGGCCACGTCGAGCTGGGCAAGGACGTGACCGTGGACGACCTTCGCCGGCACTACGACCAGATCATTTACGCCGTCGGTGCGGAGACGGACAAGCGGCTCGGCGTGCCCGGCGAGGACCTGGCCAACGGCCTCTCGTCCACCGCGCTGGTCGGCTGGTACAACGGGCATCCCGATCATCGCGACCTCGCGGTGGATCTCGCGGTGGAGAAGGTCGCGGTGTTCGGCGTCGGTAACGTCGCCATGGACGTGGTGCGCGTGCTGCTGCGCAAGCTCGAGGAGCTCGCGCCGACGGACATCGCCGACTACGCGCTCGACGCTCTGCGCCACACGAGCCGCATCCGCGACGTGTACCTGATCGGCCGTCGCGGGGCGTCCCAGGCGGCGTTCACGCCCAAGGAGATCGAGGAGGTCGGGAAGCTCGCGGGGGTGGATCTCGTCGTCGATCCCGCGCAGGTGGACCGCGGGGATCCGACGCTCGAGAAGGGCTCGCCCGAGCTCAAGAACGTCGAGTACCTGGCGGCCAAGGCCGGGGAAGGCGAGGGAACGAATCCGCGCAAGGTGCGGCTGCGCTTCCTGGCCTCGCCGGTCGAGCTGCTCGGCGACGAAGGACGCGTGACCGGTGTGCGCATCGAGAAGAACAAGCTCGAGCCGGACGGCCGCGGGGGAATGCGCGCGAAGGGTACGGGCGAGACCGAGGTGCTCGACGTCGGTATGGTCGTCCGCGCCATCGGCTACCGCGGTGTTCCGATCCCGGGCGTGCCGTTCCACGACGCGTGGGGAATCATCCCCAACGACGAGGGACGCGTGACGAGCTCGGACGGCGCGCCGCTCCCCGGCGAGTACGTGGTCGGATGGGCGAAGCGCGGACCGAGCGGCCTGATCGGTACGAACAAGGGCGATTCCCAGTCCACGGTCGACAAGATGCTGGAGGACTTGCCGTCGCTCGACGGCGCGGGCGATCGCCCCGACTTGATGAGCCTGCTGGAGCAGCGCGGCGTTCGCTTCGTCACCTTCGACGACTGGAAGTTGCTCGACGCCATCGAGGTGGAGCGCGGCGCGGCGAAGGGCCGCGTGCGCGAGAAGATCCTCGGAGTCGAAGCGGCGCTCGACGCCATCCGGGAGGCGAAGGCTGCCCAGCGCATCTGAACGCGCTCTCGTCGTCGCGGCCGTTCTCCTGACGCTCGCGTCGCGGGCGGTCCTCGCCGTGTCCGCGGCACCGGTGTACGACGAGCTGTGGTGGATGCGCATCGCCGACCGCGGCGATCTGCTGCACGGACACCAGCACCCGCCGGGTCAGGTGTGGTGGAGCACGTTGGGGACGCTGGTCTGCGGCAAGAACCTCCTCGGCTACCGGCTGCTCTCCCTCCTGTTCGGCGCGGCGACGGTGTGGGCCGTGTGGCAGGTGGGTCGGCGGCTGGCCGGGCCGGTAGCCGGAGTGACGGCGGCGTGGCTCCTCACGCTGAACGAGTACCACCTCGGCGCCTCGCACCTCGCCACGGAGAAGAACTACCTCGCGTTCGCGGCGTTCACGCTGCTGCTGGCGGACGAGGTGGCGCGGAAGCCGACGTCGTCGCGCTTCGCCGCGCTCGGTCTCGCCCTCGGGCTCGGGCTCGCGACCAAGCAGTCGCTCGCGCTGTGGGTGCCGCCGCTCGCCGTGGCCGTGTTCGCTCTCGGCGGGCGGGCGGCGCTGCTCAGGACGCGGGGGCCGTGGATCGCCGCGGCGGTCGCCCTCGTGTGCGTGATGCCCGACGTGATCTGGAATCTGCGCGCGCCGGCGGCAGCGCTGGCCGCGGACGAGGCCGAGCTCGGCTTCGCCTATCAACTCGAGAAGCTTCGTCCCGGCACATGGAGCTTCGGGCCGATGGCGCTCTACGTCAGGCCGCTCTACTTCCACAAGGTCGAGCCATCCATCTCCGAGTATCCGGCGATGACGACGCTGCCGGGATGTCTCGTGCTCGCCGGCGCGCTCGCCAGCCTCGTGGTGCTGCGCTCCGGACGCGCGCGCGTGCTTCAGGTGCTCGGCTTCGGGACGTTCCTCTTCTTCTCGCTGGCGTCGAGCCCGAAGGGAGAGTTCTGGTGGGCGGATCTGTCGCTGCTGTGTTTCCTGCCGCTGGCCGCTGGCGTGGCGGCGTCGGTGCCGCGCGGGGCGAACATCGCCTGCGCGCTGCTCGTCGCGGCAATGGTGCTGCCGGCGTGGAGGACCTTCGCCGTCCGCGACAACCTGTACCGGCTCGACTGGGCGGCGCCGCGCGGGCTTCCGGTGGAGCGCTTCCGCAATTCGCAGCGCTTCCTCTTCACCGAGTTCCGGGACCGGGACCACGCGGCGCTGTATCGGCTCGGCGGGCTCGAGCTACCGGCCGCGCGAATGTACGCAGACGGTGTTCGAGCGTACGCTGAGCACCTCGCCGACGAGCGGCGGGCGCTCTCGTCGGACAGCGTCTACCGCGGGTTCCCGAAGGTGACGCCGCAGGGGCTGGAAGCGGAGCGCGAGTGGGCGGCGATGCGAGTGGCGGAGCTCGATCCCACCGGGGGAACGCCGCGGTTATAATCCGTGCAGCGGAGTGGCCATGAACGATACTTCCCCCGAGGCGACGCGCCTGCAGATCGAACTCTGGCGGCGGATGACGCCGCTGCAGAAGGCGCGGCTGGTCGGCGGTCTGTCGCGTACTGTTCAGGAGCTGGCGCTGGCCGGCATCCGCCGGCGCCATCCGGCAGCGTCCGAGCGCGAGTGCGCGCTGCGGCTCGCGCACCTGAAGCTCGGCCCTGTTCTCTACCGCTGCGCCTACCCGCGCGACCCCCTTCGCTGAAGCGGTCCGGGACCTTGGTCGACGAGCCCATTCAAGTCGCGCTCCGCGTAGCGGCGGCCCTCGAGAGCGGTGGCGTGCAGTACGTCGTCGGTGGGTCGCTGGCGAGTTCGATCGCCGGCGAGCCGCGCTCCACGCTGGACGTGGATCTGCTCGTCGCCTTGTCCGAGGAGCAGGTCGGTCCGTTCGTCGCGGCGCTCGGCGAAGAGTTCTACGCGGACCCTGCGGCACTGCGACGGGCGGTCCGCGCGAAGTCGAGCGCGAATCTCATTCATCAGCCGAGCTCCACGAAGGTCGACCTCTTCGTCGCCGGTGGGACGCCGCTCGACGCTCAACAGCTGCGCCGCCGGGAGCGCGTGCAGGTCTCGCGCGACCCGGATCGCTATCTGTACGTATACACCGCGGAGGACATCCTCCTGCAGAAGCTCCGCTGGTACCGGCTCGGGGGCGAGAGCTCGGATCGGCAGTGGCGAGACGCGCTGGGCATCATCCGCGTCCAGGGACCCGCCCTGGACACGAGCTACCTGGGTGCCGCGGCGGAGTCGCTGGGGGTCCGGGACCTGCTCGGTCGGGCGCTCGCTGAAGGGCGGGACGCGACTTGACCTTCACCGCCGCCACGCCGACCTTCTCGGGAACCGCACCCGCCTCCGGGGGTGATTGCCGTCGTGGTGACCTCTCTTCTCGCTTCCGCGTTCCTGCTGGCCGCCACCCTGCCGGACGGCCCCGCCGCCTCCGTCCGCCTGGGTCGCCTCCATTACGGCGGCGGCGGCGACTGGTACGCCAACCCCACTTCCCTCCCGAACCTGGCCAAGGCGCTTCAGGACAGGCTCGGGATGGAGGTCGTGATCGAGGAGGCGCGCGTGGCTCCGCTGGACGACGAGCTGTTCGCGTGCCCCATCATCCACATGACCGGGCACGGCAACGTCCGCTTCACCTCGGAGGAGGCGGAGCGGCTTCGCTGGTACCTGATTCACGGCGGCTTCCTCTTCGCCGATGACAATTACGGCATGGATGAGTCGCTGAGGCCGGAGCTGCGCAAGCTCTTTCCGGAGGCGGAGCTCGTGGAGCTCCCCTTCGATCACCCCATTTATCACGCCGTATACGACTTCCCGAAGGGTGTCCCCAAGATCCACGAGCACCACGGCGGCGCCCCGCGCGGATACGGGATTTTTCACGAGGGACGCCTCGTCGTGTTCTACTCTTACAACACGGACATCGGGGACGGCCTGGAGGATCCCGAGGTGCACGAGGACCCACCGGACGTCCGCGAGCAGGCCCTTAGGATGGCCGTCAACGTCGTCGCCTACGCGATGACCCGTTAGAAGGGGCGGAAGCAGGAGAAGGGGCAGAAGCAGGGGCGAAGCTACGAGAGGGCGAAGACGGGCGAGGGGACGAGAGGGCGAGAGGAGCAGGCGATGACCCAGGGCGGGCGAAGGCTCAAGACGGCGGCGGCGCGTCTCTCGACGCACCAGGTGACGCGTGTGCTCCTGGCCGCCGCTGCCCGGGCGTTCGGCCTCGCCGTGGCTTGGCTCGCCGTCCTGGTCATCGCCGACCGCATCGTTCCGCTGCCGGCCGCGGTCCGCGCGGCAGGCTTCGCCCTGACCGTGGCGCTTCCCGCCGTGCTGTTCGGCCGCGCGCTCCTTCGCTTGCTGCCCGCGCTCCGGGACCTCGAAGCGGCAGCGCGGCGGACCGAGGTGGAATCCGCGGATCTTCGAGAGCGGCTCGTTCCGGCGCTGCAAGTTCTCGACGTGCGCGACGACGGCCGCACCGGCTACTCCACCGACTTGGTCGATGCGTTCGTGGACGACACCGCCGCCATCGCCGAGCGGGTTCGCCCGGCGACGCTGCCCTACAACGCACGACTCCGTCGAGGAGCTGCCATCGCCGCCGCCGGCACCGCCACGGCGCTGCTGGCGGCGCTCGCGCTCGGGCCGCAGCGCGCCGGGCACTCCGTGCTGCGGCTCGCCGGTTCGTTCGCCGAGCTCGGACCGGGCCCGGCCGCCACCTTCATCGTCGTCCCCGGCGACGTGTCCATCCCCCGCGGCACGAACGTCACGCTCGCCGCCGTCGTCGAGCACGCCCGGCTCGCGGGCGGCGAGGCCGAAGCCGTGCTCGAATGGCGCACGAACGAGCAGGCGCCGTGGACCGAAGTGAAGCTCGAGGGCGAGCGCGAACGGGAGGACGGAGCCCGCTTCCGCCACCGGTTCTCCGACGTTCGCGAGTCGTTCCGCTACCGCTTCGCGCACGCCGGCCGGCGTTCGGCCGAGCATTCGGTGGAAGCCGTCCCGCATCCGAGCCTGATGATCGAAGAAGTCCGCTACCGCTATCCGGAGTACACCGGTCTTCCGGTCCGCTCCGTGCGCGACGGCGCCGGCGACCTCGCGGCAGTCAAAGGGACCGTCGCGGAGCTCTCGGTGCGCTGCACGAACGAGGTGCGCGCCGCGTGGCTCGCGCTGGACAGCGGCACGCGTTTGGAGCTCGCACGGGTGGACGACGGGCCGCTCCGCGCCGAGGTGCCGATCCTCGCGCAGGACGCTTACCGGCTGCACGTCGAGGACACGCTCGGCCTCGTGAACCTGAATCCGCTCACCTACGGGATCCGCGCGCTCGCCGACGAGGCGCCGTTCATTCGCCTGATCGAGCCGGGCGAGGACAGCGATCTGGACGAGAGCCTGCGCGTGGGCCTGCGCTTCTCCGCGGTCGACGACTTCGGACTGGGACCGGTCCAGCTCGTCTTCGAAGCGAGCCGCCGGCCCGGCGAGACGCAGCGGCTGCGCATCTTCACCCCGCCGTCCCGGGTCACCGACGTGAGCGAGCGCTTCGAGTGGAGTCTCGCCTCCCTCGACCTCCTGCCCGGCGACACGGTCGTGTACCGGCTCGAGGTAACCGACACGAACGCGGTCGACGGACCTTCCACGGCGCGCACGCGGGACTACGTCCTGCGCTTCCCGACGCTGGGCGAGATCTACGCGGAGATCGACGAGGAGCAGGAGACCTCGCTCGAGGAGCTGAAGGAAGTCGCCGAGCAGGCCGAGCGCGTGGAGAAACAGGTCGAGGAGATCTCCCGCGAGATCCTCAAGCAGGGCGAGTCCTCCTGGGAGAACCGCAAGGAAGTGGAGCGCGCTCTCGCCGCGCAGGAGCAGCTGGCCGAGGAGCTCGAGCGAGTGCAGGAGGAGATCGAGTCCAACCTCGGCGAGCTGGCCGAGTCCGAGTTCGCCACGCTCGAGGCCGTGCAGAAGATGGAGCAGATCCGCAAGCTGCTCGACGAGGTGGCGACGGATGAGATGAAGGAGGCCCTCGAGAAGCTCCGCGAGGCGCTCGAGCAGGCCAACCCGCGCCGCATGCAGGAGGACCTCGCCGAGTTCCAGATGTCCCAGGAGGAGCTTCGCGAGCAGCTCGACCGCATCCTCGAGAACCTGAAGCAGTTCCGCCTGGAGGAGAACTTCAAGGCGGCGGTGCGGCAGCTCGAGGAGCTCGCGGCAAAGCAGGAGCGAGTGAACGAGGAGCTGGCCCGGGAAGACGCGTCCGACGACGAGCGGAAGGACGCCGACGAGAACCGGACCGGCGAGGAGGAGAGCGGCGAGGAGACGGGCGAGGAGGCCGACGAGAAGGACGGCTCCGAGTCGGAGGACGAGGGCGCCGAGAAGGAGAGCGCCGGCGAGAAGAGCGGCGAGCAGGAAGCCGCTGACCAGGAGACCGCCGAGAAGGAAGGTGCCGAGGAGGGCGCCGAGGAGTCGGCCTCCGAGCAGAAGTCTCCCTCGGAGAAGCGCGGTCCCTCCGAGAAGCGCGACCCCATGGAGAATCTCGCGGAGCAGGAGAAGGCGCTGGCCGAGGAGACCCGCGCGTTCGAGAAGAAGCTTCGGGAGATCGCGGAGATGACGCAGGAGCTCCGGGACTCCAACGACCAGGAGATGATGCAGGGGCTCTCCGAGAAGATGGAGTCGAGCGAGATTCCCGAGACGATGGATGACGCGGCGAAGGAGATGTCGCAGGGAAACTCGCCCGAGGCGCAGGAGAAGGGCGAGGACGCGCTCACCAAGCTGGAGCGCATGCTCACGCAGCTCTCCTCCGGCCAGCAGCAGATGGCCATGCGCATGGCGCAGATCAACCAGGCGGCGATCAACCGTGCCGTCCGCGACCTCCTTTCCGTCTCCGGCGACGAGGAGCGCCTGGCGAAGAATCTCGAGGAGATGCCGCGCAACACGAACTCCGCGACGCGCACGTTCGCCGACGAGCAGCACCTGCTCATCCAGGGGACCGAGCGGGTGGAGGAGATGCTGGAAGAGGTGGCGAAGGACACGCCGCTGATGGGTTCCGCGGTCGGCGAGCGCCTGAAGGGCGGAATCCGTGCCATGAAAGAAGCGGCGCACGGCCTGGAGAACGGCGCGGTGCAGGTGGCGCGGGACGACGGAGACCAAGCGGTCGAGGATCTGAACGCGGTGATCATCGCGCTGCTGGAGACGGCGAGCAGCATGAGCAGCTGCGCCTCGGGTATGCCCATGTCGGGGTTCATGCAGCAGCTGCAGGAGATGACCGGCGACCAGCAGAAGCTGAACGAGGCGTTGAAGGAGATGTTGAAGAACGGCTCCGGGCAGGACCGGCGGCTCGACGGCCGCATGCGCTCGCTCGCCGCGGAGCAGCAGCGCCTCAAGGACGAACTGCAGCGCCTGCTCGACGAGGCCGGATCCGGCAAGGACCTGCTCGGCCGCCTCGATCAGGTGACCGAGAAGCTCGACGAGGTGGCCAAGCGGCTGCGCGAGGGGCGCCTCGACGAGGAGACGCTCCGCGAGCAGGACTGGGCGCTGACGCGGCTGCTGGACTCGCAGCGGTCCATCCGCGAGCGGGACTTCGGGCGCGAGCGGCGTTCCACCACCGGGGAGGAGATCGCCGACCTCGACTCTCCCGGAGCGCTGCCCGAGGGGCTGGACGACCCCGACCGCGACCTCCGCGAGGACCTTCTCAAGGCGCTGGAGCGCCGCTATCCTCCGAAGTACGAGGAACTGATCCGCCGGTACTTCCGGTCGCTCTCCGACGAGGCTCCGGTTCCGGATCTGCCCTGAGCCCGGGTCCGCCATGAGAAACGCCGCCGCCACGCTCGCCGTGGGGCTGTGTGCCTTCGCCGTCTATCTGAGAACGCTGTGCCCCACGGTGTATGCCGGGGACTCGGGCGAGCTCGCCTGGGCGGCATCGTCGCTCGGCATCGCGCATCAGCCCGGCTATCCGCTGTGGACGATCTGCGGCCGCGTGGCCGTCCTCGTGTCCTCGGCCTCCCCGATCGAGGCGCTCAACGCCAGCTCCGCGCTCTTCGCCGCGGGTGCCGCTGCGCTGCTCACCTGGATCCTCGCGGCGCTGACCGGCCGGCCGCTCGTCTCCGCCGGCATCGGGCTTGCCTTCGCGCTCTCGCGCGGGGTGTGGTCCCAGGCGACGATCACCGAGGTGTACTCGCTGAACCTGCTGATGTTCGCGGGCGTGGTCGCCGCGGGAGTCGCCGCGCGGCAGCGGCCCGGCCTCATCGCGCTCTCGGCCTACCTCCTCGGGCTCGGCGCGGCGAATCACCCGCTCGTGCTCGCCGCCGGACCGGCAGTCCTGTGCATCGCCATCGATCTCGCGCGCACGCATCCGGACGGCGCCGTGCGCCGGCTGCTCGGAGCCTTCGCCCTGTTCGTGCTCGGGCTGAGCGCGTACCTCTACCTCCCGGTGCGCTGGGCGTCCGGTCCGGAGATGGTGTGGGGCGGCATCCGCTCCGCCTCCGATCTCTGGGACCACGTGACGCGCGCGCAGTACGGCGGGCTCGGCGAGGCCGCCGCGCACACCACGTTCGCGCTGCGGCTCTCCGTCTTCGCGGGCTTGCTGGCCGCAAGCGCGACCGGGCTCGTGCTCGCCTTCGCCCTGGTCGGCGCGGCGCGTGCACTGCGGGCTGACCGCTGGACGGCCGCTCTCCTGCTCCTGCTGTTCGTCGCCACTGGTCCCTTGGTGGCCGCGGCCGTGCGCTTCGAGGACACCTTCCTGGATCGGTCGGTGGCCGCGGTGTACTTCGGGCCGGCGGTGGCCTCGGCGTTCCTGGCGGCGGGCGTCGGCATCGCCGCGCTCGACCGCTTGGTCCGCGGGAAGCTCGCCGGAGAGCCGCGCGTCGCGGTGCTCGCCACCGCGCTGCTCGCCGTCCTGCCGCCCGCCGTGCTCATGCAGCGGAACGCCGCCGCCTGCGACAAGAGCCGCTCCACGCTCGGACGGCTGTACGCGGAGAGCATTCTCGCGGAGCTCCCGTCGCACGCCCGGCTCTACGCGGGGGGAGACAACGCGGTCTTCCTGCTCGCCTACTTCCAGCGCGTCGCGGGTCTTCGCCCCGACGTGACGCTGGCCGACCGGACGCTGAACCTCTTCCTCGAGGCGTACGGGGAGGACTTCCCGGCGATGTCGAGGGTGGAGCGCGAAGCGAAGGCGCCCGCGCGCGAGGTGGAGCTGGCGCTCTCCCGGCAGGACCTGCCGGTCTTTTCCACCGAGGAGTTCGGACTCGAGATGTTCGGCGGATGCCGCATGATGCCCGCGGGCCTCGTCGCGCAGCTGCTGCGCCCCGGCGAGGCGCCGGCTCCGGTGCGGCACTCGCTGCTGGAGATGCCGCCGATCGATCCGCAGGACTATCTGGAGTCCCACCTGGCCGGCGCGGTGCTCTTCCGCGAGGGCCGCTGGCTCTCCCGCATGGGGCGCCCGCAGGAGGCCGATGCCAGGCTGCGCGCCGCGGCGGAGGTCGGGCGGGAGATCCCCGCGCTGCTGCGCAACCTCGGACTCGAGCACCTGCTCCTCGGCGACACCGCGACCGCGGAGGCGCGCTTCCTCGAGTCCCTCGCGCTGGAGCCGGACGACGAGGACGCGCTGTACAACATGGCCATCCTGTGCGCGCGCACCGATCGCGTGGAGGAGTCGATCGAGTGGTTCGACCGCATCGTCGAGCAGGGCACGAAGTACGCCGAAGTGTGGCTGAACCGCGGGATCGAACTCGTGCTGGCCGGGCGGCTGGAGGAGGCGGAGCAGTCCGCCGGGAAGGCCCTCGAGCTCGAGGGGGACTTCGGTCCGGCGGTCCAGCTCCGCGATGCGGTGAGACGCGGAATCGAGATCGGGGGCGAAGCGGGGCTTCTCGAGGCCCGGCGGGCGGTCGAGCCGGCGACGGTCCAGGGAACCCTGCAACTCGCCGAAAGGTACCTGGAGCGTGGCGACGCGCAGCGCGCGGCGGAGCTGTACCGCGAGGTCTACCAGGGCTCGACGGAGAGCCTGGAGGCTGCGTACGGTCTCGGTTACGGCCTGCTTCGCCTGGGTCGGGTGGAGGAGTCGGCGGAGGCCTTCCGGCGGGTGCTCGCGCTCGATCCGGAGAGCGCCGCGGGGAGGAACGCGCTGGCTTACGTCTTCGCCATCTCCGGGGACAGCCTTTCGACCGCGGAGACGCTCGCCCGTGAGGCGCTCGAGCTGGATCCCGGGCTCGCCGCATACTGGAAGGACACGCTCGGCTGGGTCCGGTTCCGCCGGGGAGACGCACAGGGCGCGCTCGGACTGCTGCAGGAGTCGGAGCGCGAGCTGCCGCTGGACGACGTCTCCATGCTGGCCGAGAACGACTATCACATCGGAGTGGTGCTCATGACGCTGGGCCGGCAGAACGAGGCGAAGACCTATCTCGCGCGGAGCCTCGGCCGGGCGAAGGGCGAGCCATGGACCAAGGATCTGGAGGCCAAGGCGCGCGAGCTGGGTCTCGAGGCGCCGAGTTGAGCCGCGTTCTGCTCGGTCTCGTCGTGCTCTTCTCCGCGTGGGCCGCGCCGGAGGGCGTGAGCGCTCAGCCTCCGGCCTCGCCCCAGTCCGTGGTGCGGTCCCGCCTGCACCTGGCGACCGAGCTGCAACGGGAGCGGCGCTTCGAGGAAGCGCTGGCGCTCTACCGGGAGATCTACGAGGCGGACCCCGGCGACCCTCGCATCACGCGCGGCCTGAAGGAGTGTCTCCTGGAGCTGAAGCTGCACGACGAGCTCGCCGTCATCCTGGAGCGGGAGCTCGCGCGCGACCCGGACGATCCCGCGCTGCTCTCCGAGCTGGGGACGGTCGCGGCACAGCGCGGCGAGCGCGAGGAAGCGGTGCGCTGGTGGCGGCGGATCCTGGAGGTGCAGGGCGGATCCGCGGGCGCCTACTCGATGGTCACCGAGCTGATGAAGCGTAGCCGCATGCTCGACGAGGCGCTGGCCGTGTACGTGGAGGCGGAGGCCGTCCATCCGGGACGCTTCACGCAACAGAAGGCCGAGCTGCACGAGCTGCAGTTCGACTTCACCCAGGCGACGGCGGAGTACCTGCGCTTCCTGAAGGAGCGCCCGACCGCCCTGTCCTACGTGGAAGGCCGGCTCCTGCGCATGGGGGAGACCGAGGATGGTCTCGGAGCCGTGATCGGGCGCGTCGAGCAGTGGCTCGCCGCAGGCGGTCCGAGCGGGCCGGAGGCCGAGGAGGAGCCGGGCTCGGCCGCGAACCCGTCCGCGCTGGTGTTCCGCAAGCTCCTCGGCGACCTGTACCTCGAGGCCGGCGATCACGAGCGCGCCGGAGAGCACTACTTCCGCATCGCCGACGAGGTCCCCGGGCAGTTCGGTTCGCTGTTGTCGTTCGGCAAGCGCTGCCAGACCGACGGCAAGCACACCGCGGCGATCCGCGTGTTCGAGCACCTGGTGGAGCGGCCCGGGGACGCGCGTCTCGTTCCGGCCGCGCTCACCGAGATCGCGCGGAGCTGGGCGGCGCTCTCGAACTGGGACGCGGCGCTCGCGGCGTACGGTCGCCTCACGGCCGAGTTCGCCGAGACCGACTACGGGCTCGCCGCGCGGCTGGAGACCGGGCGGATCCTGCGCGACGGACGGCGCGACGTGGCCGCGGCCGAGCCGCTCTTCCGCGAGCTCATCGCGCTGGGGTCGGGGCCTTG
>JBQTGV010000049.1:0-3474 GCA_052390515.1 Candidatus Eiseniibacteriota bacterium | reverse complement strand
AGCGCGCGGATGACGCTCGGGACGTGACCCGACTCCACGCCGCGGCTCTCGACGGCGCACAGGCTCTCCGTGATCTCACGCTCGTGCGTCTGGGCGCCGAGCGACAGCAGACCCGCGATGGTCTCGTGTGCGGTGACGCCATACGAGGCGGCCGGCCACTGCTCGCGAAGGCGATCGATCTCGCGAAGGTGAAACGGATACGCGAGGAGGAACACTTCCTGGCCTGCCAGGAGACAGGGCGCGACCTCGAACTGCCGGCACCAGGGCTCGCCGAGCGCGCCGAAGGCGTCCTCCCAGAGTTCGCCTTGCTGGGCCCTCTCGGGCTCGACGTATGGATAGCGGGCGAGATGCGCGAGGGCTTGGGCCAGCACCGTGGACGGCACGAGGCGCTGCGTGCGCAGGACCTCGTCCAGCCGGCGCTTGTTCCGCTTCATGACCGCGAGCGCGAGGTCGAGCCCCTTGCGGTCGAGCGCGCCGGTCTCGACGAGATAGCCGCCGAGGGTCGGGCTCATGAGCCCTCAGCGGCGTGGCGGTTCGGAGATCTGCCGTGGACCTGACGAGCGGTTGTCGTGGGGCGCACCCAGCGCGGAGCCCCCGACGGGGTAGAAGACCCCGCGGCCGCCGACGGAGATCGTCACGCCGTTCTGTCCGATGTCGGTGACCACGAAGTCGGGGAACTTCTGGCCTTCCCGAACCGTGAACCAGCCACGGCCATCTCCATCACCGGCTTCGATCACGGCTTCCTTCGGCTCGAGCATCACCAGGCGCACACGCATCTGCGGCGGTGCCGGTGCCGGAGCGGGCTGCGTGGCCACCTGCGCCTGGCGCTCCGCCGGGATCGGTCCGGGAATCGGGGGCAACTGCGGCGGCACGCGCGTTAGCCGTTCCAGCGGACTCGATTCCTTCTTGAGCTCGGCCGACGCCTTCTCCTCCCTGAAGAGGCGCCTGGGGTTCTTGCGCAGCTCGTCGGCCTCGAGTTCCGCTTTCAGCTTCTTGAGCTTGAGCTCGGCGATCTGCGACCGGAGGTTCTCCATCGTGGCTTCGTGCGAGGCCTGCGCGAGCACGTGGTAGGGACCGCTCTCCTGACCGGAGGCGACCGGCGCCGTCTCACGCGGATCGCGCGAGAGCGGCGTGTGAAACGTCGGCCGCTCGGCCTGCGGCGTGGTCCGGGCGCGGGCGTCCGGTGGCGACGTCACGTCGGTCGGGGCCGCCGACGCCGATGTGCTCGCGGGCGGTGGCGGTGGTGTCGTCGCCGGGCCTCCCTGGGTCAACGCGGGCCCGCCGTGCGGCAGCAGACGCGGCGGTGCGGGACCGGTATGCTGGACGCCGCTCCAGCTGAGATAGAGCGCGCCGAGACCGACGGCGACAATTCCGAGCGCGAGGATCGTCTTGAGCGGTCGCCGGGATCGTCCGGTCGGAGGACGAAGTTCCCCTTCGGCGAGATCCCCGCTTGTGTCCGGCGGCGCGACTGGCTCGGCGTCCAGCTCGAAGTCATCTTGTGGCGGGCGACGGAAGAAGCGGAGCATCGGGCTCGTTCTCCTTTTGCTACGGGCCGAGGGCGACGGCGCGGATTGTTCCAGTCCGTCCGTCCCACTGGATGCCGGTCAGGAGGACGGTGTGGTTCTGCAGCGCCGTGTCGAGCCAGGCGACGGCCGCCATCGGCGAAACGTCAGTCTGCATCGTGATCGTCACGGTCTCACCGGTGAGCGGAGCCCACGGGTTGCCCCGGCGAGGCGCCGACTCGAGCCGCGTGCGCACCCGCAGCGGCGTCGGCTGTGCGACCATGCCGCGGTCGAAGAGGACCAGGGTGTCGGTGAGTGCCCGCAGGGGTCGCGGATCTGACGGCGCCGAGCGGAGGCGGTCGACATCCCGCTGCGCGGTCGCCACCTGCGCTTCCGCGATCACGGCCTGCGCGCGCACGGTGAGCGCGTCGCGGCCGCGCGCCAGGCCGATGACGCCGATCACGAGCCCGAGGGCGATTCCTGCGATGGCCAGCCGATCCATGCCTCCTCCGGGATTTCGGTGATGACCGCCCAGCCGAGGCGGTCGTCGACCCTCCGCGGCAGGAGGGTGGTCCGCCCGCCCAACACGGCAGCGAAGCGCCGAGCCGACTCGAACGACGTCGTCTCGAGTTCGAGCTTCCAGGTTCCTCGCTCGAGCGTCGCGCGCAGGGATGGCCGGTCGTTCGGCGCCAGCGTGGTGAGCGCGGCGGTCCACGCGCGAAAGGCCGGGCGGTTGAGGCGCCGGCGCAGGTGGTCGGCTCGCTCCCGGAGCACGCTCTCGCGGGCGAGGGCTGCGCGCTGGAGCCCCTGCTCGGCTTCGGCGACGCGCTGCTCCGAGGCCCACCGGAGCCACTCCGCCCAGCCGCCGAGGGCGGCGGCTCCGATGAGCGCGGCGACGGCAACCGTGCGCTGGAGCAGTCGCCGGCGGCGGAGTCGCCGCTCTTCCTCGGCGTGCAGCAGCTCTGGCAGCCAGAACTTCGCGTCGGATTCGAGATGGTCGAGCCCGTCGAAGGCCGGAGAGGGACCTTCGAGGAGTTCCGCCCGGATTCCCTCCTGCGTGAGCACTGGCAGGAGACCCGGGTTCGGCGTGAGGGCGACGAATCCTGAGGGAGCAACTTCGGCGGGGAGACTTTCGTGCAGCGAGCGTCCGACCTCGGCGCCGAGGTCGGAGACCATCGCGATTTGGCGCGACTGCACCAGCCGCGCGGCGTCCCACACGCTTAGCCACGCTCTCAGCCCCGCCACTTCGATGAACATCCAGCGTCCATCGGGACGCAGGTTGCGCCGTTCGAGCCCGCGACGGAGGACGAGCGGATAGGCGGTGACGGTGACCGCGGCGTTGGCGGCGTGCAAGCGCTGGACATCCTCGCGCGACGCCAAGAAACCCTGAGCGAGGTCAGCACCGATACGGTCGATCAGGTTGAGCCTCCCGCCCGGAAGGCCGGCGAGGAGCTGACGGAGGTGGTGTGCAGGCGCCACCGAGTCGGCGAGGCCGACATCGGTCAGCGCCACCCTGACGGCCGTGACGCCACGCATCCGGTCCAGGGCCTCGTCGGGGCTGAGGACCGCTGTGTGCGAGCCCTCCAGGACGAGGGCGACGTGCGGGTCCAGGATGAGGCGCATCAGTCCTGCGACGGCCGCTTGGCGACCGTCGGCGCGACGATCGTCGGCGTGAGCGTCAGCACGAGCTCGGTCCGGACGGCGCTCTTCTCGATGGACCCGAATAGCCAGCCGAGAATCGGCACGTACTTCAAGACGAACGGGAGGCCCTGGCGCTCGTCGCGCTCCTGCGAGCTGATCAGGCCCCCCAGCACCACCGTTTCGCCGTTCCGCAGTCGCACCGTCGTCTGCAGCGCTCGGTTGTCGACGTCGGGTGCCTCGACGCTGGTCGTGCCCGAGCTGACCTTTCGGATTTCACGGACCTGGGAGAGGATCGGCGCGAGGTTGAGGACGACCTCGTCCTGGACGATGC
>JBQTGV010000048.1:0-8185 GCA_052390515.1 Candidatus Eiseniibacteriota bacterium | reverse complement strand
GTGCCGGCGTTACTGGTACAGCGCCTTCACCTTGCCCCACGTGTTCTCCTCGACGGAGATGGGGCCGCAATTGCAGCAGGTCGTGTTGCTGTGAAGAATGACGCCGGCTGCGTTCATGTAGTCGATCTGGTAGCAGCAGTTCCCGGGAGAAGACACGCTGAAGCTGAAGTTCGGCTTCGTCGTACCGGTCTGCACGCAGTTCGCCGACGAGCTCGACGTCCAGTTCGCGCTGCCGTCCAGGTTCACCACCGTGCTCCAACCTGCGGGCGCGGTGGTGGCGATGATCGGACAGCCGGTCCCCGCCAGCGGCGTCAACTTGAGCTGGCAGATACGCGTCAGCGACGTGTTCTTCACCGAGAACAGATGCTGTGTCATCGTCGGAAGAATGACGCACCCGGCCTTGACGAGCTGCGCAGGCGGTGCTGTCCCCTGAGCAGACGCCGGAACCGAGAGCACGGAAGCGAGGAGCATCAATGCCGCGAGAAGACACGTGCTCTTGGCGGTGGTAGCGTGGGTCATGGGCAGGCTCCTTTACGGCTCTGCGAACTTTTCCTTGCGAGTCGAGGTGGCGCTCACCTCCGGGGGGGTCCACCGAGTGACAATCTAGCACTGGAGGCGAAGCGTTGCAAAACCAAAATGCGTTCCCTCCCGCCACCGGAGCCGCCTGATCATGGAGAGCCCGTCCCTGGACAGCCTCCGGAAGACCCCCCGGACCACCTGGGGCTGGATTCTGGGCGCCGTCGCCCTGGCGGCGGTTCTCCGCTTCTCGGTGCTTCCGCCCTGGCTCGCCTTCGACGGGGACGAGTTCTGGACCCTCAAGTGGACGGCCCGCCCGGTCGTCGAGATCCTGACTCGATACACCACCGGCCTCACCATGCACCTCTACCTGGTGGCCATGAAGGGGTGGATCGGCGTGGCCGGATCCTCCCCCCTCGCCGTCAAGCTACCCACCCTGATCGGGGGCATCCTGCTCGTCCCCGTGGTGTTCGCGGCCGGACTCCGCTGGCTCGGTCCGGTCCCGGCCGCGCTCGCCGCGGTGATGGTGGCGGTGAGCGGACCCCTGATCGACAGCGCCCGGACAGCCCGCGTGTACCCCTTCCTGACGGCCGCCGTCGTTCTGGCCATGCTGGCCTTCGAACGGGCACTCTCCCGCGGCTCCCGCGCCGACCTCCTGCGTCTCGCCGGGGCGAACGCGCTGGCCCTCGCGCTGTCGCTGAACGCCACCGTCGCCGTGCTCGTCCAGGGTGCGGCTCTGCTCCTCGAGACGCTCGTGGATCCGCGCGGCCGGTGGCGGCGCGCGGTGGCCGTCGGCACGACCTTCGCCCTGTCCGGCGCAGCCGCCGCGCTCTTCTACGCCGCAGCTCTGCCCGACATCTTGCGCACCTCCGACCTCTCCACCGGGCCGCGCTTCCATCCGGAGATGCTCGTCGGCTCGTTCGTCCGGAATCATCCGGCGGCGCCCGTCGCGTTCGTCCTGCTGCTGGGCCTCGGCGTGCTCGCCGCACTCCGCCGCCACGGCACGGCCGGCCGTCTCCTCGTCGTGTGGGCTCTGCTCCCCGCCCTGTTCTACTTCGTTCAGCGGCTGCGCTATCCGGAGTGGGCCATCGCCAGATATCTGCTGGTGCACGCCCCGGCGCAGATGCTGCTCATGGCGCTCGGACTGGGAGAGCTGCTGCGCGGGATGCGCGTGCCAACCGGCTGGCGGACCGGGCTGGGAGCAGCCTTCGTGATCGCGCTGGCACTCTCCAGCGAGCCTTCCCGCGCCCTGATCTTCCGCTCGGCACGACCCTCGGGCGAAGCCCTGCACCGCCTCGCCGAGATCGCAGCACCAGGCGACGTGGTGACGCACGACTTCCCGCCGTACGAGTTCCTGATCGACCTCGAGCCTCGGCTCGACGGCCGGCCGCTGCCGAGGCTCCTCGAGAACGGCGTCCCGTCCATTCCGGGCCGACTCCTCGTGCTCACGTTCGGTGAGCCGCGCGCCAAGGAGGCCTGGTCCCGCCACTTCCAGGTGGAGACGCTGGGAGGTCCCCGGTATCGTTACGAGCTCTACGTGCTGGTGTCACGCGCGGCGCCGGCCGACGGGTGGACGGTGCGCGGCTTCCTGGAGGGTCTGGTGGAAGCGGCGGCGAACGGGGCGGAGCTGGACATCACCGCCGCGCGGCACTTCGCGAAGCTCGAGGAGGTCCATGGAATGCTGGAACAGCTTGCCGAGGCGGAAGGTGATGCGGCCGCCCGCGAGGAGCATCGCCGCCTGCGGGAGCGGTACGCAGCCCGCGCCCGCGAGGAGTGGAGGAGCATCCTGTGAGGATCGCCCGCGCTGTTCCCGCCGCCCTCGTCGCGGCCTTCGCGGTGTTGCTCGTCTCTCAGGGCGAGCTCGCCTTCTGGCTCACCCGCGGGGACGCGAGCGAACCCGGCCCGATCTTCCGCGGGGCGCTGCTGCTCGCCGGGGGCGCGGGGCTGCTCGCCCTCGTCCTCGGCACCTTCGCCCCGCGTTTCGTGGCCGTGTTCGTCCCGATGGCCTGCGCGCTCCCGGTGTTCGCCTCGACGGCGATGCGCCTGCTGGGGATCGGCGGCACGTCGGGCATCGCCGGCGCCGTCGTGCTCGGCGTCGTCGCGGCCGGTGCGGTCGCCTGGGTGGGAAGGCTGCGTCCCGCTCCGGCGGCGCTGGGGGCCGCGGCGCTCGCCTCGCTCGCCCTCGTCGGCGGCAAGGACGCGGCTCCCGACCTGCCGCCCGTGACGCGCCCGGACCTCCCCGACGTCGTGCTGCTCGTGCTGGACACCACCCGCCGCGACCGCCTCGAGGTGTACGGCTACGACCGCCCCACGAGCCCGCAGCTCGTCGAGCTCGCCGCGCGCGCCGAGGTGTACGAGGACGCCTGGTCGGTGGCGCCGTGGACGCCGCCGTCACACGCGTCGATGCTGACCGGGCTGCTACCGGCGGAGCACGGCGTCGACGGACAGGGCACCTCGCCGCCGCTTCCGGAGGCGCTGGAGACCCTGCCCGAGGTGCTGGCCGCCGCGGGATACCGCACCGCCGGCTTCCCGGCCAACGCCATCCTCACCGCACCCGGATGGAGCGCCCCGTTCCAGGAGTTCCGCGGCGCGAACTTCGCCGGGAAGCACTCGCTGATTCCATGGCTCAACCGGATCGATCGAGGATGGACCGAGGCGGAGCGTGACGACCGGCGCACCGTGCACCTCTTCGAGCGCACGCGGACTTGGTGGGTTGCCCACGACGACCGCCCGCGCTTCGTGTTCCTCAACCTGATGGACGCGCACCGCAAGTACCACCCCACGGACGAGGACTTCGCGCGCTTCCTTCCCGGGGTGGACCGCGTCGAGGCCGAGCGCATCGACGCCGAATTCTGGGAACGGTTCGACGCGAAGCGTTACCAGCACGACTTCTCCGAGCACGAGCTCGACGTCCTGAACCGTCTCTACGACGCGGAGATCGCCGGGATGGACCGTGAGATCGGGCGCTTCACCGACTGGCTCGAGGCCCGCGGCGACCTCGAGGACACGATTCTCGTCATCACTTCCGACCATGGCGAGCGCCTCGGCGAGCGCGGGGTCATCGGCCACAAGCTCTCGCAGGATCCGTACCTGCTGCGCGTGCCGTTGATCGTGCGCTGGCCGGCGAAGCTCCCGGCGGCGCGCATCGTGCGGCGCGTGCAGCTCGACGGCCTGCCGGGTTACGTCCTGCATCTGGCCGGTGTGGAGGCGCCTCCGGTGATGGCGCGGAACTCGCTCCACCAGCAGGACCGGGAGCTCGTCGTGGCGCAGCTTCGCCACCCGAAGGGCGTCATGGAGGATCTGGCGAAGCACATCGCCGACCTCGATCCGTCCCCGTACGACGGCGACTGGTTCTTCGTGGCCGACCGCGAGGGGTTCTCGCTCGAGCTTCCGGTGCGCGAGGCGCCGGAGCCGGGTCGGCTCACCGACACGGTCCGCGATCCGAACTTCACCCGGGACGTCTCCGCCGAGCATCCGGAGCGCGCGGCGAGGCTGCGCGCCGCGGCGAACGCGCTGCCGCGCTTCGGCGCAGCGATCGACGTCGAGCCCACCCCCGAGATGCTGGAGAACCTGCGGGCGCTCGGCTACATCCGCTGAGCGCTCTGCGCCGCGGTAAGCGCCCGCCCCTCAGGTCCGCGCCGGCGTTCCCGGGGAGACGCGCCCGCCCGGACGTCCCTCGAGCTCCAGGATGCTGGACACGAACCCGGCGGTGGCGAGCTGCACGCCGACGATCATGGCCGTGGCGCTCGGAATCAGCAGCCGCATCATGCGCGAGACTTCCAGATCGCCGAAGTCGGTGTTGGCCCAGATCCCTGCCGAGACGAGCACGCCGGCGAGCCCCAGGGCGAAGACCACGGCCCCGGCGAGCACCATCCGCTCGAGCGACTTCGCCCGCAGGAACGCCTCGAAGCGCGAGCTGGTGGGCAGCACGCCCTGCGCCGTCGCGTACTGGAACGCGAGCAGGAACGAGAGCACGGTCTGCGTGCCCACCACCACGGCGGCCAGTGCGACGAGCATGGAGTGCACGTCGAGCACCGCGCCGAAGATCTCGAGGGGGCCGAGGACGAGCACGGTCATCAGGGTGACGCCGGCCACGAAGAGCGCGGTGCCGGGATAGAGGAAGAGCCACTTCGGGCTGTACAGCAGCATGAAGCGGAGCTGCCGCCACCCGTCGTGGAACGTGCGCAGGTGCGGCCTGCGGCTGCGGCCGTCGGGACGCAGGATGGTCGGCACCTCGTCGATGGACAGCTTGGCGAGGCTCGCCTTGGCGACCATCTCGATGGCGAACTCCATGCCCATGGAGCGAAGACCGAGACCCAGGACCGCATCACGGCGGCAGCCACGAATGCCGCAGTTCACGTCGCCGATCGGGGCGCCGAAGAAGACCCGACCGAGCAGGGACATGAGCGGGTTCCCGGGGAAGCGGTGCAGCGCGGGCATGGCGCCGGGGCGGATGCCGCCACGGAAGCGGTTGCCCATGACCAGTTCACGCCCCTCGCGGAGCTTGGCCAGGAAGAGCGGCAAGCTGGACACGTCGTAGCTCCCGTCGGAATCGGCCAGCACCACGAAGCGGCCGCGCGCCGCCTCCAGTCCGGCCAGGAGCCCGGTGCCGTAGCCTCGGACGGCGACGTGCGGGAAACGATCGGCCACCCGGATCACCCGCGCGCCGGCCTCGGCGGCGAGCTCCGGCGAACCGTCGGTGCTGCCGTTGTCCGCGACCAGGATCTCCCCGTCCACGCCGTGCTTCGCGAACTGCTCGCGGACCTCGGCGATGCAGCCGGCCACCGTCTCGGCCTCGTTGAGGCACGGGAACAGGAACGTGACCTCGGGCGAAGGGCGCTGCGGCGAGGGAGTCGGTTCGCGGTTCATCTCAGATCTCCACCGGAAGATTCCGAACCAGGAATGCACAGCACCCGCCGAACCGGGGGGCATCTTGTCCGTCGTCCGCGGGACCGTCAAGACGCGGCGGGTCGTATCGTGCCCGGGGGATTCGGGCTAGAATCCCGCCCGCGTTCGGCTCGAGGAGGTCCGATGAAGACGGTGATCCTGGCCGGGGGACTCGGCACGCGCTTCGCCGAGGAGACGGACATCCGGCCGAAACCGATGATCGAGATCGGCGATCGCCCGATCCTCTGGCACATCATGCAGATCTACGGGGCCTTCGGATACCGCGACTTCCTCGTCGCCCTCGGCTACCGCGGCGACATCATCAAGAGCTACTTCCTGAACTACTCGCGCCTGCAGAGCGACTTCTGCATCGACCTGGCCAGCGGCGGCATCACCGAGTACTCCGGCCACCGCGACGACTTCCTGCTCCACCTGATCGACACCGGACCCGAGACCCAGACCGGAGGACGCCTGCTTCGCCTGGCGGAGCACCTGCGCCACGAGACCTTCCTCATGACTTACGGCGACGGCGTGGCCCGGCTGGACATCCAGGCGCTGGTCGCGTTCCACCGCCGGCACGGCAAGCTGGCCACGCTCACCGCCGTGCGCCCGCCCGCCCGCTTCGGGCGCCTGCTCTTCGACGGCGACCAGGTGACCCGCTTCGACGAGAAGCCCCAGCTCGGGGAGGGCTGGATCAACGGCGGCTTCTTCGTGCTGGAGCCCGGCGTGCTCGACTACATCGAGGGCGACGAGACGATCTGGGAACGGGACCCGCTGGAGCGGCTCGCCGCCGACGGCCAGCTCATGGCCTACCGGAGCGAGGACTTCTGGCAGTGCATGGACACGCTGCGCGACAAGCGGCTGCTGGATCAACTGTGGAACCGCGGGCGCGCCCCCTGGGCGGTGTGGGCGTGAGCGGCACCGACTGGAAGGGACGCCCTTGCCTCGTCACCGGCGCCACCGGCCTCGTGGGCTCGTGGCTCGTGAAGGAGCTGCTCGCGCTCGACTGCCGGGTCGTGGTGCTCGTGCTCGACGCGGATCCGCAGTCGGAGCTGCTGCGCAGCGGCGACATCGCGCGCTGCCACGTGGTCGACGGCAACCTGACCCGTTTCGAGGACGTGGAGCGCGCGGTGAACCTGCACGCCGTGGACACGGTGTTCCACCTCGGCGCGCAGACGCTCGTCGGAGTCGCGCACCGCTACCCCATGAGCACCTTCGAGGCCAACGTGCGCGGCACCTGGCACGTGCTGGAAGCCTGCCGGCAGCACCGCGAGATGGTGCGCCGCGTCGTCGTCGCCTCCAGCGACAAGGCCTACGGCGAATCGAAGAGCCTCCCCTACCGCGAAGACATGCCGCTCGCCGGCCGACATCCCTACGAGGCATCGAAGAGTTGCACGGATCTGATCGCCACGAGCTACGCGCACACCTACGGGATTCCCGTCGCGGTAGCACGGTTCGGCAACGTGTACGGTGGCGGTGACCTGAACTTCAGCCGCATCGTCCCCGAGACGATCCGTTCGCTGCTCCGCGGCGAGCGCCCGGTCATTCGCAGCGACGGCACCTACCTCCGCGACTACGTCTACGTGACGGACGTGGCGCGCGGCTACCTGCGCATGGCCGATTGCCTGGACCGCGCGGACGTGCGGGGCGAAGCATTCAACTTCAGCGGCGAGCGGCCCACCTCGGTGCTCGAGATCGTCGCGAAGCTGCGCCAGCTCACCGGCCGGACCGACCTGGAGCCGGACATCCGCAACACCGCGCAGGGCGAGATCAAGGACCAGTACCTCTCCGCGGCCAAGGCTCGCGAGCGGCTGGGCTGGACTCCGGAGTGGGACCTGGACCGCGGGCTGCGGGAGACGATCGAGTGGTACCGGCGCTTCTTCGCAACGTGACGGCGTGTCCCGAAGAAGGACGGCGTTTCGCCTCGCGTCGTAGCCGAAGGCCGGCGGCAACGAAGCGAGCGAGCCATGGACGGCGAGCGAGCGTAAGCGAGGCGGAACGCCGGACTTCTCTCGGGGCAAATGGGGCGGGACGACGGCCGTGACTGACCTCCGCGATCGATCGATCCTCGTCACGGGCGGGACCGGTTTTCTCGGATCGCATCTGGTACGGCGGCTGGTGGGCGAGGGCGCGCGCGTCAGCGTGCTGGCCCGGGAGCGCAGCTCGACGTGGCGGCTTGCCGACGTCGCCGGGCAGGTCCGGGTGCTCCACGCCGACCTGGGCGACCACGCGTCCCTCGACCGCTGCGTCGGCGAGGCCGGGCCGGATCTCGTCTTCCACCTCGCCGCGACGGCCTCGGGGCGCTTCGCCCCCGGCGAAGCCGCCGCGTGGAGGGACTCGCTCCGGGTGAACGCGCTCGGGACGCTCGAGCTGCTCCGCGCCGTCGCCGAGCGCGCGCCGGGCATATCCCGCTTCGTGCGCGCCGGAGGCATGGAAGAGTACGGCGCAGGCCAAGCGCCCTTCTCGGAAGAGCACCGAGAGCGGGCCGCTTCACCCTACTCCGCCGGACAGATCGCCGCGACGCAGCTCTCCGCGGCCTACTGTGCGCGGGCCGGACTCTCCCTGACGACGCTCCGCCCTTCGCTCGTCTACGGGCCGGCGCAGCCGGCCAGCTTCTTCCTGCCCTCGCTCGTGCTCGCCTGCGTGGATGGGGCCGGCTTCCCCATGACCGAGGGACGGCAGACCACCGACTTCGTGTGGGTCGGGGACGTCGTGGACGCGTTCTGCCGTGCCGCCGGCGTCGAATACGCCGGCGGCGAGATACTGAACGCCCGCAGCGGCC
>JBQTGV010000047.1:0-37504 GCA_052390515.1 Candidatus Eiseniibacteriota bacterium | reverse complement strand
GCGCGCGAACCTGTCGGGGGCGCACCTGTCGGGGGCGACCCGGTCGTGGGCGCACCTGTCGCGGGCGAACCTGTCGGGGGCGAACCTGTCGGGGGCGAACCTGTCGGGGGCGAACCTGTCGGGGGCGGCGAACTGGGACACCTACACGAAGGAGGTCGTTCCCGCCATTCTCGCCGCTGGCGGCAAGCCGCTGGCCGACATCGTGACGCTCGAACACTGGCGCTGCCACTCATGGGATAACTGCCCGATGGCGGCGGCGTTCGGCGTCAAGGACATCGCCGAGGTTCCGGCGCTTCATCGCAGCGAGGCGGCGCGGTTCGTTGAGTTGTTCGACGCGAAGGCGCTGCCGCTGGAGAAGGTGCGCGAGTGGTGCGGGCTGCCACCGCTGGAGGACCGATGACCCGCAAATGGACCGTGACGCTACCCAAGTGCGAGCCGCTGACCGCGACCGTCCGTGCCTACGACGTGAACGAGGCGCTTGAACTGGCCGCCGAGGAACTGGGCATCGCGGTGGAGCCGTGCTGTGAGCTGGAGGATGCGCCCTGCGCCGAGTGCGATGCTGACGAGCGGTGGCAGGCCGAGGACCGTGCCGTAGAGGCCGCCCGCGAGGCGGAGAGGGGGAGCCGATGACGCGCTTTCTGCTGGCCTACGTTGCCGCCGTGCTCATCGTGGCGGCGTTCGGCGGTGCGCTGCTGGCGGTGGACCGGGCGCTGGGAGCGTGGCGCTAATGGACCCCAATCCCGTTCGCCCGCTGGCTGGAGCGCATACAGCGCGTGCAGGACGAGTGCGACCGCCTGCGCCGCAAGTCCTATGCTCGCGTGCAGCGCGAGGAAGAACTCGCCCCCTGCGAGTGCTTCTCGCGCGACACCGCCCGCGCTGTAGTCACCCTCATCGAAGACCTCAACCGACACTGGAGGAAGTCATGACCAAGCTCGAGAAGCCCATGTCCCGCATCGTCGAAGTCGCCGGCGCCGAAGTCGTCGTCACCCTCGTGCCCGAGGACGGCGGCATCCAGCCCCACATCAAGTTCCGCCTCAAGGGCAACCACAAGGCGTACCGCTCCCAGTACATCGAACTCCCGCCCGTCGAGGGCGAGCTCTACATGCGTTCCGGGAGCAGGGCCGGCAAGACGGAAGAGGGGAGGTAGTCATGCCCGCCACCAAGGATATCGTCACCAGGGCCGACGCTCCGGTCCACCTCGAGGCCCTCACCGCGCCCACGGGGCCCGCTGCCGTCATGGCGATGATGACGCACGCGGTCGCCAACGGCGTCCCGGTCGAGGCCCTCGAGAAGATCTCCCAGCTCTACCGCGAAGAGCAGGACCGGGCGGCGGCCCGGGAGTTCGCCGACGCGATGGCGCAGTTCCAGTCGTCCTGCCCGCCCATCCCGAAGACGTCGACCGCGAAGATCACGTCGGCGACCAAGGGCACCACCCACAAGTACGACTACGCGGAGCTCGACCAGATTGCGCTCGTGGTCGGGCCGCACCTCCACGTCCGGGGCCTGTCGTTCTCGTGGGACAGCGCGACCGAGGGCGCCAACATCACCTGCACCTGCACCCTCAGGCACCGGAACGGGCATTCGATTCGCGCCACGTTCTCCTGCCCGACCGACTCAGGGGCCGCCATGAACTCCCAGCAGAAGCACGCGGCGGCCCTCACCTACGCCAAGCGGCAGGCCCTGGTGCAGGTGCTGGGCCTCACCATGACCGACGTGGACCCGGACGGCGCCGACCCGGCCGACCTCGAGCCCATCACGCAGGGGCAGGTGGACACCCTGCGCGAGCTCATCGACCAGACCAACTCGAACATCGACCAGTTCCTCAAGTGGGTCGGTGCCGGCAGCCTGCCCGAGGTCCGTCGGCGCGACTTCCCTCGCGCCCTGCGGGCCCTGCAGGACAAGTCGCGCGGGAAGGGGGTGGCCTCGTGAGGATCCTCGAGGTTCCTCAGGGTTCCCCGGAGTGGCAGGCCGCGCGGGCCGGCATCCCGACCGCCAGCCAGTTCGACCGCATCCTGACGCCGACCGGGAGGCCGTCGGCGGCGGCGGTCGCCTACATGCACGAGCTGCTCGCGGAGCGTTTCCTGGGCACCCCGCTGCAGACGGTGTCGACGGCCCTCATGGAGCGCGGCTCCGTGGTCGAGGCCGAGGCGGTGGCGTGGTACGAGTTCCAGCAGGAGGTGTCGACGGGGGCGGTCGGGTTCTGTCTCAGGGATGACGGTAGGGCAGGATGCTCTCCCGACCGCCTCGTCGGCGACGACGGCGGCCTCGAACTCAAGTGCCCGTCGCCCGGCATCCATATCGGCTACCTGCTGGGCGGCGAGGGCATCGGGCAGAAGTATTATCCGCAGGTGCAGGGCTGCCTCTGGGTGACGGGCCGGGAGTGGTGGGACACGCTGTCCTACCACCCGGACCTGCCGCCGGCGCTGCTGCGGGTCCACCGTGACGAGGAGTATATCCGGGCGCTGGCGGAGGCCGTGGAGGCGTTCTGCGGGCGTCTGGAGCAGGCTGTGCGTACGCTGGTCGGGCGGGGGTTGACGTTGCCCGGGACTGTCGAGACTGGGGTCCGTGCGACCGAGAAGGCCCCCGCCGCCAGCGCCTACGCGGACGCGACGTGAGGACGACGGTGGGCAAACGGCCTCATCGAACCGGGGCCACGGACGGCCCGCCCACCGCCTACGGAGACACGATGGACGACGACGAGAAGGACCAAGAGATTGCCCGCCTGACGGCCGAGGTCGCACGACTCCGCGCCCTGCTCATGGCTGCACGGTACAGTCTCCACGTCCTGATGGATTCCCTTGCCGCGAAACTTCCACCGAAAGCGGGGTGGTGAACTGATGGGCGACGTTGTGTTGAGCATGATTCTCGACCTTTTTACTGGATCAGACGCTAGCCGGCTAGGGAGGTAGCCACGGACCGGGCGAGGCCCGGAGTGCCGTCAGGAGCAGAAACCCTGCCCACGCGCAGCTCCGGGCCGGAGCCGGACAAGCGAGGAAGCGATGGACAGACTGCCAAGGCGGTCGGTGCACCAAAGGTTCTGGTCGAAGGTCAGCAAGTCGGATGGCTGCTGGCTTTGGACTGGTGCGAACAACTCGCTCGGATACGGCCAACTATCACTTGATGGTGGCCGGAGGGCGTGCGCCCATCGAGTCGCCTACGAGTGGACGGTGGGGGCTATCGAGCCGGGGCTGGACTTGGACCACCTGTGTCGCAATCCGTCATGCGTGAACCCGTCGCATCTGGAACCCGTGACCCACCGCGAGAACATCCGGCGCGGAAAGGCGGCGACCAAGACGGCGTGCAAGTACGGCCACGACTGGACCGATCCTCGCAACGTCTACATTCGCAAGAGCGGATCGCGGTGGTGCGCGGAGTGCGGCAGAACCAGGTGGTCGCGCAAGGGGCGGCCCCGAGAGGGCGGCCGGTAACGACGCGGGGTCGTCCGGTCGCATGAGGGGCCGCCCACAACGGAGGGACGATGAGCGAGACGAGGTTTTGTGTGATTGCGGGGTCCGTCGCGGTTCTGGTGGCGTGCGCCCTGTGGGTCGTGTTCTCGCACTTCGAGGCGCGGTCCTACAACCGCATCACGGGAGCCAACGTGTCCACTTGGGATGCGATGTGGGTGGAGTTGCGCGTCCAAGAGGGGTCGAAGCGATGAGCGACAGAGCCTCACAGCGCGAACGAGCGGCGGCGGTGGCGGCCGACCGCGACCTCAAGAAGCAAGCGGACGCCTACTGGGGCGCCGACGAGCCGGAGGAGTGTGAGCACGGATGCGGGCGGCCCGTCTACCGCAAGGGCCTGTGCCGGGAGTGCTACGAGGCCGGGCTGGAGGACCGATGAGCCACGAACTGAACGACGAGCAGTGGAGCGACACCTGCGCCTTCTGTGGGGGCCTGCTCACCCAAAGCATGGTGCGCCTGCCGTCCGGCGAGGCGTATCACATAGACCCCTGCCGCGTGCTGGTGCTGGAGGCCGAACTCGCCGCGCTGCGGAAGCTGGACGAGGCGCGGGCCGAGCGGGACCGGCTGCGCGAGGCGCTGGAGGGCGTTGTGCGCCACATCGAGCAGGGCGGCGACGTGGAGGGCAACTGCTACAGACTTGCTCGTGCCGCCCTCGCGGGCGTGAAGGGGTCGGGGGAGAACGATGCGGCCTCTGGTGGAGAAGTCGCTTCTGGCGTGTGCACGCGCGGGCAAGACGTGAGCGGCAATCGCGACGCCGCAGTAGCGCCGGAAGGGAACGCGAGCCCGACCCAAGCCGCAACCCCCTACTCCCTCACGCTCACCCGGTACTACGCATTGGGCGGGCTCATCTACGACCGCATGTGGGGCTCGCCCGGCTACATCGTGAAGGTGTGGGCGCGGAGAAATGACGAGTGTGGCCTGACAGACATAGGGCCGGAGGTGGGGGCGGAGGCGGAGCGGCTGACCGCCAAGCTCAACTCCCTCACGCTCACCCGCGACGAACTGCGGGCGCTGGCGGTGAGTTTGGTGTGGGCGGGCATCAAGGCCGATTCGTGGCCGGGAATGTCTGAGCCGCCGCCAGCCATAGCCGCCCGCGTGCTGGCCGACTGGGAGGCGAAGCGATGACGCCGGAGCGCAGGAAGGAGTTGCGGGCGCTGGCGGAGGACGCTAAGGAGCGTCCCTCGTCGGTGTTCACCCGACGCAAGCTGAACGTCAAGCTAAACCCGCAGACCGTCCTCCGCCTTCTCGCAATCGCCGACGCGGCCGACGAGACGGAGAAGGCGCTGGAGAAGTGCTTGTTGTCTATCCACGGCTCCGGCTCGTGGCGGTGCGCCGGGTGCGGTGAGTACATGGCGCAGGGGCAGTCGCATGGACGCGCTGACCACGCGCCGGGATGTGACGGCTCATGCCGCAACTGTCCAGTAGAGGTCGAGTGCGGGCCGGTGAACGACGAAACGGACGCCGCAATCAGGAACATCGCCGCCGCCTTCGAACGCCTACGGAAAGCGAGGGGGGAATGAGTCTTCATTCGGCGCTGAAAGCAATCGAGCCGCGCATCGAGTTCGTGCTGGCAGGAGCGAGCGAGTCCGGCAAGACGCAGGTGTGGGAGGCGACCGTGGCGGACGGGACAATCCTCGGCGTCGTGTCGTGGTTCGGCCGCTGGCGCAAGTACACGTTCTGGCCGCACCAGCGCACGGTGTTCGACCATTCGTGCCTGCGCGAGATCGCCGACTTCTGCGAGCAGCGGACTAACGCCAAGCGATTCAAGGTGAGAAAGACGAGGCCAGCATGACCGACGACGCAGAACGCGTAGCGCGGCGATTCTGGTCGAAGGTGGACAAGTCGGGCGATTGTTGGATTTGGACCGCCGGCAGTAGCCGGAACGGCTATGGACAGTTCCACATGAACGGCAGGCCTCATAGAGCCCCTCGTGTTGCGTGGGAGTGGGCGCACGGCGTCATCCCAGACGGCCTGTTTGTCTGTCACCGATGCGACAACCCCGCCTGTGTGAATCCTGAGCATCTATTTCTGGGCACGCCAAGCGACAACATGAAAGACGCCTCTCGCAAGGGCCGCGTCTCGTGGCAGCGCAGGCCGTGGACGTTGCCGAGAGGCAATGACCACTGGGCGAACAAGACGCCAGAGCGCCGCACGACTGGAGAGCGTCACGGGATGGCCAAGTTGACATCGACCGACGTTGTAGAGATGCGGCGAATGTCAGCATCTGGGGTGCCCAACAAGGTGCTTGCGGAGCGGTTCGGCGTGCACCGCAACACGGCGCTCAAGATCGTAACGCACAAGCAGTGGCGCGCCCTGCGCCCGGAGCCGGGCGAGAAGGAGGGGAAGTGAGCGAGCGAGTGAGTGGAACGGGCGAGCCTTACACGCCGACACAGCCGAGAATCGCAGACCCCTGCCCAGCCTGTGGTGCGAGGTCGCTGTTCATCGGGTCCGGTGGGTGGCTCACATGCAGCGTCTTATCCTGTAGGGAGCCGGGCGTGACGCTGGTGATGGATGAAGTCCGCGCCCGCCTCGCCGCGTGGGAGCCGGTGGTCAAGGCGGCGGTGGAGGCCGTGGAAGCATGGGAGCATCAGAACGAGAGCGACGAGGCCAGCATGGCAGCCGGGCACGCGAACAACGCCCTGCACGACATCGTCAGCGCCCTGCCGCCGGAGCGCCGGCCATGACCGCCACGCTGTTCGCCCTGCTGCGCGTGTGGAGAGAACTGCGCCGCCTCCACGCCATCCGGGTCGCCAACGGCTTCCGCCTGTCGGGGGACGACGTGGCGCACGTCATCAATCGAGAACTGGAGGGGAGATGAGGAAAGCCGTCCTGATTGCTCTCTGCCTGATGCCGCTAGGGTGCGGTGCTAAGGGAGAAAGCCAAGGGCTGGGCTGCACGTTTTTTGGCGGCGTGACCGAATACCGCATCATCAAGGTGCGTGGTTGTGAGTATGTTTCGGCAACCAGCGGCAGCGAGGGGTTGGCCCATGCCGGAGACTGCGAGAACCCAATCCACGGTCGCCGCCCATGACCCGCGCCCTGCTGGCGCTCGCGCTGCTCACCGTCGCGTCCTGCGTCAGCGCCGCAACGTTGACGGTGAGAGCCACCATGCCCACGCAGGGTGCCGGTCCCGGCTGCTCCGTCGCCACCGACACCCTCTACTCCCCCCTATGGCTCCACGTCCGCTGGACCGGCCCGGTCGGCGCTCGCCCGGAACTCGTCGGCCACGACTCCCTGCTCACCATGCCCGGCGCCGAAGCCCTGTGGCAGCGCACGGACCTCGCCAGCGGCATCTACCGCATGAGCGTGTGGGCGTCCAACCGGGCGGGCGGTGGATGTGACAGCGCCTACGTGGACACAACGAGCGTCAGGCCGGGAAGGGTGGAGGTGACGCGGTGACTCTATCTGACTGGCTGCGACTGCAACGGCTCTACAACCTCGTACAGCCCGACCGCCTCGTGGTGGGCCTGAAGCACGACGAGGGATACCAACCCATCGCCGTCTTTGAGGAACGCATCAAGGCGACGGATGATGAGGCGGGCCTGCGTGTTCAGGTTGCGACCGTTTACCGCAACGACCAGAGCAAACCGACCACGCACCCCGACAACGAGCGCGAATATCACTTCGCCTCGCTCATCTGCGAAGCCGTGAACGCCATCAAGCCAATCATGGAGCAGCGGATCAAGGAGGGGAAGCTGTGACTACTACTACCTCCAGCGTGCGGCCGGCGGCGGTGAGGGTGGAGAGATGAGCCGCGAATGGCTCGGGTGGCTGATTATCCCGCTTGTCGCCCCCGGCTGGTTCTTCCGCGAGGTCTTGCTCTCTGGATTGTGCGAGTGGCTGCACGGCAGCCATGCGATTGAGTCCCGTGGCGGCTGGCTGCGATGCCGCCATTGTGGCTGGAAGTGGAGGCGCGAATGAGCAAGACCCCCGAGGGTCGCATCCTGAAGGCGTGCCTAGACTACCTCGCCGCGAACGGCATTGCAGCGTGGCGCATCAACGTCACCGGGGTCCCCATCGCAGGCCAGCCGGGGCGGTTCCGTCCTGCGCCGAGCAGGGGCATAGCGGACATTATTGCGATTGCGCCGCTCAAGACCTACGACCGCCGTTCGTTCGGGCTTCCGCCGGTAACGATGCGGCAGCCGACCCCCATAGCGGTGGAAGTGAAAAGCGAGCGTGGCCGCCAGTCGCCCGCACAGCGCGCCTTCGCTCTCAAGTGGGAGGCGGCTGGCGGCATCTACATAATCGCTCGCAGCGTGCAGGAGTTGGGCGCCAAGCTCCGCCAGGCTGGCGTCAAGACGAGGGTGAGATGAGCCTTCCGCGACCGTACTACGACGAGGACGGAATCACCATCTACCATGGAGACTGTAGGGAGATTATGCCGTCGCTCGCCGACGCCAGCATCGACCTCATTCTCACGGACCCGCCCTACGGACACAACAACAACAACGGCGACTTAGCGCACCGCCGGGAGGCTGCGCTGGGCATCCTCCCTGCGGGGGCTGCCGCACCGCTGGCGCGACCCATCGCCAACGACGGGCCAGAAGCCAACGATCTAGTGCGGTGGTTTTTCGGAGAGGCCAACAGGCTCATACGGCCCGGCTCTTGCTGCTGCTGCTGCGGCGGCGGCGGCGGACCTGACCCCCAGTTCGCCCGTTGGTCGCTGTGGATGGACGAGGCTATCGGATTCAAACAGGCGGTGGTCTGGGACAAAGGCGGTCTTGGCATGGGATGGCACTATCGCCGAAACTACGAGATGGTCTTGGTGGCCGAGAAGCCCGGCGCGGCGTGCAAGTGGTACGGCGGGAACGCCCAAGCCAACGTGGTTCGCATCAACGGCATCAAGCCGCAAGCCGACGACCATCCGACACCCAAGCCGCTTGACCTGTTCGCGCTGTTTATCCGGCTCCACAGTCAGCCCGGAGACTTGGTGCTCGACCCGTTCATGGGCGCTGGCACAACGCTGGACGCCGCCAAGAGAATGGGCCGCTGCGCCATCGGCATCGAGGTCGAGGAACGCTACTGCGAGATTGCCGTGCGGCGGCTCGCGCAGCGCGTTTTGCCGCTCTAAGCACGAGGGTGCGCTGAAGGTCAAAGGGCGGAGGCCGTAGCCGCCGCCCCCTGCTACCCCGGCCTCGCAAGGCACGGGTGCCCACCGCTCCGCTACGCCAGATTGCTCGGGCTGCTCCTCGGGTCCAGCGTCCCCGTTCGAGCGAACTGCGTCAACTCGTTCAGCACCGTGCTGCCGAGCTGCGCCAGCGCCAGCGGGTCGGCCGCAGCCTTCAGCGCGTCGGCCTTGGGCTGCAGCGACCCCGCGAGATCCGGGTACTTGGCGATGGCCGCCTCGAGCTCTGCCGCGAGCCCGATGAGCGCCGGCGCCGCCCGGTTGATGATGTCCTGGATGGTCACTGTCCACCTCCCACGACCTTGAAGGGCCAGACGACGCCGGCCGAGAACATGCGCCGGCCCGTGTCGATGCCGTAGACCGCGAGGCCGGTCAGGACGACCCGGGACGAGGTGAACGGCTTCCAGCCGATGGCGGCTTCAGCGGCCGCCTCATCGAGCCCAGCATCCGGCTCGCTGACGTAGTGTCTCGAGACACCGACCCCGATGGAGAAGTTCGGGTCGTTGACGTCGGTGGCCGTGATCCTGACGCCGCCAGAGCCGCGCAGGTAGGACTTGTCCACACCGTAGGACACGCCGCCCACGAGGTTGACGTGGGGCGTCACGCCGAGCGATGCCCGCCCGATAGCCTCCGCATCCCGGAAGGCCGGCGCACCGCCCTCGTCCACCCAGACACCCTGACCACCGATTCCGACGCTGACCGACTCCCACAGGGAAGCCGCATCGCAGTCGTCCACTTCCACCGCCCACGATGCCACCACCGCCGCAGCGATGGCGAGCAGGACGGGCCAACTCAGGTGCAGCTTCACCGCTTACCTCCCTTGTTGATGCGGGGCGTCCATCGCCCCAGTGTGTCGCCCGCTAGCCAGCGGCCGAGCAGGTAGAGCGCCAGCACGATGCCTAGCGCCTTCAGCGTGTCGTTGTCCATGCTACTTGACCGGGGCCTTCAGGGTAACAGACTTGGCGAGCTTGGACGTGACGCGGGCGACGACGTAGAGGAGCGCCGGGGCGACGAACTCCGTGAAGTCGGCGTCACTCCACCAACCCGCGCGGGCGCCGCCCACGCCGATGGCTGTGACGATGGCAACCCAGAACTCCGAACTCCGCAGGACCGATTCCATCTAGCGTCCTTCCTTTCTGGCGGGCTCTGCCGCCTTCTCCTGACCCGAAGCCCGGGCCTGACCTACGAGCACGTCCCAGATGCGCTCGCGGTCGGCATCGGCGGCCTTGTGGCGAGCCTCCGACACTTCCATGAAGCTGTCGATCTTGGCGTTGAGCGCGTACCACTGACCGAGGATGGCGGCGAGCAGGACGGCGTAGGCTAGCAGGTCGCGGGGCAGGATGCGAAGGTGGCCGTCGTGGTCGCGCTGCGGTGTCATGGTGTCATCTCCACGAACGAGGCGACCCGGTTCGCCCAGCCGGCGGCGAAGGCCGCCTGCTTGGGGTTGTCGGTGATGATGCGCCCATAGAACCTCACCCGCTTGCCGAGCAGTTTGCGGTAGACGCGCGGGGCGCCTAGGTCCTGCAGCGCCATGTCCACCTCCGGCCCCATCTTGCCGATGGTCGATAGCCCTGCGGCCTCGCGGAGCCATGCGACGGCCCTTGTTGGTCCGTGGTTGACCGCGCAGTCCACCACGAGGTCGCGCAGGGCGTCCGGCAGCCCGCCGAAGCCGGGGTCGATGATGTAGCGGGCCCGGTAGATGTCACGCGCCTCGTCCTCGTCCATGAGGCGGACTTCTTCGGGCGTGACCTGCCGGTGTCGCCAGTCGCTGAGGGTGGCCTGCGTGATGCCGAACTTGGTCGGCCCGCCCTTGTCGGCCGGGTGGTCAACGTAGCCACCCTCGCGCAGGAGGATGTCGCTGATGATGGCCTCTAGCCTGTCGCTCACGGTTCACCGACCCCCCGTCCGGGCGCTTCGGTGATGCGAACTCCTCCCAATCGACAGGGTGTCTGTCTCGCTGAGGACCCTCCTGTGGTTAGTGGTTTGCGTGTCACGCCCGGACGGGGAGTGGTCATGGGTTGATGTCCTCGGGGTAGGCGAAGATAACGATGCTTCGGTTCGCCGCGTTGTTGATGGCGCGGAACTGGTTGGCAAGGCTCTTGACCGTCCACCACCCAAGCCTAGCAGGAGGGCCGTTCGGGTCGCCGGAAAAATCGCAAGCAGACAAGCGAATCAGGCTTCCCAGTTTCTTCTCAGCGTAGAGACGGTCCTTTATGTTGAACTCCACGCCATCCCACACCCTGCTGTCCGGGTAGACAACGTCGTTCGTCGGGAACGCGTCGTAGTTCCAGTCCTGGAGCTGCCACATCCCCTGCCATGCGCGATAAATCTCCGAGTAAAGCTTCCCGACCAACCCCGCAGAATATGGGTGGGTGGTGTCGGTGACGGCAACCATCAACCTACTGCCTCCACCGAGCGGATAGCCGGGATATCCCAGCACCTTGAACTTGCCATTCCGGGCGTCACGGTAGACGCCCTGTCTGACATGCCAGCCGCGCGGGTTGCCCGGCAGATACTCGGGGTCGCAATCACGGTCGGTGGTGTTGGAGCGTACCCCGACGAAGCCGGCGCGTTTCATGGCGAACAACACAGAATCAACGCCGGGGCCGGATGACGAGTTGTTCATGCCGCGCGGAGTCCAATCGTCGTCGGGCGGCAAGGCGAAGCGAGACACCCGGTCGCTCCCGAAGATGGAGTCGCACTTGTAGAGCCCGCCACGAAACAGCGCCCACAGACTAGTGTCTCGCCCCGTCGCCGATGAGTCTCCGAACGCGATGCGCTTCCGATAGCGCCCCCACATGTCGATCGGGAGCAGGAACGACGAGTTCCCGCTGTTGGCCGTACTGTCGATGCCGGTCCACGGCTGCGGCGAGTATCGTGCCTTGCGAGCAGCCGCCCACCATCCCTTCTCGCTGGGATACGTTGCCACTGAGCAGACGTTGACGCCTACGACGAACGGGATGTCCAAGGCGGCCAGAGAGTCGATGCTGGACTTGAGAGCCGAGGAGTCTGCCGCGAGTATTCCTCGCGGGTGAAGTCGGGCGTTGCGGGCGAATCCGCCGTCAATCGTCAACCCAAGCTTCACCGGCACCTTGCCAGTCGGCCACACGCCGCCATTCGTAAGAGAATCGAAGCGGGCCAGCGCATACAAGATAATCGACGACTCCAACTCTCCGGGGGCGTGCATCACAGCGTCAGTGTTGTAGATCGAGTCTGCCGGGTAGCCGGCGCCAGCGGTGCTGGCGAACACGATGGGCGCCGACCCGTTGATGTGGGACATGAGCCTCTCCCACACCACCGCCGTGTCGGCAGCGCCCGGCACGATGCTGTCGGGCCACGAATACGTCAGGCTGGCGGGAGGGTCATAGGTGAGGGAGTGGTACGGCGCAACGGTGCTCGACTTCAGGTGAACCCTCACGCCACCATCCGGGGGAGTCGTATTCATCACCAACGCCGAAACGTAACTTCCCACGATGAACGGCCTGGTCGGCTCCGATGCCGGATACATGAACGACCCGCCGCTTAGAGCGTTCACCCCCGTGGTGCAGTTGATAGCGTCGAACATCTCTTCATATGTCGTGCTACCGATCAGCGCCATCGTGTTGTTGATGAGCACCAACTGGGGCTTCGTGGGGGCCTTCGTCGATCCACCGAACAACATGCTATCGACCCTGGCGCGGTTGCCAACGGTAAGCGTACCGTTGGCCGCCGCGCGACGATTGCCCTGAACGCCGCCGAAGTTGAGGTGGATGACCCCGTCGAAGGTTTCAACGGTCGCCCCAGGAGAACCGTACCCCCAGACCTGATACCCGTTGCGGAAGTACTCCGTCTGGGTCTGTTTGTAGTCAACCCATCGATAGTCTGCCCCGCTCCGGTTGAGGATGTTCCTCAGCACCTTGGCCGACCTGGCGTGAATCACCTGAGCGTCAACGGTCGCCTCGGCAGACAGCCCGTGATTGACGTAGTGCTCCACTACGAGAACCTTGGCCGGTGCAGGGCTGGCGGCCAGCAACCCGACTAGCAGCAGGCCCCACCGCATCACAGCCCGGTCCCGATGAGGGTAGCCGTGAAGCCGGCAACGGCGGGGCCGGAGATGAGCCGTGCCCGGATGCTGATGTTCTGGAGCCTGACACCGCGACCGAACAGGTTGTCGAGCGGGATGGCGATGCCTCCGGGGTAGAACAGTGTGGACGAGGCGCTGCCGTTGGGACCGCAGCGAGCCAAGTCGAAGTAGACGACCATCTCCTCCGGCCACGGGGCGTTCGCCGTACCCGCCCGCGTGTGACCGACCACCATACTGTCCGAACCCACCGCCGCGCTGACCCCCGTGCCGGTAGAGCCGTAGAGGTATAGCGGCACCGTTTTCGACGAGTCCGAAACCCCTAGGACGTGGGTGCGGAACTGAATCGCCACTCGGCTGATCGAAGTGGTCGTGACCTTCGGGCAGCCCTTCAGGACGAGAATCAGGCTGCTCGCTCCGTTCAGCGTCGTGACCACCGACGAATCTCCGTTGGCCCGGAGAGAATCCGACGAGATCATCTCGGCATGGAACGTCAGGTCGCGGTCGCGGTCGGCGTCGGTCACGAGCAGGTTCCCGCTCCCATCCGTCCGCGCCGCCTGCCCCGTCGAGTCGGACGGGTCCAGCAGCATGACCGGCGCTCCCTGAATCTGACGCCGGAAGCTCGTCCCGTCCTGAATCACCGTCTGGCCAATGACGACGAGCGGAATCGCCATCGCCAGCAGCACACTGAGAAAGACGCTACGCTTCATCGTCGAATCACCTCCGGTTGAGTGATGGGTCCAATTCCGGCTCGCCTAGTCTTAGGAGAGCGTTCAACAGTTCTGGGGTCACGCGCCCAGTTCGCGTCACTGCTGGATTGCCAAGAATCTCCCCACCCCGCGACAACAGCGTGCCGAGCTTGGGAGGGTGGAACCACACCTGTCCGCCCATGCCGATGGTCGGGTTCAGCAGCGGCTCCGTGTTCCCCGTCATCGTCGCCAGCCGCACCGCTTCATCCTGCGCTTGGTCCCGCGCCGCCTGAAGCCTCTGGACGGACGGGTCCGTGGCCCTTCCCAGCGTACGACGAGCGCCCACGTCCGCGCGGCGGGCAGTGTTGTAGGCGGCATTCACGTCGCGCACGGTCGGAATCCGCTCCTCGACGGCATCGCGGAAGGCGTTTGAGATCAACTGGGCGAGGTCGGGGTCATGTCCGACGCCGCCGGCCGTCTGCTCATGTGCGCGGCGGGCCGCCCGGTCGAACGCCGTCTTGGCCCAGTCTGCCTCCCGGATGTTGAACACCGTTTGGCGACCGCTCACGGCGCCGGCGCTGGCCCGGTCCATGACGGACTCCAGGGTGGCGCGGATGCGCTTCTGCAACTGTCGGCGCTCGGGGGCCTTGCGCGTCGGACCCGACGCGAGCGACCGCTGTACGCGCTTCACGATCTCCCCGAACGTGACCTCGCCCGGAGCGTCACCGATGATGGCGTCCTTGTCCGCTCCGGCCGATTCGCGCTCGATGCGCGCACGCTCGGCAATCTCGGTGAGGCGTGACACCGGCACGCGCTTGGCCTCGCGTAGTTGACGGTTTCGGGCAACATTCTCCACGGCCTTTTCAGCCTTCTTCTTCTCGCCCATCCGCGCAAGTCCGCCCGCGATGGCACCGGTGCCACGTCCCGGCAACGCTCCGAAGGCTCCCGCCGACAGCCCCTCGATGACGCCAGAGCCCAGCGCCTGCTCCCCCACGTCCAACCCACGCCCCAGCAGGTCGGGCAACTGGGCGCCGCCCTCCTCGGCCATGCGCTCGATGGTTCCGGTGCGACGCGGGAGGCCCATCGTCTCTCGGCCCAGGTTCTCAAGCATCCTGCCGCCCGCAGCGCCCGCACCGCCGGCAAGCGCGGCCGCCTGAGGACTGCGCGTGAGGATGCCGGCTGCGGTTCCGGCCACGCCGCCAGCAACCGGAGGCAGCGTCCCGAGCAGTCTGGCCCGCACGTTCTCCTCGCCAGCCGGCGGCGGCCCGAGAATCTCGTTGAGCCGGCCAGCCATCCCCCGCTGCTCCAGAGCGAAGATGTCCTCGGCAGTCATGGACGGGTTCCGGTCGAGCAGGCTATCGACCTCTGCCTTGCTGAATCGCTGGGTTGCCATCAGGGACTCGCCGCAGCGCCGGACCGCAGGCTATCGAGTTGTGCGTGGATTCTGGCCTTGGCGTCAGGCGTGAGGGTGCCGCGCTCACGGTCGAACACTCCGGGCACCTCGGTAGAAGGATTACGCATGAAGTAGGACTCGGGGTCAGGAATACCGATGAGCGACGCGCGGCGCCGATACTGGGCGTTGGCAATCTCAAACGTCTGCCGGTTGGCCTCCATGCCCTCCCTGATGGTATCGAGGATGATGCGGCGTCCCTCGGGGAGCAGGATGTCGCCCTTCAGGTAACGCTTGAGCGTGGCCTTGAGGAATACGTTCTGCATCGCACCGACGGCCTTGGACGCTGTGTCGAACTCCCCTTCACGCACCGCGTTGGGATTCTCCGGCTCCCGGGACCGCATGTAGGCGAACACGAGAGCATGGTCGCCGACGCCGTTCTTCTGTGCGGCGGCGGACTGGGCCGCACGATAGTGCGCGGCCGTGTTTCGGTACCCCTCTACGTCCTTGTCGAGCCGGTACTGTGTGACGAGTCCTTCGAGGTTGTTCACCTGGTCGAGTTGGATGCGGCGAGCCTCCTGTCGGGCCGCTCGCTCTGCCGCCTCGGCCGCCCGCTCGGCCGCCGCCGCCTGACGGTCGGCAACCGCCTGACCACGCTCCAGCTTCCCGCTCGTGATCTCCTCGTACAGGTCGCGGCTGATGCGTCGGCCACGGAACCGCTCAAGGCCCGGGAACGCCTTCACGTCCTCATCGGCGACCATCGGGTTGTCCAGTTCGAACTTCTTCTCCTTTTCCTTGGCCCCCCGATGCTCCTTGAACGCCTCGCGGATGACGTCGTACTTCTTCTCGCGGTGCTTCTCGGTGGCGACCCGGCGCTGCTCGTCGAAGTTGAGCCGCCGCGCTTCCTGCCTCCGGTCGAACCGCTCGCGGGCCGTGGCGACCTTGGCGCCCTCGCCCTGAAGCCCGCCCACGAAGCCGTAGGCCAGCCCCTCGCCGAAGTTCCGCGCCGGCCCCGGGGGGCGGGGGGCGGAACGCGCGAGCCCCTCGAGGATGCGCTCCACCGGGTTCGCGGTGAACGCCTGCTCCTCGAACTGGGCGTTCGGGTTCGGGGGCGGGCCGATGAGGAGTTCCAGTTCCTCGTCGGAGGGCGGATTGAAGTCGTAGACGCTCATCAGCGCCTGAGGGCCGGAGTCGGCGGGTTGTAGATGCTGGCGTCGTCGAGCATCCGGCCGAGGCCGGATCCGCCCGCGAGGCGGGCCCCGAGGCCGCTGCCAAGCCCGCCCGTCAACGCCCCGAGGCCGGTCCCCAGAACGCCGCCCAAGAACCCGCCAATACCGCCGCGCTGGGACTCCTGGAAGCGCCGGTCGATGTTGGCCGACTCGCCCGGAGCCTCGACCCCGTACCGCTCCCGGTTGAGCAGGTCGAGCAGCATCTGGCGGTATCCCATGTCGCCCTGCAACTGGGCCTCGTTGAGAGCGCCCACCATGCCCTGATTGGCCGAGATGTCGGCGTCCACGAGGGCACCACGGTACTGCATGGGGTCGAGCCCGGAGAGGCCCGCCAGCGTTGCCGTACGCGTTCTCCCGGCGTTGGCGTTGCGGAGCGCCTGCGGGCGCAGGCGGTCAACGAGGTAGTTCTGGCCGAACACGCCCTCTCGGCCTCCCTTGGCGATGAGCGCCCGGATGGGGTCGAGCAGGTTGACCGCCCCGCCGAAGGGGTCGTTGGGATCCCACGGGGCGCCGGGGGATGGCGCCGGCGTGGTCGTGCCGCCCGGCATCCTGAGCCCGCCGGGGAGGGGCTGCCCGGGCTGCCAGCCGGCACGGCGAACGTCACCGCCGAACTGGGACAGGGCGCCCACCGACCACGGGCTCGAGCCAGCCGGGGCGGCGGTGCGTGCGCCGGAGCGGGCCCCGCCCGGAGCCGCCTGCCGGCCCACGCCACCGGGCATGGCCGTGCGCGGCCGCATCAACTGCTGACTCGGCGAGTCGGCGATCTCGTACGATGTGAACGCGGCGGGGCGTCTTGCCCCCCGGCCCATCACTGGTGCGACTGGCATCCGTGCCTCCCGTGAATGATGCTACCCGTAGAACGGCAGGCGCTTCAAGTAGAGCGCCAGTTTACGCAACTGTCCCGCCGTGCCGGCCGACTGCGCCCACACGAGTTTGCAGGAATCCGTCCCCACGCGCTGCTCCTGCGGCAGGAACTTGAGCGCGTCGGAGAAGCCCGACGTGTCCTCGCTCGCCGGAGTCATGGCGTGAGTCTCGCTGGCCGCCGAGCCCCGGAAGAAGGTCAGGGCGAGGGTCGCTCCAGACGGAGTGTTGTGCTCGTAGCGGACCTCCTGCGCCGAGATTCGCTGTCCCGCCGCGCCGCGCACCCACGGCGTGTGGAGCTGCGGCAGCGAGATGGCCGAACCGTTGTCCGTCTCTCCGGTCCCGAACTCGTCCAAGCGCCCATCGCCGGTCCCCGAGTTGGCCTCGTTCCATCCGTAGAGGTGCTGCCCGTCGTCCCGGCGGGCGTCCACGAACGCGGAAAACGACTGCCGGAGAGTCGTTGACCATCCCCACGGTCGCCCCGGCGCCCGCAACAGGGATGACAGGCCGCTGGACTCTGTGCCCAATGAGAAGTCGTAGGCAAGGTACCGCGCAGGGTGGTTGGCACCAGTGGCCTGAAACGTGAAGTATAGCGCCCCTCGCATGATGCGTGCGTGCGCTCGCGCCGTGTCGGTATCCGCCCCGGTCGCCGCGAGGTCGTTCTTCATCATCGGCGTGAGGAGATAGCTGCTGTCCGTCTCGTTGAGTTCTCTCGACCAGAGCGCCTCCGAGATCAGCACCTCGTTGAACAGGTCTGCCGCGATGATGCCGCCCGGGGTCAGCGCCGCCACGAACCGATTGCCCACGGCGATGGTGTTCCACGAGGAACAGCCGGACACTTCGTTCGTGATGAACAGACGATAGTCCTGGTCGAGCCCGGTGCCGGAGTCCTTGGTGTTGCGGATGGCGCCGCGCTTGTTGGCCCAGAACACGACGAACCCGTTGTCCACCGCCCCGCCGCCCTGACACGGCCCGGCATGGACCGGCGGCGTGTGGCGGTTGGCGCTGCGCCTCGAGAAGCAGTTGGCGGCGCTCTTGTTGGTGCCGGGGTCGGCGGTCGTCATCCAGACCGCGTCCTTCCTGAGTCCAGACTTGTCGAGTTCGGTCTTGTTGAAGTAGAGGAACCCGGGCAGCGAGTTGGCGATGATTCGCTGGTAGCCTTTGGCCGTGGTCCCCGGCACCGGGTCATCGCCCAGCTCGAAGTAGAACGTCACGTCCACCGGGTCCGCGTTGGCCGTCGCGTTGGACGAGATGGTGAGTTCGGTGTCCGACACGATGGCCGTGACGACGAAGGCATCCATCGCCCCGACGCCGGTCACGTTGATGCGAGCCCCGATGGCGACCTTGGAGAGGCCGCCCGTGGGGTTCGTGATTCTCGGCTGCCCCAACACGATGGCGCAGCCCTCGATGGTGCGCCGGTGCGGGGTGAGCGCCGTCAGCGGGTTCGCGTCCGGGTTAGCGTTCGGGCACAACTGCGCCCGCCACTTCCTTCCCCCGCCCACGATCTCCGTCGCGTTGATGCGGTCCACCACCTTCTGGAGCGTGTCGTCCACCGCCAGGTCGATGGTCACGGTGTTGTTGACGACCGGGACGTTGTCCGTCTGGATGAGAACCAGGGAGCCCGTCTCGTCCGTCTGGTTGATGGAGAACAGCATGTAGGAGCCGTTGTTCGTGTAGGCGCTGCCGATGTCATCGGTGTTCAGGTCGTTCGCCAGCGTGTAGGACACGGGCGCGATCTGGATGGCCGCCGGATTGTCGCCGCCGTAGGCGTGGCACACGCGCATGTCGCCGCCGAAGATGTACCGGGACCGAGGCGGCATCATCAGGTCGTGACGGACGAACCGCTCGGCCACCTCGGGCGCCACCAGTGTCGCGTCGTCCCCGTCGAAGCACTCCCACTCGGTCGCCGTGTTGTCGCGGATCTCGTAGATGGGGCGCAGGTCGTAGGGCGAGATGTTGAGCGCGTTGGGTCCGGTCGAGTCCACCTTGGGGCCACGGCAAACGATGCGCGACACGACGCCATGCGGGCCGATGGGCAGGCCCTGGAATAGGATGGACTGATAGGTCGCTGCCGGGTTGACGGCATCCACCGTGGCGATACCGAACCCGTCCGGGAGCCGGTCGTTGGGCAGCCGCACCGGACACGGCGCCCAGATGGAGCCGTCCTCGTAGCGGTACATGACCGCGTAGGCGAAGCGGTCGCTACCCTTCCACGTCCCTTCGGCGGCAGGCGTTCCGGCAGCCACCGTGCCCGAGTGCGTCGGCGAGATGGGACCGGCCGGGAACAGCCGGTTCCGCGTGATGGAAGCCGCCAGCCCCGTGGTCGGCCGGAAGTTCCCGCGCCACCGAGACGGCGTCCCGTGGAGCGACGGGAAGTGCCACCAGTCGCCCACCCGCAGCATCCGCCTCGAGCCCGAGACGAGGAACCGTCGGTTCAACTCCGACGTGCCGCGCGTCAGGCCACCGTCGCCCGAGTCGTACCAGAGCGGGACGAACTTGAAGATCTGCTCCACCCCGGTGGCCGGCGCCGACGGGTAGCTCGAGGAGTCGAACTCAGACCCGAGCGTGTAGTTGGTGTTGTTGACCTGGTTCCGAATCCACACGTTGGAGTAGCGCCCGTCGTCGAGCCCCGAGGCGATGGTTTCCTTGGTGACGAGCGCGATGAGCGTGGGGATGCCGTCGGTGATGGACTCCGACAGGAACTCCTCCATCTGCCGACACTTGGACGACCACTTGGCCGGCAGCAGCCCGGCCGTGTCGGAACTGAACTTGGCCGTCTGCCCGAAGCGACGTCGCCAGTACCCGTAGGCGGGCAGGTAGACGTACTCCTGACTGTCCCTCGCCGCGTAGTCGTTCGGGCACAGGTCGGCGGGTAGGGACGGATAGAACCCCTGCCACGGCCCGAACTCGACCGGCTCCATCGCCTGCGCGGCCTCGGCGACCCTCGAGGCCGCGCCGCCCAGGGCCGAACTCATCGGTTCTGCCTCGCGTCCAGCAGGGCCGACGCCTTGCGCTCGAGCGCCGCCCGGGTGCGCTCCGACACGTCCAGCATGATGCCGGGCACGAACTCCGCGCGTCCGATGAGCGGCGCCATGCGAGCCGCCGCCAGTAGAGCGATGTCCCGTGACTCGATGTCCGAACAGCTGGGCTGCGTGTCGGTGACCGAGTCGATGGGCGAGAACTGGGGGATGTAGTCCACCGGGTGCTTGTAGTTGAGGTTGATGGGCCACACGTCGAGCCGGAGGCGCGGGATTCGAGTCTCCGCGACCTCGTCGATGCGCGTGATGGAGTAGAGCTTGGGCGTGCTGTAGGCGAGGCTCACGTTGTGGTTGAGGTAGAAGATGCGCTCCTGCTCCACGCGCTCCAGCACCGTGAACGACGCATCCTCCGTGCCGACCGTCGCGGCAAGCCCGTCGGACGCGTAGACCCTCACCACCTCGGCGATCCGCTTCGAGATGCTGACGATGGTGCTGTAGGCGTTGGTCTCCAGCACCTCCCAGATTCCGTTATGAGTCGCGCTCACGAGGCCGCCGCCCGAGATCTCATAGACGTCGGCATACGCGTCGTTGATGTGCCGGGCGATCTGGGCCGCCGTGAACGGCGGGTCGGTCGCCGTGTTCGCCTGAATGCGGTCGAGCGCGAGATCCTGAATCTCGGAGTAGAGCAGGACGGCCATCAGCTCACCAGCCTTTCCGTTCCGCCGACGCCCACCACGTCATGGTCGGCGGCGGTCGCCGAGTAGATGGTCCGATGCGCCACGTCGGTCCAGACTCGGGCGACACGGTGCGTCAGTCCGTTCCGCGCCAGCACTGCCTGAGGCAGAGAGAGGGCGAGGGTGCCGGCCGCGAGATGAACCAGTCCCGCCCGCAACTCGCGTCCCATCTGGGTCGAGGATACATCGATGTCGACCGCGTCTCTCATGTCGTCGGGGACGCTCCGATAGAACAGGTCGATTCGCTCGGCCCGGTCGGCTCGCGGGTAGCAGAGCCCGCGCACGGTGCCATCCGATTCCTCCCACAGCGCGTAGTCGGTGGGCGGCCCGCGACGGCCATCGGCGAGGCCGGCCCGCATGGCATCGACCTGGTCCAGCGTGCGGCGGCGCATGAACCAGCCGTCACGCGAGCGCCGGAGCCGCAACTCGCCGTCGTAGAGGGCCGACGACGAGCGCCCATTGAGCGTGGTCGGGAGCGAGAACGTGTTGGCCCCGGGCGCGATGGTGAAGGCCGAATCGGCGATGGCTTCGCCCTTCTTCATCATGGCAGCGACCAGCATGTGCGACTCGGCGATGGCGTTGTCGAGCCGCGCCAAGTCCACGAGCGGTCGCCGGAGGTCGAAGTCGCGCAGCATGGACCGCACGCGGTCGCGGACCTTGGATCCGGTGCCGGCGCCGGCGGTGGCGGGCGTGTAGGCTGCCTGCAGGGTGATACCGTCCACCAGGGCCTGAGGCGCCGCACCGCTCGTGCTCCGCACCCGCAACTGGACGCCGAAGAGCGGCGAGGCGAGGATGAGAGGCGTCAGGCCCGCGTTCCAGTCGTCGCTCGTACCCCCGTAGGTCGCCACCGTGTCCGACGCCGGCCACTCTCCGTCGGCCGCCTTGTCGTCCCCGATGGCCGCGCCCTGATAGACCAGCGTCAACTCGTGGTCGCGGACGTCCGACCCCAGTTCCTTCCGCTCGATGGCGACCGTCAGGCCGTCGATCTCGGCATCGAGCGGCATCGAGAACGGGACGTCCACCCCGCGCAGGTACTCGCTCCGCTCGTCTGAGACGAACGCCGTGAACAGGCATCCGGCGTAGCTGTCGTCGGACAGGTCGGCCCCGTCGGGGCTCGTCCACGCCAGCGCCGACGGTGACCCGGGCACGGCGACGCTCGCCCACGTCAGCGGATAGAACGGTCCCTGACTCGGCATGTCAGCGCACCAGCCGCATCACGCGACCGACCGATTCCACGTTGTGACGTCGCTCGCGTTCCTTGTAGAGCAGGATGTCCGACTGCTGCTGCCATGTCCGCGCGGCGCCACGGCTCAGGCCCAGCCGCGACAGCGCCTCGTCGGTCGCCCCCGTGACGAGCGATGCCGCCGCGTGCAGCACCAGCGACGAGACGCCGAATCGCGAGAACCGCACCGTCTCGATGTCAAGGCTCGCGCCCTCGCGCAGGTCGGCGAGTGCGAGCGTCCGGTGGATGTCGTAGGCTTCCGCATCGCGCGACCTCGGCCAGCACCGGCAGATGACATCCTGATCCAGCTCCTCCCACATGCAGAAGTGAGTCGGTCGCGTGGTGCCTACGGTGGAAGTCTCGCCCGCGCGCAGCATGTCGATCTCCTCCACCGTGCGCTGGATGAGGAACGAGCCATCCGACCGGAGCCGGATGCGAACCTCGCCCGCGTACTCCTCGCCGGCGGCGGTCGGCAGCGTGAACGTGTCGGCATTGGCCGCGATGGTGCCGGCCGACTCGACCACCGCCGTCGGCGCCGGCAGCCATGCGGCGAGCGCCATGTACGCTTCGGCGATGGCGTTGTCGAGTGCCGCCGTGTCCCACTCGGGACGGCGGAAGTCGGTATCACGCAGGTGCTCTCGCACCCGGTGGCGCACGTCAACCATGGTCGCCATCAGAGCCTCGTCCACTCACGGCCGACCCAGCGCCACGGGCGACCGTCGGGGTCGTACTGGATGCCGCGTCGGGGGATGCGGGCGCTGCCCTTCAGCGGACGCCCCAAGCATCGCACCCCTAGCGGCATCCATGCCCCGGCCACCATCCGCCACAGCATCCCGCCCTCGCCGCGCTCCACGCGATTCCCGCGCGGGCGCTCACCCGACCTCCAGCCGTTCTTCCGCGCGACCGAATCCGCCAGCGCCGGATGGATGATGCGCCGGCCCCCGTCCTTGTCGCGCAGGACGACCCCCTTCGGGCGCCTCGAGGCCAGGTTGCGGGCCCGCTCCGACTCTGCCGACATGAACGGCCGCAGCTCGTTGTTGAGCTCGCGCTGCTCCTCACGCTTCAGGAACGGCGTCCCGTCCGGCCGGAGCCCGCCCACCCGCCACTCAGGGATGCCCGTCTCGGGGTTCACCTGCTCGCGGAACGCGTGCGGGTACTTCGCCTTCAAGTAGTTCTTGTCGGGCGCCTTCTTGCGTGCCCGCAGGCCCTCCTTCAGGTCGTCGGTGGTTCGGTGGACGTCCAGCGATGCGCTCATCCCCGGCCCTTCTTCTTGACCGGCTGCGCCAGCGGCACGGTCGGCGTGGCGTCGGCCGTCTCGAGCGGCTCTCCCAGCTCCGTCAGGTCGGGGACGACGTCGTCCTCCGGCCGATGCCTCGGCGCCGCGCCCGCCATCTGGTCGGCCAGCATGTCCTCGAGGTCGCTCGCCCTGCGCTCGCGGTCGGCCGCACGCTGGTCGAGCTGGTTGTCGTAGGTGACGCCCGGGTTCTCGCCGGGCCGTGGGAACTTGGGCACCGTCATCTCGACGATGCTCGACTTCATCCGGTAGTCCTTGGACTTGTTCCCGCCGTCCGGGGCGACCGTCTTCCACTCGCGGACGACGATCTTCTCGCCCTCCTGCGCGATGACCTGGATGACCTCGTGATCCTGTCCCCGGTTCTTCCGGTCGAGCCCGTTCAGCATCCGGGGCTGGAGCGTGGCGACGAACCGGAAGCACGGGGCCACACCCTCACGCTGCTGGGCGCCGTCGCTGTTCGCGGTGCGCATGTAGAAGCCCACGTTCTTCGGCCCCTCGCCCTTGAACCCACCGAGCGCCTTGCGATGGAACTGGCACTTCTCCCACCACGCGCAGCCCTTGACCGAGCCGTCCTTGGTCGGCGGGGCGCAGCAGGCGACGAAGGCAGGGTCCATGCCCTGCGCTTCGATCTCCTCCCTGGTTCCGATGGGCAGATGGATGTGACGGTCGAGTGGCATGATGGGAGCCTTTCTGGTTGTGCGGTTCAGCGGGGGTCCGGCGCTCCCTGCCTCGCCCCCGCCTCCCCGCGTCGGCCCTTAGGCCGCGATGGTGTTCCCGGTACGGATCGCCACGGCCCGCAGGTCGTGGATGACGGTCGTACCGAGGTGGTTGAACAGGATGCACCGCTCCTGCAGCTCGAGCGACTGCTTCTTCACCATGGAGCGGACGTTCCAGCCGACCCCGAGGGCTTCCTTCACCCACAGGGCGCCGTGCGTGCCGTCCACGTCGGTCGAGAGCACGGTCGAGAACAGCAGGTTGTGCCCGCCACCCTTCGACCAGACACCCTTGACGTAGGGGTTCTCGCCATCGCCTCGCGCTTCGGCGTTGGCGTACTCCTCGATGCTCATCACCGCCGGGTACTGCGAGGCGTCGAGCACGAGGTAGATCTCCATCCCGGCGCCCGGCGCGATCATGCCGTTCGAGTTCCGGGTGAGGAGGGCCTGTGCGTTCCGCAGCAGGGCCGACGTGACGTCATCGGTCGCGTTGCCACGGAACTGGGTCAGCGCCGGGAACTGCAGCGCCGCGTTGGTGTCGTTCCCCTCGGCCAGCGCCCGAGTGGCCTCGTCGGACAGCTCGGAGTCGAGGTCGTAGGGGTTCTCGGCCGCCTCGTTCTGCGAGAAGGCGAGCGCGACGTAGATGCCCGCCGGGTCCAGCGTCGGCGGGGTCGCCACGGGATCCTGGTAGGTGAGCCCGGTGCCGTGGTTGCCGGCCGCCAGCGCGGTCGAGGACACCCGCGCCCACTTGTTGATGGTCAGCTTCGAGTACGGACGGCCGACATCCTTGAAGCGCGGGATGAGCTGCTGCTTCTGGTAGGTGGCACTCTCGACCGTGCGAGAGAACACCTCGTAGTTGACGTGATTCGAGCCCGGAGTGAGGACCGGGGGCGAGGCTGTGGACAGTCCTGCCGCCATGTTCGGAATCCCTTCCTATCGTTGTGCCAGAGTCAGCCCTTGAGGACGATCTTCCCCTTCAGGAGCTTGTCCTGTTCGGCCATCGCTTCCTCGTGCCGTCCCTGCGCACGGAACTCGCGCTGCCGCTGGTCGAAGGTGTCCTTGGACATCGTCTGGGCCTTGTAGGTCGTTCGGTTGACGTCACGCCCTCCCGTACGAACCACATCGGCCAACTCCTCGCGTTCCTTGTCCGCACCGCCGCCGGTCTTCTGCAGCTCCTCGAGTTTCTTCTCCAGCTCCGCGACCCGGCTCTGCGCCTCCCGGCCCCGGACGTACTCGATGCACGCCGCGAGACTCGGGAAGTGGCTCCGGTACTTCTCGTAGAACTGGAGGACGGGCTGCTGCTTCTCGACCGGCAACTTCGACAGCGTGAAGGCGTCCATCGTGTCCTGACGGATGCGCTGCACCTCCTCCTGCTGTTGCAGGACGAAGGCCGCAACGGGGTCCACGTCGGCCAGCCGCCGGAGCTTGTCCATGGCGGCGGCTCGCTGGTCGAGGTCTTCCTGCATGCTCTGCTCTTCGGGGGCTGGCTGTGTCCCGCGCGCGAGCTTCTCGTTGACCTCGTCCAGCTGACGCTTCAGTCCCTCGATGGTTTCCTTGTTCGCGAGGTGGATGGCCTTGTAGTCCGGTTCGGTGGCCTCGTCAGCGTCCCGCTCGGCATCCTCAGGCGTCCCACGATCCTCGGCTTGGTCACGAGGCTCCGTGTCGTCCTTCGGGTCCGTCAGCGTCGTCTGTTCGGCTTCCTTGTCGGGCATGTGAATCCTCTCTTGTGCTGTGGCCGCCTAGGCGACCATGGGAGCTTCGGGAGCGGGAGCGTACTGCTGTTGTACCACGTCCATCGGGTTCGGCTCCATCGCCGGCGGCTCGAGCCCGCTCAGGTCGTCCGGGATGCCGGCGCCCATCTGCTGCGCGGCCATCATCGCATCGCGCTCGGCCTTCATCTTCTGTTCTGCGATGGCGCGCTTGACCTTACGCACGACGCTCTGTGGCAATCTGTTGACTTCCGCGAACAAGTCTACCCACATCGGCGTCGTCTGGGCCATCTGGTAGAGAGCGGTGAACGCCTCCGACCGGGCCTTCTCGAGGCCGGTGAACGGTGGCGCCTCGCTCACGATGAAGTCGAAGTTCGGCTGGTCATCCCCGCGCAGGCGGTCCACCAGCGTCTCGTCCCCGATCTGCATGCGGGCCAGACGCCGCGAGGTGTAGGTGGCGCGGATGTAGTCCCAGTGGACGCCGTACGCCTTGCCCAGGGCGCGGTTCTTACGCCGGTTGAAGTGCTCGACCGGGATGTTGCCGATGCGGTCCAACTGGGCCACCGTCGCCGCCGCGATGTTCTTGGACGAATCCGGCGTCAGGCCCATGTCGTTCGTGCCCTGCGGGCCGAGCAGTACCTGCTGCACCGAGTTCCAGTAGGTCGGCCACGCCGAGTCGAGCGAGGCGCCCTGCACCGTGGTCACCGTCGGCGCCGGCCGGTTCACGTCCGACATGTCGGCCAGCATCACGTTGTACTGGTCGTCCCGGAACTCGAACCGCTTGCCGTTGGTGTCGGTGATGCCCACAGACGGCATCAGGTAGTAGGTCTGGTGCCGCATCAGCCGGTCGAACGCCATCGTCATCAACTGGTCGCTGGCGATCTGCGCGTCCCAGTTCCGGGTCGTGTCGCTGTCTCCCATCGGGCGGCCGCCCTTGGCGTACGCCGTCACCCACAGGATGGGGAACGAGCGGGCCTTGGGGACCGGCCACGGGCCGTCGTAGAACGGCAGGTCGTCCGGCGTCTGCTGGAACGCGGGCATGATGACCAGCCGCCGGCCCTTGGGGTACGCCAGCACCTCGTCCTCGACCACCGACATGTCGCGCCGGGAGAGATGTCCGCCGCAGAGCGGGCACGGGTCCATGTCCTCCGGCAGTTCCTCGCCGTCCTCGAGCTTCCCCTCGAGCAGGAGCTCGTCCTGTGTCATCGACCGGTACTGGCACTCGGGATTGTCGCACCCCATGTACCGCTCGCCCTCGGGGAGCTCGTTGGATTCCTTCTCGCGCTTGTAGGTCGAGGGGTCGTTCTTGTACCAGCAGAAGTAGACCCAGACGTGGTCGTCGTCGTAGGACTCGCCAGGGACGCCGATGCGGTCGAGCGGGTTGGTGCTGCCCTCGCCCGGGAACGACGAGGTCGCCGTGGCATCGCCGACGATCTCATCGGTCCCGCGCCAGCGGCCCTTGCCCTTGCCCTTGCCGCGCTGCTTGATGGTGGCGATGGGGATGCGTTGCGCCTCGATCATCCATTCGCACGCGACGTGGTGCGGGTCGGAGAAGCCCGGCGTCCACATGACCAGGTTCGGGTCTTTCCAGCGCCAGAACGTCTCGCCACCGTACTGGCCCAGCTCGGGGTCGAACTCCAGCATCGCGCAGCCGGCGCGACTCTCGAGGGCATCGATGATGACCTCGTCCAGCACATCGTCGAAGCCCTTCTGGGGATGGTTCAGCTCCCACTCCAGAATCGACACGGCGATCTCGGCGTCGTCTGCGTCGGCGAACCTGTCCACCGGGAGAGCTTCGATGCTGCGCGGGTTGGCGGTCGATTGACCGGCCTTGTTGCGTGCGACGGAGGAGATTTCCTGACCACGGAACTGCCGGTCGCGGCGGTCCTTGTTGTAGGGGCCGTGGTCATCTTCGTAGCGGTCGCCGTCGAGGAAGTCGATCTCCTCGCGGCGGGCCTCCCTGAGGGGGCGCCAGTACGGCAGCGCCCCCTCAACGAGTCGCCTGACCCTCTGGCAGATGGGCAGGTCTTCGGTCATGCTCCGGTCAGTTGCTGCCGTCGTCGTAGGTGGCGATGAGGCGGAACTGTCCCGTCCCGGCTCCGGTGCTGACGAGGAACCGGACCCACCCCGGCTGGGCGCACAGGTTCTGGTTGATGACCAGCCGGTCGGCCTTCGACTGCAACTTCGGTGCGCACCCCAGCGTCACCGTGGCGAAGTTCGCCCCGGCGTTCTGCTCGATGGCCGTGAGACACGGATTGCCGTCGATGGGGCTCGCCGTCGCTGCGAAGAACTCGCGGGTCGGCGTACCGTCCACGTTCGTCCACGTCGAGCCGTCGATGCTGACCTGAGCCGAGATGTAGATGCTGTCCAGCGCGTTGGTGCCCGACCACGAGTAGTCGCTGGTCGAACTCGCCACCGTGAGGATCATCCACGGCTGCGCCATCGAGTCCACCGCCGCCGCCGCTGTGACCGGGATGTTCGGCCACTTCTTGATGAAACGGCTGATAGGATACGCCATCGTCGTGTCTTCGTTGGTCGCCGTGGCGATCTGGCGGAAGACCGACGAGTCGGAGAAGTACGAGTGCCCCTGAGGCAGCGTCCACGGCAGGGCGCTCGTGGCCGCGTTGGCGTTCGTGGTGCGGAAGAACAGGTCTTCGGACTTGATGTCCGCTGACGCCGTCGCCGCGAAGACAGCCGCGAGCAGCACGGCCGCCGTGAGAAGTGCTGTGAACCAGGTATTGCGCTTCATGCGCGTGAACCCTCCATGAGGGCAGTCTCCTGCCCCGAGTGGCAGCCAGCCGCTACTAACGATGCAGAGAACGGCCGGCCGATGTCAAGCGGTGCCCTTCTTCCGGCCCGCTTCCGGCAGTATCCAGTAGACCGGGGTCGTCGCCGGACGACCGTCCAGCGACCTCGTGTTCCGCTTGCCGACCCCGATGCGGCCCGCGTCGTAGAGCACGCGCAGCCGCTCCCGCATCGTGCGCGCGGACACGCCGAACGTGTGCGACAACTCCCTCGCGGTCATCCCCTTATCGTCCGACTTCGGCATGACGCGCTCGAGCTCGCGGCGCCACTCGTCCTCGCGGATCACGACGTTCGCCATCACTCCTCCTTGGGTCGTTCGATGCGCCGCACGAAGAACCGCGTGTGCAGTTCCTCGTCCCCCGCCCGGATCAGGATGCCGCCGAACTGGGGCTGGGCGAGCCGGGCGCCGGGGATCTTGTAGGTGAAGGGGGTTTTCAACTGCCACGCCGGCGTCACGGTCGCGATGCCGTACCCGCCGCCGACCGCGATGCGCGTCTCGAAGTGCCGGTGGCGGTGGCTCCGCACGATGACCTGCGGCGGCTCGTCGCCCCAGCGCCCGGCCTCGACGAAGCTCTCGACCATCTCCTTGTGGAGCGCGGTCGATTCGTAGGCCGAACTCCCGGTCGCCCCGATGTGGTGCAGGAAGTGGCACAGGTGGCCCTTGCCGGGGCCGATGCGCTTCCACAACTCCCACCGCGCGTACTGCCCAGCCTCGTTCGGAACCGCTTGCAACTCTTTCGCCAGTCGCTCCTCTTCGACCGCCGACTTGCCGACGTGGGCCTCGGTCCCACGGATGTGGAAGTAGCGCCCACCGCTTGAGTGGCAAGCCCTTACGACCGGCTCCAAGCACGCCAGTGCGATGACCGACTGGTCTTTCAGGTTGTGGCTGACCTGGGTGGTCGCGCCGTGGTGGACGCCGTCCAGAGCGTCCCCGTTCATGACCGCGTCCCACGGCTCGCCACGGGTCACGCGCGGCACCCACTCGCCCCAGAACTCCTCCCACAGCGTCCAGACCTTCCGTTGGAGCGGCGAGGCGTGATACGTCCCGCCGTCGTCCAGCGTCACCGATGGCGGGCAGAGCCCCAGCCGGCAGCCGCAGTGCGTGTCGGAGAAGGCGATGACGTTGGTCGCATGGAGGGGTTTGCTGGTCGCCCGCCTCATCGCTGCCGTCCGATGCCCAGCGCCATCGCGCACATGGCTAGCCGCCTTCGGTACCGCTCGCGCGCTTCGATGCGGCGGTAGGCGACCCAGCGGGCGGCGGCTTCGGGGTCGCTCTCGTCAGCGGCACGATCTCCCGCACCCAGCCCGCCGGTATCGTGTTGCTGTGACGGTACGCGTTGTCCTCGCACATCAGGCCGCATGCCAGTACGACCTCCTTTCGGTTCTTCCGAATCAGGTAGCCGATGTCGCGGCAAACCACCATCCCGCCGAATGTCTTCGCGGTTTCGGAGTCTTTCAGGGTGCCCTCGTGCGTCAGGTCGGCGGCGGCGTCCTCCCACACCACCTCGACCAGTTCCAGGTCCTGCCAGACCTTGGCGCGCTTCATCCGCGCGGCCTCGAACGCGGCCGGCTGATGGTCCCGCCACCGATGCGCGGCGCCTGCCCCTGCAGTCCCTCCCGGAGCAGGTCGTCCACCGTCAACTCGCCGGTCGCCGGAGGCGCCACCCGGTGCGGCCGCGAGAGGTTCGCATCCGGCTTCCGGGGGCGGGTCTTCCGCAGCGACTGGCCCTTCAGGATCATGAACTCGTCGTGGAATCCCGGCGCCGCCACCGGCTTCCCGTCCTCGTCGAGGATGACATCCAGCAGCGTCTCGATGACCCGCCGGAACCGGCACGGCGCGTACCGCACGCCGACCCCGTACGCCGCGACCCAGTCCTGTACCGCCTCGATCATCGCCGGGCGCGTCTGGTTCGTGGTCTCGAACCCCCAGCGCGTCTCCCACTTCCCCTCGGTCCCTATGCGCCGGGTCTTGGAGATGTTCCCGTAGCCCGAGTCACCGAGCGCACGCATGACGCCCTCGCTCCAGCCGCTGTTGCTCTCCGGGTCCACCAGCGCGTTGTTGTACTGCCGCGCGAGGCCGGCCGCGAGGATGCCCAGACCGTAGCTCCCGATGTAGCCCTCGTAGAGCGCCACGTCCTCGCCGGTCCCCATCTCGCTCACCAGGATGCCGCCCGGGTCGTGCGAGCGGTCGTTGATGCCCTTCGACGGGTCGATGTTCAGGTAGTACGACTTTCCCACCTCGGGGCGCTTCAGGACCTGCACGGGCACCCGGGCCGCCACCCGCACGCGGCCGTCCTCGGCATCGACCTCGCGCGTGATGTTCCACTCCTCCGTCTCCGGCTCGAGGCACTCCTCGAGCATCCGGTTGAGCGCCACGATATCGAACGGGCACAGGCCCGACGTGTCGATGTAGTCGCCGAACACTCGCGCGTCGTACAGCGGGTCGGCCGGCGTCTTCCGCTCGGGCGGGCCCCAGTATTCCGCCAGCAGCGCCTTGACCTCGGCCTTGGAGAGGGCGCGGTTATGGTGAATCGACCATCGAACCTCGGCCCGGTTCTGCTGCCGCCGGATGCTGTCGCGCGGGCAATCGCCGTAGTCGTCCTTGACCCACTGCCACTGGCGCCGATGGATGGGTGTCGCCCCGATGATGCGCACGATGCGGCGCCCGGCGTGCGCGGCCTTGCGGACCTCGCGGAAGATGTCCTCGCGGGGTGGCTCGTTCGCCAGCACCAGGTCGGCGCGGATGCCGGTGCCGGTGCGCCGGTTCTCCTGCGACATGAACGTGAGGGTCGACCACTGCGACTGGTCGCTCGAGCCGCCCAGCGGCTGGATGCGGAGCGATGCCAGCACGCCGTTCCCCTTCCAGCTCGCATGGTGCGGCCAGTGACCGAGCAGGCGCAGGATGGTCTGCTGGCTCGAGAGTTTCTGCTGCTCGTGGTCGATCTCGAGGCTCACGCCCTCGACCCTGCCGCGCCACTGCGGGAGCGGGACGCCGTCAAGCTCGGGACGCTTCTGGAGCATCGCGAGCCCGACCGCGTACTCCCACTCGGTGTTGTGCGTGACGATGAAGTCGCGCGTGATGTAGGTCTGCTCGGGATGCGCGACGGCGATACAGACGCACTCGGCCTCACCGTCCGGCACCACCCGGCGCAGCACGCGGTGCGGCGAGCGCGTCATCGTGCGGACGAGCGCGGCCTTTCGCCGCAGACGGAACGGCGACATGCCCGGCAGCGTCATGGCGACGCGCCAACTCGGCGCCCCGCGCCCGTTCTGCGCGTAGGTTTGACGGCGCACCATGCGAGCCTTCCCGCCGAGTGAGCGGACGAGGAACACCACGGCCTCGGCCAGAGCGTCCGAAGTGCTGGAGAACTCGGCGCGGCTTTTCCCCGGACAGGCGCTCCCGTCCGTGTCCATGAGTCCCTGTAGCAGGGCGAGCCGGGCCTCTGGCGGGCTGAATCGGTATGCGTCCGGGATGAACTTGTCGTGCGAGCGCCGCCCGAACAGCCCGAGATCGCGCAGCGCTGTGTTGACGGGATTCCTCTGCCCACCGCCTGCCAGCAGATAGGCGCCGGCCCGCTCCCCGGTCTTGCACTTCGTCACCGATGCCCCCTCGGGCAACACCAGCCCGGCGATGATCTCCGGGTCGTTCGAGGTGATGACTGGACTGCCCTGACACAGACACCCGTCGCCGAGCAGCACGCCGAGCAGGTAGGGGTCGAGAGGTAGACTGCGCTCCGGGAACAGAGGCGGCTGCGTGGTCGGTACGATACAGCGCCGCGTCGGCTTCGGGCTCGCACCGAACTCCGCCACGATGGAGTCGAGGCTCCTCACCTCCCACTCGCGCCTCCCTCGCCACCGCCGCGCAGGGACCATGACGCGCCATAGATGCTCGCCGCAGCAACGCGTGGAGCCGTCTTCGAACTCGACCCGGTAGACCGGGCGGACTCCCTGCCTGAACACGCCGAGAACGGTGGACTCCGTTCCATCCCCGGCGAACACGGCATCGCCCTCGCGCAGGTCACCGATGCTGCGCCAGCCCGTCGGGGTCAGGACCGGCTCGTCCACCGGCTGGGCCTTGCCCCCCTTGTTCGCCGCTCGAGCGTAGACCTCGTCGACCTCGGTCAGCAGGCTCGTGGCCTCGCGGGACTGGTCGCTCGAGTGGTGCCAGAAGCGGAGCGGATCCTCATCGCGCAGCATGTTGCCGAGCCGCACGCGGACATACCGCTCGCCCATGGCGACGGTCACGGGCGGACGATTCTCAGGGCCTCGCCGAGCCGCGTCCACCAGTGGTTCTGGAGCTTCATGAGGCGCCGGGTGCGGTCGTCGAGCTCAGTGGAGAGACGCACGCGTGACTCGTGCGATTGCCGGAGCGCGGCCTGCAGTTCGTCGAGGCGCTCCGCGACCGCCGGCTGGGTGATGCTGATGCGGGCCCCGTTCCTCCCCTCGAGGTAGCCGAGCGTGGGCCGGCGCTTCATCGGAACAACCACTGGCCAACCGCCCATGCGACCACCGACAGGAGCAGGAACCCGAGCAGGACGGAGGCGAAGGCGTCGACCAGGAACTTGGTGACGCGGCGGTTCACGGGCGGGGCCTCGAGCGCGGCACGGGGGGCGGCGCGGCGCGGGGCGGGACGGCGACCTGTTCGGCGGCCGGCGCGGGCCCGTTGCTCGAGGCCTGCGACGGCGCCGGGATCTGGGGCGAGAAGGGGAGTGCTCGAGGGTCGTGCCGGAAGACACCGTGCGGGCCGACGCTGAAGATGCACGGGCATCGCTGGCAGGAGAACCGTGCGCCGACCTCCTCGACGGTGACACGGCCTGCGGCGATGCGCCAGCCGACGAGCGTGCAGACACGAGCGACCTCGAGGCCGTGGCACTCAGGGCAGCGTCCGAACTCGGGCGGCGCCGGCGGTGCGGGCGGAGGAGACTGCGCGAACCAGTTCATGTGCGCCCCCTGCGGCGACGATGTTCGGGTGGGCCCGGCTTGGGCTTGGGGTTGGATCTCGGCGGCCGGGCCACCATCGCCCAGATCAGCGCGAGCACGAGCAGCACCAGCGCGGCGCCCACCCAGTGACCAGTCTCCATGACTACGAGGCTGCCACCGAACGAGAGGCGCTGTCAACCGGCTCGAGCACGACCGCGACCGACTCGAGCTGGGCCATGATGCCAGCACGCCACTCCGGGCGCTCGGCCATCACCATGCGGAGCAGTGCGACCGCCTCCTCGCGGCATTCCTCGAGCGATGGCTGTGCGGCCGACCGCTTGAGGTGGAGCGCCTCGCGCACTTCCGCCTCGGTCTGCACGCCCAGGGCGGCGAGGAACGCCTGCACGCTCGCCGCTTGGATCTCGCCGTTGAGCTTGCCGAACGTCTCAGCGGCACGCGTGAGTCGGTCGGACGTGCGGAGGAACATCTCGCGGTCGCGCTCCGTCTCGCAGTCGTCGGCGAGCCGCTCGAGCTTGCGGACGAGTTTCTCGATGACGCCTCGAGCGGTGAGCGCCGGCATGTCGGCCTTGCGCTGGAGGGCAGCGGAGATGCACTTGCGGTGGCGCTGGACGCTGGAGCGGCTGAGTTGGAAGCGGGCCGCAATAGACCACGGCTTCTCGCCTGAGACGAGCGCGGCATCGATCTCGGCGAACTTCTCGTGGGAGCAGACGGAGCAGGTCATACCCATAGGGTTCTGATTCTACCTCACGGCCTTGGTCTGCCACGCGAATCGGCGCTTGGGTGGTGGTCCGGTGCGGATGGTGGGGTCGGCCTCGAGGGCCTTGCGGACGCGTGCGGTCTGGGCGCGAGCGGAGGCGGTGCGTGGGTCGCCCTCGTCGAACATGTCGTCCTTGGAGACGAAGCCGAATCGTTCGCGGAGGATGCGTTCTGGGTCGGACCCGGCACGCTCGAGTTGGCGCCAGGTTGCGAGGTAGACCTTGTGGTCAGCGAGCCACGCGATGCCTGCGGGCGAGAGGTCGATGGGCCAGCGGTCGACGTTGACGAAGGGCTCGAGGGAGTCGAGGACGAGACGTTCGTGGAGTTGGCAGAGCTGGTCGATGGTGGTCATCGCTTGACCCACCACAGCGCCCCGGCGAAGCCGAACGCCCAGCACGCCACGCAGAACGCCAGCGCCAGACTCCACGTCACGGTTCGGATGCGGCGGTCGGGGTCGTTCATCGGGCACCTCCGTCGAGGCCTGCGATGATGGTCTTGACGAGGGCACGCACGGCGGGGACGGACGGTCGGACGTCGTTGGGGGGCTGCATGAGGCGCAGGTGTTCGCGGAGGGCGCGGATGCCGGCGGTGACGCACTCATCGCGCGAGCGACCGTCGCGGATGCACTTGACGGCAGTCCAGTATGCGAAGCGGTCGGCGGCGGCCTGAGACTCTGGGGTCATGCGGTCCCAGAACTCGCGGAAGCGGGTGACGGTTCCGTCGGATTCGACGGTGGAGCCGATGTAGACGGCCCAGAAGTCGCGGACGATCTCGTCGTGTTCGTGGGAGCGTGAGTCGTTCATGACGGGTTCTCCTCGAGGTTCTTGCGGATGCGAGCGAGTCGGTCTGCGCGTTCGGAGTTGGGCTGGTGGGAAGCGGTGGAGCCAGGTTTGACTTCGAACAGGCCGCGCCATCCGTTGAGGATGGACTGGTCGACGACGGCACGGGGCTGGTGACCAGCGGCGCGGAGTTCGTCGAGTCGGGCGATGGAGAGTTGGCGGGCCTTGGGGGTCCAGGGTGCTTTCGATGCGATGGATCTTCGGAAGGCATCCCAGTCGTTCCAGACTGCCGGTTCGAGCCATCCGGGGAGGGTCGCTGGGGGGGTAGGGGGGGTCTTCTTTTCTGCTTGAGAGGCTAGAGAGGCTAGTGAGGCGGTTGAGGCACCCTTGGGGGGGGCCTTGGAGGGGCCCTTGAGGGGGCCTTGAGGGTGGGTCGCTACAGTGCGTAGTTCTGCGGACTTGCGGCCGCCGGCCCTTCCCAGTTTCTTCGCGTCTTCGAAGTACTTCACCTGCCTCGCGTGCTCTCTCACCATGCGGCGCTGGACCCAGCAACCCTCCCTCGAGAGGGTGTCGAAGGCCCCCTTGACCTCCCCTTCGACCTGACCCCACTCCTCAGGGGTCGCACGGGCCAGCGACATCAACGCTCGAGGGCTGGCCGGCGCCACGCCCGGCTCCGGGAGATCCCAGAGAGCGAACAGGAGAGTCGAGTAGGCGCCCCTCGCCAGGAGCGACATGGAGAGCACCGCAGGGTCGTTCAGGTAGTCCCTCGGACTGAAGAAGAAGTCGTGACGTCGCGGCATCCGGTCACTCGCAGCCATCGTTCCCTCCGTGGGGTAGTGGACGCGGCGGCTCGACTGCCCACCCGGCGCGGATGCGCCGTGAGGCTGTCGGAAACCAGCCGACACCGCCGCGTCCATGTAGTCTCCGACGAGCGCACGATACGCTGCGCGACCGGACCCCTGTCAAGAGGTTTCTTGACTGGCAGGCAGCGGTGTGCCAGCATGGTCCCATGAACCTCGACCATCAGACCCTCATCAGCGCCTACCTGTCCCGGCTGGGCAGACTGGGCGGTCACGCAAGGGCCAAGTCGCTCAACAAGGCCCAGCGTTCCCGCGCAGCCCGCAAGGCCGCCCGGGCCCGGTGGCGTAAGTCGAAGGCCCGCAAGGGCTAACGGCAGGCCCAAAAAATCGTCACGGGGCCCTCATTTTTCCCTTGCGTGGCGGCCCGGCATGGCCGATACTAGGGGTGTCGGCGGCACTCAGGCCGCGACAACTCGGGAGGTGAACATGAGCATCCTCGCCAGCGCACACGACACGGCAGACGGAATCGTCTGCACCCGCTGCAACCCGACCGCCACCGGCGCCCCGGTCTACGACATCGAGGTCGCGATGAACTGCATTCGCTGCAGCGGCATGGTCGCCACCGCGCCCGACTTCATGCTCGACGGGCCCGACCCCGACTCGTGCCGCGACTGCGGCATGGGCCTGAAGCAGCCGACCGCGTCCGGTCGCTGCTCGACCTGCGAGCCGGGCGCGAGCCGCGTCGACGACCTGCGGCAGGAACTGGCCGACGTCGTCCGCTCCATGTGGTCGCTCCAGTACGGCACCAGCGCCTTCAGCGACGCCTACCACCGCGCCATGAGGATCAAGCAGACCCTCACGCGCCTGACCGGCGTCCCGTCGTAGTCCCACCGCAGTCTCGGAGCAACGTACAACGGCCCGGTTCGACCGAGCGACGCAAGCGGGGTCCCCGTGGACACACTTCCCACGCCCCCGGCCGGGCCTTACTCTCGGAGGATACGACGATGGAATCGAACGTGAAGCACACGCCGGGCTGGAGCGTTCGGCCCGGCCTCGCAAACACAATCCGGGACGGAGCCGGTAGCCTGGTCGCCGAACTGCCTTCCCACTGGCCGCTTGACGATCCTCGCGGGTTGATGATCGCCGCCGCGCCGGAACTGCTCGCGGCCCTGCGGGAGACGGTGGACGACTTGGAGGCGGCATACGACAACGGAGAAGGCGCACGCCCCACGGCGGTAAGCTCCGTCATCCACCGCGCCCGCGCCGCGATCGACAAGGCGGAAGGGGGCGCGTCGTGAGCCTGCTAGTGCAGCGGTACGTTGGCCCGTTCGGGGTCGAGGCTCGCATCCTGCCGCACGCGGTCAACGTGCGCGGGCGTCAGTGGGTGGCCGTGCTGCGGGTCGGGGCGTGGTCGCTAGTCCTGACAAGGGGGCCGCGATGAGCGCCCCCGCCACTATCGCAACGCGCCCGCGCTCCCACGAATGGCAGCCCGGCGACCCGTGCGCCTGCTCCGCCGTGCTGCTCGACTACATGCCGGAGCACCGCACCGGCCATGTGCTACACGGCGCACTCGCGTGCGTCAGGCTCACGGAGCCGGACCCAGATACGGAGTGCCACGGATGCGGCGCTCCGATGGATGCCACGCCACAGAACAACCGCTGCCCGCTGTGCAGGGCAGGACTCGGGGAGGACCGATGAAGCGATACACGAAGGAAGAACTGGCCACCATCCTCGCCGCTCACAAGAAGTGGCTGGACGGAGGGGGCGGCGAGCGGGCGAACCTGTCGGGGGCGAACCTGTCGGGGGCGAACCTGTCGGGGGCGAACCTGTCGCGGGCGAACCTGTCGGGGGCGGACCTGTCGGGGGCGAACCTGTCGGGGGCGAACCTGTCGGGGGCGAACCTGTCGGGGGCGAACCTGTCGCGGGCGAACCTGTCGGGGGCGGACCTGTCGGGGGCGA
>JBQTGV010000046.1:0-24407 GCA_052390515.1 Candidatus Eiseniibacteriota bacterium | reverse complement strand
GCCGACGGCCCCGGTCCCTTCTTCGTGGAGCTGCTGGGCGCGCCCGTGACCGGAGCCTCTCCCGGCGTGTCCGTACCCATGACGACCACAGGGCTGCCGGGCGGCACCGTGACGATCCCGACCACGGGGAACTGAGCGGGGCGCGCCGGCGCTACGGCTCCTCGCGCGCGAGCTCGGCGAAGCGGCGCAGGTAACGCGCGACCGACTCTCCCTCGCGCTCCTGCAAGCGCACGCAGTCGGTGACCGAGTCCCGCACGCGCGCGAGATTCCGGTCGGTTCCCGGAACCGCGCGGACCGGATCCCCGAAGAACGCCTCGGCGGCCGCGAGCCGCTCCGGCGAGCACCCGTCGCCGACGCTGCCGAAGTTCGCCACGAACTCGGGTGAGACCCTGCCGGCGAGGGTCTCGAAGTGATCGCGCGTGAACTCCCAGTACTTCTGTCGACCCGCCTCCGTCTCCGAGAGCGCCGAGGTGAACGCGGACATCTCCGTGGGACGCACCGCGACGAGCGCCCACTGCAGCGCCTCGTCCTGCAGCGAAGGGCTGCGGAACGAAGGGATCGCGCGCAGGAAGCGGTCCCGCTCGGACGGCGAGGACGCCGCCTCGAAGCGCGACCGGAACGCGGCGAAGAGCTCCGCGTCCCCGTCGAGCGCCGCCGTCTCGAGAACCGCGGTCACGAGCGAAGGGTGCAGCGCGGCCGGATCGGCCAGGTAACGGACCGCCGCGGCGGCGGCCCAGGCGCGCAGCTCCCGATCTTCGCCCCAGTCGGCCAGCGCCTCGATCAGTTGCGGCCTCGTCATGGAGACGCCCGGCGCCTCGGAAGCGGCCGGCTCGCGGCCGAGCCGCGCGAGCCCGGGACCGAGTGTGGCCCGCGTCCAGGCCGCGAACTCGTCCTCCAACTCGGTCGTGACGAACACCCGCTGGACCTTGCCGGCCGCCGCGGCGAGCGCGCGCAGGACGAGCGGATCGGGATCGTCGCGGAACTCGCTGAGCAGCGCGAGATACGCCGCGCCGTCGAGCTCACCGGCGTCCAGCAGCGCTCCCGCGTCGAAGAGGAGCTCCGCCCGCTCCAGCGGACCGAGGGCCGACGAGCCTCGTGCGGCGAGGCTTTGAAGTCGATCCGGCGCCACCCACCACCGGTAGTAGCCGCGCCCCCCGCCGTTCGGATGGAGCCACGCGACGTTCCCTCGCGCGCCCAGGTCGATCTCCCGCGATGCCGCGTCGAGCAGGACGCTCCGCGAGTGGACCCCCGCTTCGTCCTCCCAGCGCAGCACGATCGGCACGTGCCACGCGAGGTCCGGCAGGTCGACCCCATGGTTCCGGAAGCGGCGCTGGGTGAGCCGCACGCGGCCCTCGCCGGCGAGCTCCGCGCGCACCAGGGGGAATCCCGGCTGGTCCAGGAAGCCGGCCATCGCCCCGGATACGTCCGATCCCGACGCGCGGTCGAGCGCCGCCCACAGGTCCGCCGCGCGAGCGTTGCCCCAGGCGTGCGCGGTCAGGTAATCGAGCACGCCACGCCGGAACGCCTCCTCGCCGAGCCACCCCTCGAACATGCCCAGCACGGTCCTCCCCTTCGCGTAGGCGAGGCCGACGCCGTCCATCAGGTTCTCCGTGTTCACGGCATGCCGGATCGGCCGGGTCGAGGGACGCGCGTCCCCGGCGATCCGCCGCTGCGCCGACTCGAGCTCCAGCATCGGATGGCGAAGCTCGGGATAGAGCTGCTCGGTGATCTTCGCGGCCATCCAGTCGGCGAAGGCCTCGTTGAGCCAGAGATCGTCCCACCACTCCATCGTCACGAGGTTTCCGAACCAGTGATGCGCGATCTCGTGTGCGGTCACCTCGGCCAACCGGCGCCGATCCGCGTCGCTCGCCTCGGCCGGGTCGACGAGCAGGATGCGGTCGCGGTAGGTGATGGCGCCGGCGTTCTCCATGGCACCCGGCCAGAACTCGGGAACGGCGATGAGGTCGAGCTTCTCGAAGGGCAGCGGGCTGTCGAACCAGCGCTCCAGGGCGGCGAGGATCGGCGGCGTCGTCTCCAGCGCGAGCCCGGCGAGGTGCGACTGGCCGCGAGGCGTCACCACGCGGATCGGGACCGAAGCGCCCGCGACCGGCACGAACTCGAGCGGTCCCACGGCGATGGCCAGCAGGTACGTGGGCAACGGTCGCGTGGTGCGGAATCTCGTCGTGCGCCGGCCGCCTTCGCTCGTCTCCCGTTCGACCGTCGTGTTGGAGACTGCGACGTGACGGTCCGGCACCGTGAGCGTGACGTCGAAGGGGATCTTGAACGAAGGTTCGTCGAAGCACGGGAAGGCGTGACGTGCGTCGTCCGGCTCGAACTGCGTGTAGAGGTAGGCGTCACCCGCCTGCTGCACGCGGTACAGGCCGACGCTCCTCGTGCCGAACCGGGCGGTGAACTCGATGACGAGCGCCGGGTCCTCCCGCGCGTCGAGGGTCCTCGGCGCGACGAGGCGAAGCACGTCCTCCGCTTCCGGCTCGACCGCGAGCGTCTCGGGCCTCGCGCCCTCGAGCCGGGCCGACGTCACGCTGAGCCCCTGCCCGTGCAGGCGGATCAGGCTGGTCGGCCGGCGGACATCGAGGCGGATGCGCACCAGGCCGGAGTAGCCGAGGCTGTCCGGGTCGAGCTCGAGCCGGATCTCCTGCGCCGTCGGGACCACGTCCCTGCCCAGCCGCTCGCCGGACTTTCCCGCCGCGGCCGGAGCCGCGGTCGAGGCGGAGAGCAGGGAGAGGGCCGCGAGGGCCAGGAATCGGCGCGTCATTCGTCGTCCGGCGAGGGACACTCCCACTCGGGCGGCAGCCACTTCCCGAACCCCAGCTCGCGCAGCTCCTCGTGGAAATCCGGCACGATGCGGGCATCCTCGAGCGACACGTTCTCGTCCACCACCGCCTCGCGGACCATCTCGCGGATCGCCGGCTCGTACTGCTTTCCGCGCACCCGCGTGCAGGGCGAGTCCGGGATGTACCGCGCGAACGGCTTGCCGGCGCGCGTGTAGTCCACCTCGAACGGATAACGCCGGCAGATCGTCGGGCGATAGGCGTACCCGGTGCACGTTCCCTTTTCCTGGTCGTAAAAGACGCAGTAGCCCTGCTTCTTCGCGAGTCGCGGCATGTCGCGAATGTCCGGGAGGATCCGCCCCTCGCGGCGGCGGAACGTGAACGTTCCGACGATCAGGTCCTCCAGCCCGCTGTCCGCGAGATGGGCGATGTCCTGCAACGAGAGCAGGATGCCCATGCGCGCCCCCTTGTGCACGCAGCAGCGATCGGCGCAGTTCGCGCAGTCGGGCATGTCGTGGCGGTGCCGGTCCTTGCGCAGCTCGATGGCGTCCGGATCGAGGTAGTCCTCCGGCTCCATCGCCTCCCGCGCCAGGTGGCGCAGCGCTTGAGTGAGACGCCCCTCCACCCGTTCGTCACGGCCGCCCATCACTCGCTTCCCGTTGTCTCTCCAGCGCTTCTCGCCCAAGCCACCCTCCGCGCGGCGGGACACCCTCGCCGCCTTCTGCTATCCTGCGCGGGGCTGCTGCCCCGCACGCCGTGCGATTCTTCGGGAGAACCCCATGCGACGGCAACTCGAAATTTCCTCCGGGGGCGTGATCTACCGCCGTGCCGGCGACGCCATCGAGGTCGCGCTGACACAGACGAGCCGCGGCCCCATGTGGTGCCTGCCCAAGGGCCGTGTCGAGCAATCCGAGACGCTGGAGGAGGCCGCGGTTCGCGAGGTGCGGGAGGAAACAGGACTCCGCGGTCTGATCGAGTGCGCGCTGCGGCCGATCGAGTACACCTACCAGGCCCGCAGCGAGGACGGAAACCGGACCGCCGTGGCGAAGACGGTGCACTTCTTCCTGATGTCGTTCCACGACGGCAGCACCGCGGATCACGACGCGGAGGTCGCCGACGTCCGCTGGTTCCCCCTGGACGTGGCCGCGCGCCTCCTGCATCACGCCGGCGAGCGAGACGTGCTCGCCCTGGCGAAGAAGGCTCTTCGGGAGCGGTGAGGCCAGGCGATCGGCTGGATGCGCTGCTGGCCGGAGCCGCGGGCTTGGCCGGGATGCTGCGGGGCCTCGCTCTTCCCGCGCCCACCGACGAGACGTTCCACCTCGTGCGCGTGGGCACGGGCCTGCTGGCGAAGGGGCCCGCTTCCTTCGCCGATCCGCCGGGCGGGGAAGGCGCCCCGCTGCTCGGCGCCCTCGCCACGGTCGTCGGCGCGGCCTTCGCCGAGGGAGCGGAGGACCTGGGGCGTCCCGCGGGCGCGGTCCTGCTCGGCGCGTCGGCCGCCCTCCTGGCGTGGGCCCTTTCCCGGCTGGCCGACCGCCTCGTCGGAGCACTCGGGGCCGCGCTGCTCGTGGCCCCGCCGGCCTTCGCGGCGGGATTCCCCGCGCGCCCCGACGCCGCCCTCGGCGGCATGCTGATCGCCTGGGCTCTCGCGCGGACGGCGCTCGGCGCGCGTCCCGTGACGACGCTCGGGCTGGCCTGGGCGGCCGGCCTCGCGACGCCGGCGGCGTGGCCCGCCGCCGCGTGGCTGCAGGCGCGGCTGCGCGGCCGCGAGCTGGCCGACTGGAGAAGCTGGATCGGGCTCGGGACATGCGCATCGACCGTGGGCGCCCTCTCCCTGGCGATTCCCGAAGGTCATCGCGGCGAGATCGCTCGGGGGCTCGCAACGGGTCTCACGCTCTCCGGCGAAGGTTGGGGGGACTCGCTCGCCGCCGTCCGCGAGCTCTGGTTGTTCGGCATCCTGCTCGCATTGCCGCTGGCGCTCGCCGGCCGCGGGGAGCCCGCAGTCCGCCGCCTCGTCGGGCCCTGGGCCGCAGCCGTGCTCGTCACCGCCGCCCTCGCCGAGCCGGGAGCCTTCCGCGGCCTCGTCCCCGCGCTCGCACCGTCGACCTGCCTGCTGCTCGCGCTCCTGGTTCACTCCGTGTCCGGCGCGGGAGCCGGCGCCGGCCCGCGTCGCGGGGTGCTCGCGGCGTTCGCAGTGCCGGTGGCGCTCGCCGTGTTCGGGGGCAAGGCCGTGCGGAGCGCCGCGCTCGAGTCGCGCGAGCAGAGTGCGAGGAGCGCGCAGATCGCCCAGTTCCTGCGCGAGGAGTTCGAGCGGAGCGGCGCCGTCCTGGCCGAGCGCTGCGGCGCGCTCGCGGCGCTCGCGGAACGCACCGTACTCCCGCTGCGCAGCGGCCGTCTGTCGGGTGCCGCCGGTCCTGGAGAGGATCTCCCCGCGGCAGTCGTCTTCTCCGGCGCCATCCGTCCCGACTCGAGGGTGGAGCGCGCGCTCTTCGCCGATCCGGAGTTCCTGCGCGGATACGCGCCGCTCCTCTTCCGGCGAGGGCCGACCCGTGGAATCCAGGACGCCCTGTGGGTGCGGCGCGCCGCGCCGCGGGAGATCGACCCGCTCCCTCCCGACTACGCTCCCCTGCTCCGCGAGGGCTGGCGCAGATACGCGGACCGCGACCTCGCGGCAGCGCAGAAGTCCTTCCAGGCGGCGAGCGGTCACGAGCCCCCGGAGCTCGGAGTGGCTCACGAGTGGCTGGGAATCGTCTTCGAGGAGGAGGGCGAGGCACGCGCGGCCGAAATCGTCTTCGCCGACGCACGCTCGCGGGACCCGGCCGCGGCACGTGCACGCGCGCACCTGGCCGACCGCGCGCTCTCCCGCGGCCAGCTGGCACGGGCCGACTCGCTGATCGCCGAGGCCTTCGCCTTCACGTCCCACGACGCCGACCTGTGGGCTCTGCGCGCCCGCCTCGCGGCTCTCGGTGGCGACCCGGCCGGCGCGCTGGGCGACTCGGAGCGCGCCATCTATCTCGATCCGCGCGCACCCATGCTGCTCGCCAATCACGGGATTCTCTTGTGGACCACGGGGGACGCTGCGGCGGCGCGCGACTTCTGGCGCCTGGCAGCCCGCTGGGACGACCGGGTGCTGCGCTATCTCGGCGACTTCGAAAAAGCGGAGGGGGACGCTCCTGCGCCCCCCCTCCTGCCCCTGTTCACGCTCGACAGCTTCCGTCCGCCGGCCGAGCTGCGTCCCGGCCGCGGTCCGGACTGAGCTACCTCAAGCGAACCATCTTCCGCTCGGCGCGGTCCGCGCCGGCGACGATGCGATAGAAGTACACGCCGGACGAGACTTTCCGCCCTTCCGCGTCCCTGCCGTCCCAGTCCGCCACGTGCCGGCCCGCAGCCATCGGTCCCTCGAGCAGAGTGCGCACGAGGCGACCGCTCACGTCGTACACGGCGAGGTCGACAGGCGACGCCTTGGGCAGCGCGAACGCGATGCGAGCGGCATCGGCGAAAGGATTCGGGAAGCTCTGCGCCAGCGCGAAGCGGTCCGGCGGCAGATCGACCAGCACCGCGTCGACCGCGCCTCCGTTGACCTGGACGGCGAGCTGCGCGGCTCCGCCCCAGTTACCGGCCGCGTCCTGACCGCGCACCCAGATGAAGGTGGCGCCGGAGGGGAGACTCGTCGTGGACAGCGCGGCGCTCACCGCAACCTCGACCGCGTTGAACGTCCCGGTCATCGGGCTGCCGGTTCCGGCCGGAGCGGGAGAGCCGCCGCTGCTCCATTCCGCAGCGGCGATGTCGCTGCCGCCGGTGAGAGCGTCGGTGATCGTCGCGGTGAGCGTCGCCGGGTTCGGCTTCACCGGCGGATCCGGGGACACCACTGGCGATCCGGCGATCACGACCGGCCCACGATTCTCGTTGCCCGGGATCGCCAGTGTGAAGTTCGAGTTGGACGCGTCCGTCCCGCTGAGCTCCGGCGTGCCGTCGTCCACCACGACGGCGCGCACGCGGTAGGCCGTCCCGCTGGACAACGCGCTCACGTCCCACGAGTAGGGTGAAGAGCCCGGCGCCGCGGTGACGAGCGTCCAGGACATCCCGCCGTCGTCGGAGTACTCGAGCCGCGTCGACGCCGGATCGCGGCCGTTCGCCGTGTCCGTCGACTGCGTCCAGGAGACCGAGACCGGGCTGGTGGTGAACACCTCGCCACCGTTCGGCGTGGTGACTACGGCATCGGGGTGATCGCCACCGATGAGCCAGATCAGCGTCTTGTTCAGGATGTCCGCGCGGACCGGATCGTTCGACACGGCCTTGTTCACGCCGATCCACTCGAAGAACATCGAGACGACGCGCGTCGGAGTCCCGCCCCACACGCCGGTCCCCGCCGTGCCGTTGGGCACGCCGTTGACCCACTTCACGGCGACGTCATCCGCGGAAACGTCGTTGTTGCGCCACACGTAGCTCGCCGTGCCGGTGCCGTTGATCAGGTCGACCTCGTCCCCGTCTGCGCCCGAGCGATGCGCGGTGTAGGGGATGCCGCCGGTGTACGAGCCGCTGATCGGGTCGGCGCCGATCCCCACCAGCGAGGTCCACGGCGTCGGGTCGGCCTGCCACAGGGAGTGCGTGATGGTCTCGTACCAGGTCTTCTTGACGGGGCTCCAGAAGCCCGAGGTGTTGTCGGAGAACGCCCAGGCCAGGTCCTGGCTGACGATGACGAGCCGGCCGCCGCCGTCGTGGTACGCGGTGAGCGAGTCCCGCGCCGGTCCGAGGAACTGCGGGTACTGCTCCCAGCCGACCTGCCACCACACCGCCTTGTACGAGCGCATGCCGCTGGTCAGGTCCCCGACCTCGGGCGTGTCCGCCTGCGGCTTCTCCCATAGGTTGTAGGTCCAGCCGGTGGCGTCGAAGGCGTCGTAGTACTTCTCCTCCTCCTCCGTCGTGTTGGGGTCCGCGTTCACGAAGAGCACGTCCGCGCGCCTGCCGGTGGTGAAGCGGTAGTGCTGGCCGCCGAAGTCGTCGCGGACGAGGTTGCCCGCGGGATCCTCCGAAAGGACGTCGAAGTTGTACGTCGTCTCCTCGACGAGCCCCTGCAGCTCGTGGCTGTGCTGCGTGACGTGCGCCTCGTCGAGCGTCGAGAGCGACCCCAGCGCGGTCGTCGTGCCGTACTCGATCCGGGAGTTCGCGTGCACGTCCGTGTCCCAGGTGACGACGGCGGTCACGCCGGCGGGATCGGCCGCCACGTTCGTGATCACCGGCTCGTGCGTGTCGACGACGGCGGTGGTCGTCGCGACGTGCGCGGGACTGGCGTCCGAGTAGGTGACGGTGACCTGGTCCCCGTGGGAGACCGAGAGCTGCGCGTCCCCGTTGGATGCGGCGTCGAGCGTGAGCGGGAAGCTCCCCGTGTAGACGCCGTTCGCCCCGGCCATGACGAAGCTCTCCGGCGAGCTCTCCGTACCCGACGAGACGGACACGGTGACGCTTCCACCCGCGTCGGTGTCCTCCACGCGGATGTCGAGCGTGCCGAGCGGCTCGTAGGCTCCGGCATCGAGCGTCAGCACGCCCGCCGCCCCGCCCAGGCTACCCGAGACGACGAGCGCGTACGGCTGCGCGCCCATGGGCACGTTCGCCCCGTGCACTTCGATCGTGTAGTTCCCGACCACGGGCGTCGTGCGCCGCACGTTCTCCTCGACGTTGATCCCGTCGGCCGATCCGCCCGTCTGGGACTGACCCGACGACCAGACGTTGCCGAGATACGTGGTCGCCCCTTCCTTCACCACCAGGTCCAGGTCGTTCACCAGGTTGGCTCCGGCGGTCGGCGTGCTCGGCGCGTCCGTCCAGACCAGCGTCACCTTGAGGTCCTGCGCCGCGCCGTCCACGTAGATCTCGTACTCGCGGACTTCGCCGGTGACGACGCCGTCGGGCTCGTCCAGCACCACGGTGCGGCGCGTGTCGCCGGGGAAGAACAGCACGTTGTCCAGCAGGATCCGCCCCCAGCCGATGTTGTGATCCGGGAACGTGAACGAGACGAAGTCGTCGACGCCGGAGTTGACCATCATCGCGCGGAGCAGCGCGGCGCTCGGCGTGAACTCGTTGGCAGCGACCGCCGCGCCCGTCGGGTAGTAGCCGCGCATGAAGTAATCCCGCACCAGGGTGGCCGAGCCGGCCAGGTTCGGGCAGGACATGGACGTGCCTGAGAGCCCCGCGTAGCCGGTGTCGGACGAGCCGGACGCGGAGGTCAGGCTGCTCGCCGGGCTGCACACCGTGGGCTTGTATCGCCCGTCGTCGGTCGGTCCTCGACTCGTAGAACTGTAGATCGAGGTCGCGCTCGTTCCGTTCAGCGTGCCGCCCGAAGACAGGATGTTCTTCGCGGTGGCCGGTGCCCCCACGGATCCGGCGCTCCCGGCGTTCCCGTTGGAGAAGCAGATGAGGAAGTCCTTGTGCTCCCACGCGAACTGGTCGGTGGTCATCGAGTTCGTGGTGTAGGCGCCCGCGGCGGTCCCGTCGCCCCAGCTGTTCGAGCTGACCCGCGCCGCTCCTCCCGCGTTCCCGATGTAGCCCGCCGCGTAGTACTCGTTCAGGTCACCGGGAGTGTAGATGGTGGAGGACGGTGTCCCCCCGCAGTCCAGGAAGTAGATCTTGGCGCCCTTGGCCAGTCCGTCGTTCGCGCTCGCCCCGATGCCATCGTCGTTTCCGGCGATCGTGCCGTCAGTGTGCGAGCCGTGGCCGGACAGGAGATCGGCAAAGGCCACGTTGTTGTGCTGCGCGCCGCGCTGGTAGGCGATGATTTTCCGGTGCGTCGGGTAGTCCCCGTAGGTCGTGATGGGCACGAGCGCGTCGACGAACTGCTGATGCGTCGTGCGGATCCCGCTGTCGCCGACCATGACGACCTGGCCGACACCGGTGATGCCGTTGGTCCAGACCTTTCGGTCGTTGAGCACGTTCGTCTGGTCGACCCACTGGGCGCTGGAGTTGCTGATCTCGAAGTGTGCCCGCGGCTCGATCCACTGCACGTCCGGATGGGAAGCCAGCTCCTCCATGCGGGATCGATCGAGCTCGAGCCGCAGGATCTTGTTGATGCCGTTGTCGGACGCGTCCTCGATCCGCCCTCCCAGGAAGGAGACGTGGTCGGAGACCGCGCGCGCGTCACCGTCGTCGAACAGCAGTACGGTGTATTCGGCCCGGCCCGAGCGGAGCGTCATGTCCGTCTGACCGGAGATGCGGTAGGCCGGGTGGTATGCGCCGGTCCACTCCACGAAGGACAGCGCGTCGATCTTCGCCCGGTCCCGCGCGTCGACGCGCACCAGGAACGCGGAGTTGGGCAGGAACGACTCCACGCGCGCGCCGGCGGCCTCGAGCAGGGCCGCCCAGCCGGACTCGATCGGCGACTCGACCTGCACGACGAGGGAGAGTCTGTCCTCCGGCGCCACCGTGGTGGCCGCTCGGAGCCGGGCGGGAACCTGCGGTTCGCCGGTGCGGGTGTCGAACACGATGCCGTTGGCCAGGCGGATCTCCGTCGGCGTGACCTTTGGGACGGTACGCTCGACGCGGTTGCCCAGGTGGCGAAGCTGGGGGCCGGGACGCTGGGCCGCGGGTGCGGCAGCGTCGGGCGCGGCGGCGACCGGCAGGGAGGCGCTCGCCCGGAAGGGCGTGGCCGGGGTGAGCAGCAGCGAGACGAGCGCGATCGACCGCAACGCGGAAACGCGGAGCAGCATGTTCACCTCTCGTGGGTGCCGGCAGGCGTGGGGGGAAGTCCCGGTCGGGCGATGTCGCTCGGATGATAGCAGCCGCCGGCGACAGGGGTCAAAGCAGCGGGCGCGATTCGCCTCCGTCGACCGCCAGGGTCGCCCCGTTGATGAACGAGGCCGGTCCGGAGCACAGGAAGGCCACCGCCGCCGCGACCTCCTCCGGGCGGCCCAGCTCCCCGCGCGGGATCCTCGCGCGCCAGGCCGCGTAGACCGAGTCCGGTGAGGCGGCCGTGCTCGACGCGCGCGCCGCCGCCAGGTCACGGAGGCGCTCCGTATCCGTGAACCCGGGGCACACGCAATTCACGGTGATTCCGGGACCGGCGCTGCGGGAAAGGCTCTTGGCCAGTCCGTGGACCGCCGGCCGCAGGCAGTTGGACAGCACCAGGCCGTCGTGCGGCTCCTTCGCGGTGATGGACGTGAGGCACACGATCCTGCCCCAACCCGCGGCGCCGACGTGCGGGAGAGCGGCGCGGATCAGCCGCTCCGCCGAACGAAAGGTCAGCTCGAAGGCCCTGGCGAAGTCCTCCGCGGCGACGTCGCCGAAGTTCCCGGGGCGCGGACCGCCGGCGTTCGTGACCAGGATCTCGAGTCCGCCGAGGCCCCGGGCCGCCTCCGTCACGACCCGCTCCGGAGCGCCGGCCTCGGTCAGATCCGCAGTGAGCGGGAGCGCCTCGCCGCCGGTCTCGCGGCGGATTCGCTCGGCCGCCGCCCCGATGCGTGCCGGGTCCCGCGAGACGAGGGCCACTCGCGCGCCCTCCGCCGCCAGCGCCCGCGCCACTGCGAAGCCGATTCCCGCGCTCGCTCCGGCGACGAGCGCACGCCTCCCGTTCAGCTCGAGATCCAAGGGGTCCTCCGATCGACGGCCGCGACCCTAGTGCATCTGCGCGTTCGCCCGGATGCGAGCGCGTTCGCCGGCGACGAGGGCGGCGAGCCGCTCGCGAAGACCGCCGGCCAGGACCGCCTCGCCCGCGCCGTTCACGCGCCCGTCCTCCGTCCCTAGGAAGAGCGTCGGCCCGTCCCCCGGCGCGAACACGACGCCGCGAAGGTCCGGGATCACCTTCATCTGGGTCGACTCCAGCTCGTGATCCAGGGCCCAGGTGATCGTCTCGATGGCCTCGGCCGACCGCTGCTCGTCGTGCCCGGCGAGCAGCAGGAGACGCTCTTCGCCGTAGGCGATCTCGGTCACCGTCTCGCCGTCGACGACGAGCGGGCGCGCTCGCGGAACGGAAGCGGCCGTGACCAGGCGCCGCAGGACCGGGACGCCGAGGTCGCGCAGGCGGTCCTCCGCGCTCTGCACGCGCTCCCGCGTGAACGGGTGCGTGCGGTAGATGCCGAGCTCCTCCTCGATGAACTTGCCGGACGACGCCGCGAGCTTCTCGAGGAACGTGAGGAACCCGGTCGGGTTGTACTGCGTCCGGGCGAGGTAACGGATCCCCTCGGAGTCCGCCTCCTTCTCCATCTCGATGGTGTGGCCGTTGAGGACCGCCGCAGTCACCGTGTTCGCCGCGGTTCCCGCGAGCACCGCCGCCTCCGGAGACTTGCCCAGGATCAACGCCGCGATGGAGGCGAGCTGCAGGAGGCCGAGCCCCTTCGGAGCTTCCCTTATCCTGCGAATCGCGTGCTGCTGCACGTTGTGCGCGATCTCGTGGGCCAGGACGCCGGCGAGCTCGTCGTCCGACTCCACGTCGTCGAGCAGGGCCGTGGTCACGTAGACATATCCGCCCGGAATCACGAACGCGTTGACCAGCGGCGATAGGATGATGTGCGGGCGGTACTCGATGTCGGGCCGCTCCGTCGCGGCGGCGATCTCCCGCAGCATGGCGGCGAGCTTCGCCAGCTTCTCCTCGTCCTCCACGAACCGGACCGACTTGGCGATGTCGCGGCTGGCGTCCGCTCCCATCTCGAGCTCCCGGGGAGTGCTGCCGGGAGGAAGAGCGCCCGCGCCCGGCGCGAAGAGGAACGCGGGCACGAACACGAGGGCGAAGGCGGTACGAAGCGGAATCAGTCGCAAGAGGACGCTCCCGTCGGTTCAGGACCCGGACCGAAGCTATGAAAACCCGGGCGGGCTGTCAAAGCGGCCCCCGGCCGAATCCTTCGAGCATGGCCCTGGAGCGCGGCGGAGGCTATGCTCCCGAAACTTCCCAGAGCCTCGGGAGTTCCCTGCATCATCGTCTCGGGAGAAACTTCGTGAGCCGTCCCGCCACACTCGGTCAGCTGAAGGAGAGCGGATACCGCTCGCGAACCGTAAAGGAAGAGATCCGGGCGAACCTGCTCAGCGCGCTTCGCCGCGGCGGCGATCTCTTCCCCGGGATCGTCGGCTACGACCGCACCGTCGTGCCGCAGATCGTGAACGCGCTGCTCTCGCGGCACGACTTCATCCTGCTCGGGCTCCGCGGTCAGGCGAAGTCGCGGATCCTGCGCCGCCTGCCCGCGTTCCTGGACGAGCTCGTCCCCGTGGTCCAGGGCGGGGACCTGAACGACGATCCGCTCCGGGCGGTGAGCGCCCGCGCCCGGCGCATCGTGGCCGAGGCGGGCGACGAGACGCCCGTCGCGTGGCTTGCGCGCGAACAGCGCTTCGGCGAGAAGCTGGCCACGCCGGACGTGACCATGGCCGACCTGATCGGCGACATCGATCCGATCAAGGCTGCCGCGGAGCGCCGCACCTACGCGGATCCGGAGATCATCCATTTCGGGATCATCCCGCGCACGAACCGCGGCGTCTTCGCCATCAACGAACTGCCCGACCTGCAGCCGCGCATCCAGGTCGGACTGCTCAATCTCATGCAGGAGAAGGACATTCAGATCCGGGGCTTCCCGGTCCGCCTCCCGCTCGACCTCCTCCTCGTGTACACCGCGAACCCGGAGGACTACACGCATCGCGGCAACATCATCACGCCGCTCAAGGATCGGATCGGCTCGCAGATCATCACGCACTATCCGAGGACGCGGGAGGACGCGGTGCGCATCACCGCGCAAGAGGCGTGGGCCGAGCGCGACTCGGACGTCCGCGTGGTCGTCCCCGACCTCGTGCGGCATCTCATCGAGGAGGCCGCTACGCAAGCGCGCCACTCCGAATTCGTCGACCAGAACTCCGGCGTGAGCGTTCGCCTCACGATCACGTTCCTGGAGAATCTCGTATCCAATCTCGAGCGGCGCGGGCTCGTCACCGGTGAAGCGGAGGTCTGGCCGCGCCTCGTGGACCTTCGCGCCGCACTCACCGCCGTCACCGGGAAGATCGAGCTGGTGCACGAGGGCGAACAGGAGGGCGCCGAGACCGTCGCCCGGCACATCCTGGGCAAGGCCGTGCGGGACGTATTCCTGTCGCTCTATCCGGCCGTGCATCCCAAGGGGCGGCGGCGGTCCGCCGGAGAGGACGAGGGGCCGCGGCCGTCCGCCGCGCCTGCACCGCCCGAGGCGAAGGCCTACACGTCCGTCGTGCAGTGGTTCGCCTCCGGAAACACACTGGCGCTCTCCGACGAGACGCCGTTCGACGAGCACCTCGCGGCGCTGCGCAGGGTCGCCGGGCTGGAGGAGTGTGTACGCGCCGTCGCCCACCCCGATTCTCCGGGCGAGCTCGCGCTGCACATGGAGCTGGTCCTCGACGGGCTGCACCAGTGCTCGATGCTGGCCAAGGAGGATGCGGACCACGGCGTCGGCTACCGCGACATGATCGGCGCCATGTTCCGCCAGATGGAGAGCATCGAGTGAGGGTCCGCTACTCCGAGTGGCAGGAGTGGATGACGCGGGAGCTCACCACGCTCCGCGACCTGGAGCGGATCTTCAACTGGCTGCTGATCGCCACGGACGGCGACGTCGAAGCGGCGCTTCGCCGCATGGAAGAGCTGAACGGACGCTACGGTTTCTTCGACGAGGGTACGACCGCCCGGGACTTCCGGGAGCGCCTCCTCCGCGAGGGCGCCGTCGCCGAGGATGATCGCGGGCGCCTCGCGCTCACGCGGCGCGGTGAGCGCGGCATCCGCCGGGACGCGCTGGACCGCATCTTCTCGCGGATGAAGGCCGGCGGCGCCGGGGATCACCGCACGCCTACGGAGGGAGGTGTCGGAGAGAACCTCGCCGAGACCCGTGAATGGCGCTTCGGCGACGCGCCGTTCGACATCGCCGTGAACCCGACACTGGAGAACGCCTTCCGCCGCGTCGGCCTCGACGAGTTCGCGCTCTCCGAGGACGACATGGTCGTGCACGAGAAGGAGCATCTCACCGGCTGCGCGACCGTGCTGCTCCTGGACATCAGCCACAGCATGATCCTCTACGGCGAGGACCGCATCACCCCCGCGAAGGAGGTGGCGCTCGGGCTGCTCGAGCTGATCCGCACGCGCTATCCGAAGGACAGCCTCGAGGTCGCGGTCTTCGGCGACGACGCGGTGGAGATTCCCCCCGACCGCATCCCCTACGTGACCGTCGGCCCGTACCACACCAACACCAAGGCGGCGCTGCGCCTCGCCCAGCGGATGCTGGCGCGAAGGAGACAGCCCAACCGCCAGATCTTCCTCGTCACCGACGGCAAGCCCAGCGCCATCCACGAGGAGGGACGCCTCTACAAGAACTCCTTCGGGCTGGACGAGAAGATCGTGGCGAAGACGCTCGACGAGGCGACCATCTGCCGCCGGCGCGGGATCCCCATCACCACGTTCATGGTGGCGCGTGATCTCCACCTGGTGAGCTTCGTGCAGCGGCTCACCGAGATCAACCGCGGCCGCGCCTACTACACCGGGCTCGATGAGCTCGGCCGCTTCCTGTTCGTGGATTACGTGAGGAACCGCAAGTCGCGGACCTGGTGAGGCCGGTTCCGCACCGGCCGACCTGCCCGGTCAGCCGCCGATCGCCGACATGGTGCGGATGGGCTTGATGAAGTCCGGCCGGCCGATCTTGTGGCCCGGCTCCTTCTTCGCCACCGCCCTGACGACCAGGTCGGCGATCTCCGCGTCGGTACCGCCCCCGCGCAACAGCGCGCGCACGTCGTGCTCCACTACGGAGAAGAGGCAGGTGCGCAGCTTGCCGTCGGCGGTGATGCGGATGCGGTTGCAGTGGTCGCAGAAGGGCTCGGTCACGCTGCCGATGAGGCCGATCTCGCCCTTCCCGTCGCGCCAGCGCCAGCGTGCGGCCGGACCTGTCCCATCGGGCTCGGCCAGCGGCTCGAGCTCCCCGAGCCCGCGCAGCATCTCCAGGATTTCGGCGTTGGAAACGACCGCGCGCAGCGACCACGCGTCCCCCGCCCCGATCGGCATGTACTCGATGAAGCGCAGCACGAAGCCGCGTTCACGCGCGAGCTTCGCCAGCGGCATGACCTCGTGCAGGTTCCTGTCCCGCTCGATGACCGCGTTGATCTTGATCGGCGCGAAGCCCGCGGACGAGGCGGCCTCCAGTCCCGCGAGCACGGCGGAGAGCGCGTCGCGGCGGGTGAGCTTCTCGAAGAGCTCGCGGTCGATGGTGTCCAGGCTCACGTTGAGGCGGCGCAGCCCGGCCTGCCGCAGCGGCCCGGCCAGCCGCGCGAGCCCGACGCCGTTCGTGGTCATGCCCACGTCGACGATCCCCGGGACGGCGACGAGCGCGGCCACGAGCCGCGGAAGGTCCTTGCGGACCAGCGGCTCTCCGCCGGTCAGGCGCAGCTTCTGGATGCCGAGCCCGGCGACGACCCGGACGAACCGCGCGATCTCCTCGAAGGTGAGGATCTCGGCGCGGGGCTGCCACTCCACCTTCTCTTCGGGAATGCAGTAGAAGCACCGCAGGTTGCAGCGATCGGTGACGGAGACGCGCAGGTTGACGATGCCCCGTCCGAAGGAGTCGATCAGCACGGCCGGGCCTCCCCGACTTCACGCGGGAGCGAAGCACGATCCCCCTCCGGGACGGCGAAGCCCTTCGCCCACGCCGCCGTTCCGTCGGCGAAATGCTCCTTCTTCCACACGGGGAGCACCTCCTTGATCCGGTCGATCAGCCGGCGGGCGGCCCGGAAGGCGACGTCGCGGTGAGCGGCCGAGGCGGCGACCAGCACACTGGCCTCGCCGACCTGGAGCGTCCCGAGGCGGTGCACGGCCGCCACACGGTGGACGCCGGCATCCTCCAGCGCTTCCTGAGCCAGATCCCGCAACTTCGCCTCCGCCAGGGGGATGACCGCAGCATACTCAATGCGGGTCACCTCCCGCCCCTCGTGGTGGTTCCTGACCACTCCGGCGAAGGACACCACCGCGCCGGAAGCCGGCGTGCGGACGAAGCGCCGGAGCTCGTCCTCCTCGAGCGGCTCGCGGGTGACGCGGGTCAGCAGGCGCTCGGTCATGTCCCGCTCAACCTCCACTCACGGGCGGCACGAAGTGAAAGCGGTCGCCCGGGCCGAGCGGCGCGGCGTCGGCCAGGTACTCCCGCTCGGTCGCTACCGCCCCGCTGCCCAGAAGCCCCTCGAGGCCCGGATGCGCCGTGCCGAGCGCCCTCTTGAGGTCCGCCGAAGTCGCCTCGCCGTCGAGCCCCAGCACGACCTCCCGCGCGCCCGCCAGGTCCGCGGCCTGCGCGTGCAGATGGACGACGACCCGTCTGGCGCTCATGCGGCCCCCTCCAGCGATTCCGTGAATATACGCCCCTGGGCCGCCTTCGGGGTCTCTCCGTTGACCGCCTTCGGCGCCGACCCTATTGTCGGGGCGGATCACGCCCGGGTGTCCCGATGCGTCGAACGTACATCGAGGTCGGCGAAGCGTCCTTCGAGCGCGAGGTCATCGAGCGCTCCCGCGAGGTGCCCGTTCTCGTGGACTTCTGGGCCCCGTGGTGCGGGCCTTGCCGTTCCCTCGGGCCGATCCTCGAGAGCCTCGCGGGCGAGGCGCAGGGGCGCTGGATCCTGGCGAAGCTCAACACCGACGAGAACCCGGCCCTCTCCGAGGCGTACGGGATCCGTGGGATCCCCGCCGTGAAGGCGTTCGTCGACGGTGTCGTCCGCGACGAGTTCACGGGCGCGCTTCCCCGCAACGCGGTCGAGGCGTTCCTCCAGCGCATCATGCCCTCGAAGGCCGAGCTGCTCGCCCGGGACGCGGCCGCGGCGGCCAAGCTCGGCGAGCACGAGCGGGAGCGGGAGCTCTGGAGCCAGGTCCTCGCGGAGGACCCGCGGCACGCGGCGGCCCTTCTCGGGCGCGCGCGTTTCGCGCTGGCCGACGGCGACTTCGCGGCGGCCCGCCGAGACCTCGAGCACGTTCCCGAAGAGTCGGGGTTGCACGCGCAGGCCGGCGGTCTCCTGCTGCTGTCGGAGTGGGTGGAGCGGGTAGCGGCGAGGGGCGGCTCGGAGGCCCTGCGGGAGCGCGCCGCGGCGAACCCGGACGACGCCGCCGCGCGCTACGACTTCGGTTGCGCGCTCGCGGTCGGCGGGGATTTCGAGGGCGCGCTGGCCGAGTTCCTGGAAGTGACCCGCCGCGACCGCCGGCTGGAGGACGACGGAGGCCGCAAGGCCATGCTCGCCGTCTTCGCGCTGCTGGGCGACGAGCACGAGCTCACCCGCGAGTTTCGCGGCCGCCTGAGCGTGGAGCTCTTCTGACGATGTCGCTCCGCACGCGGCTCGTCGGCCTCACGACGCTGCTCGCGGCGGCGGCGGCGCCGGCCCGCGCCGACCTCGTCTCCGGGTACGTCTCGATGGCGCTTCAAGGAGATCTGAGCGGGGCGGCAGCCCATTTCGAGCAAGCCGACAGTCTTTCGCCCGCGGAGACGCGCTGCTTCGAGGAGTTCCGGCGCCGCTTCGTGCAGGCGGAAGAGGATCTCGCCGTGCCTGACGATCCCTTCGTCGGCGAGCTGGTGCACACCTACCGCGACTACTGGCGGCGCGCACTCCTCGGCGAGATCGGCGAGGGCGATGCCGAGGCCTTCCTCACCGGACGAATCAGCGAGCTGCTCGCGCGGCACGGCATCGCCTCCGACGTGGGCGGCGACGAAGCTCTCGAGCGCATGGGCGACGGGATCGCGCGGGCCGGCCTGCATCACCTCGGGGGGATGACCCGCCCGCACTTCGACCTGATGCTGTGGAGCCGCCAGGACACGACCCGCTACGACGTCGAACTCACCGACGGACGGCGGACCGTCACCGTCGTGGGCGTCGGCGACTTTCTGGTGAGGGGCTGGTCGGAATTCGCCACGATCGGTCGCGCATCGAACGGCGGCTGGGCGAAGAGCGAAGCCCTGTTCTGTCTCGTCGACGACTACGACCTGGAATCGGAGAACTTCCGGGTCAGTTATCTTCAGCACGAGACCCGGCACTTCGCGGATTACGAGCTCTTCCCCGCGCTGGACCAGATCGAGCTGGAGTACCGGGCGAAGCTCACCGAGTGCGCCTTCGCCGTGGAGACGCTGCCCGAGATCCTGGCGAGCTTCGCGAGCCGCGCGGAGCGGAACCCGGCGGCGCCCCACTCCTTCGCGAACGAGGCGGTCGTCCGCCATCTCTCCCGCGAGCTCTTCGGCGAGGACTTCGTGGCCGTAGAGGGCCGCTGGCGGGAGGTCGCTCCGGACCGCATCCATGCCACGGCACGGGAGCTGCTGGCGCGAAACACACGGGCGCTGCGCAACGCCGGGGCGGAGACGACGAGGGGCGTGATCGGGGGCGAAAGGTCCGGTAGCTGAACGCGCCGGATCCTTCAGGATTACTTCGTCAGGGTTACTTCGTCGCCGCGAGGCGGAACGTGTACAGCACGCGCGGCTGCACGTGCGGCGCGACGGCCAGGCGCAGCGGCCGCGGTATCGGCCCGAGCGCCGCCTCGACCAGCTCCGCCGGCCACGCTGGGATCAGCTTCGGGTTCACGCTCGTGTTGACGATGAGCCGGGTCCGGCGGAACCCGGCGCCGCGGAACAGGCGCACCAGCTCGCCGATGCGGTACTCCTTCATGTGGAATCCCGTCGGCCGATCGTCGAAGTGACGGGAGATGTCGTGGGGCCCGGTGAGGGCGTTCGGCGTCGCGCAGAGATACACCCCGCCAGGCCGGAGCGCGGCGAAGATGCTGCGGAGCTGTTCCAGCGCATCGTCGGGGTGCAGGTGCTCCATCAACTGCTGGCTGTACACGACGTCGACGCTCCCCGGGGGAACCGGGATGGAGACGCCGTCGGAAATCAACAGCTCGAAATTGGCCGGCGTGTCGGCGTTCGCCGCGATCGTGTGCGACACTTCGACCGCGATGGACTTCGCCACGAGCGGAGCGACCGCGAGCGTCACGTGGCAGTCGCCGGCGCCCACTTCCAGGAACGTCTTCCGCGGGTCGAGGAACGCGCGGATCCAGCGCAGTTGACGCTCGACGCGGTCCTGCTGCTCCTCCGGGGTCACCTTCTCGGTGAGCTTCATGTGGTGCGGCACGCGCCGGTAGAGCTCCTCGTAGAGCTCGGTGTAGAGCCCGGAGCGGCGCGCTGCGCGGTCCGCCGAGCGGAGCCTCGACGCGAGCTCCTTCTCGACCTCGTAGTGCTCCCGAATCTGCTCGGCGGGCCTTCCGTCGTGCTGGTTCGCGCGTTTCGCCATGGCCCGTCCACGCTACCGGAGCGCGGACCCATCCGTCAACGCAGGCGATCGATCAGCCGCGAGAGCAGCGCGGCCACGGAGTCGACGATCATCGCCTGGCGGTGCCCGACGGGCCGGTGCTCGACGAAGGATCGCGGCAGCGGAGAGGCGGCGAGCTCGTCTCGCGGCGGAGGCGGTACCTTCATGGTGGTCTCCTCCGCGGCCTTCGCCCTCTCCAGTCCTCCGCTCTTGATGAAGCCGGCGATGCGCTCCAGCTCGTCCGCGTCCAGCCACGTCCCGTGTTCGTGGCAGCGGTCGATGATCACTCCCGACGTGCGGCGCCAGTTGCGCCGGTCCATCGTCTGGGTGCACTCAGGGCACTTTCGGTACCGGATCCGCTCCGTCGCGGGGTTTCCGCCGGTCCGCCGGGGCGCGCGCACCTCCAGGGACTCCGGGGCCTTCTCCCAGGACTCGACCGCGCGCTCAACGAGCCGATCGAAGCGATCCCCGGGGATCCACAGGCCGTGGCAGTCCGAGCACTCGCGCACGAGCACGCCGGCGATCTGGCGCGGCAGCATCGGCGTCCCGCAGCGCACGCAGCCGAGCTCCTTCGCCGGCTCCGGGAGCGGCTGAGGGCGGAACTCGACGCCGCACGCGGTGCAGAAGCGCGACTCGCGGGAGTTGCGTGCGTAGCACTCCGGGCAGATCAGGCTGAGCTCGCCCTCGCGGGTCACGCGGGCCCGGCAGTACGCGCAGGCGTCGGCGTTCTCGGGCAGGAGCGCGCCGCACGAGCCGCAGCGCCGCACCGGAGCGTCGACCGCGCGGAGCGCGCCCGCCGAGACCGTGGCCCCGCACGAGCAGGCGAAGGTCTGGCCGGCGTGCGCCGTCACGTCGAAGTGCGCGCGGCAGCTCGGGCAGGCGACGAGTCTCATGGCTGGCCGAGAGATCGACGAGCCGGGAGCAGGGCTTGAGGCGACCCCGGCGGCCACGGACGCCGCCATGGTCACCGCAGCTCCTTGGGATCCACGCCCATCTTCTCGGCCATCTCCCGGATGATCGTCCGGCCGATGACGATGCGCTGCACCTGGCTCGTTCCCTCGTAGATCTGCGTGACCTTCACGTCGCGCATGAGCTTCTCCACCGGGTACTCGCGCGAGTAGCCGTAGCCGCCGAAGATCTGCACCGCGTCGGTCGTGATGCGCATCGCGTTGTCCGACGTGAACAGCTTGGCGATGGCCACTTCCTTGTTGTTGGGCAACCCGTGGTCGACCATCCAGGCGGCCTGCCAGGTGAGCAGCCGTCCGGCCTCGATGTCCCTGGCCATATCCGCGAGCAGGAACTGCACGCCCTGATGGTTGGCGATGAACGTGCCGAAGGTCTTGCGCTCCAGTGCGTAGCGCAACGCGTGGTCCAACGCTGCCTGGGACACGCCCACGGCACCCGCGGCGATGGCCGGGCGGGTGTGCTGGAAGGTCTGCATGGCCAGGTAGAATCCCTTGCCCTCGCCGCCCAGCAAGTTCGCCGCCGGGATCTCCGCGTCGTCCATGTTGATGTCGCAGGTGTAGGACGCGCGCTGCCCCATCATGTCTTCCTTCTTGCCGAGCGAGACTCCGGGAGAGTCCTTCTCGACCAGGAACGCGCTGATGCCGCGGTGCTTCGCCGCAGCGTCGGTGGTGGCGAAGATCACGAACCAGTCGGCGACTCCCGCGCCGGTGATCCAGCGCTTCACGCCGTTCAGCACGTACTTGTCGCCCTTCTTGACCGCGGTCGTCTTGAGGGACGCGGGATCCGATCCCGCCTCCGGCTCGGAGAGCCCGTAAGCGCAGAACTGCCCCTTCTCCTGCATGCGCCCGAGGTACTTCTTCTTCTGCTCCTCGGTACCGGCGAGCTTCGTGGGAACGATGGCCAGGTTGTTCGCCATGATGGAGAGCGAGATGCCCATGCAGCCGTGGGCCAGCTCCTCGGCGATCAGACACTCCTCGAGCGCGCCCAGGCTGATGCCGCCGTACTCCTCCGGGATGATGCAGTTCATCAGGCCGATCTCCCGCGCCTTCTCGGCGATCTCGTGCGGGAAGCAGCCCTCGCGGTCGTGGTGCTCGGCGGCCTGCTGCGTGATCTCCGTGTCCGAGAACTCGCGGGCCAGCTTGCGGATCTCTTCCTGCTCCGGCGTGAGCCGGAAGCCGAGTCCCGCTGCGGTCCCCCCCGGCGCCGCGGTGGTCGTCATGGTTCTGCTCCGTTCCGCGACAGGAACTCGCGAAGGCCTTGGAAAATCGAGAGATGGGGGAACTTCGCCGGCCGCAAGATACCGGCCGCGCGAAGCGAGTGTCAAGCCGGCGCGGCGAAGCGCGCCAGGATCCGCCGCGCGGGCGAAGGCAGCGCCTTCGCGAGCGCCGCTTCCGGCGTGCACCAGGTGAGCTCCGCGCCGTCCGGCCCGGCGGGGGCGCTGCTGCGGGTCCCGCGCGCCGGTCGCGCCTCGCGCACGTGCAGCGTGATGCGGCGATGCGTGACCGCATGCCGCACCGCACCGAGCGGATCCCCGAACTCCAGGCGGAACGGCACGAGCCGCGCGGCATCCCCGTCCGTGGCCGCAGCCCGCCGCTCGTCCCCGGTAAAGGCGCCCGGGAGATCCCACAGCCCGGGTGAGAGCTCGCTCTCGCGGCGCCGGCGCAGCAGGACTTCGCCCTTCCGCCGCACGAGCAGCACGCAGCGCGAGATCTCCACCGTGCCGCGCTTCGCCGGGAGGCGCGGGATCTCGCCGGTGCGGCGGTCGCGTCGGGCGACGCAAAGATCACCCAGAGGGCAGCTGCCGCAGAGTGGATCGGCCGGCCGGCAGAGCAGCGCGCCGAGCTCCATCTGCGCCTGGTTCACCTCGCCGGGCTCGCCCTGTTCGACGACCCGCTCCGCGAGCGACCAGAGGAGCCGCCGCACCGGGGCGCGTGAAACGTCACCATCGATGCCGAAGACACGCGAGAGAACCCGAGTGACGTTGCCGTCCAGGATCGGCGCGCGGATTCCCAGGGCGATGGACCGCACCGCGCCGGCGGTGTACGGCCCGACGCCGGGGAGGGCGAGCGCCTCCTGCTCGCCGGGGGGAAACTCGCCACCGTGGCGTTCCAGCACGGCCCGGGCGCCCTCGCGAAGAGAGCGCGCCCGCCGGTAGTAGCCGAGGCCGCTCCAGGCCTCGAGGACTTCCTCTTCGGAAGCGGCGGCCAGCCGCCGATAGTCCGGGAAGCGCCCCAAGAAACGCTCGAAGTAGGGAACGACCGTCTCCACGCGCGTCTGCTGGAGCATGAGCTCGGACACCCAGACCCGGTAGGGCGAAGGATCCCTTCGCCAGGGCAGGTCGCGGGCGTTCGACCGGTACCAGCCGACGAGAGCGTCGCGAACCGCGGCCACGAGCCGCGCGTCGATGCGTGGAGGCGGGGAGGTCGCTCGCTTCACCGGCGCATTCTAGCGCCGGCCGCGAGCGCGATCATCGAGAAGGAGTGCCCCCCATGAACGCAGGAAAGCTCGCAGCCGTTGCCGGACTCGTGTTCCTGCTGGCCACGGGTTGCAGCGACGAACCGACCACCCCGGCGGACACCGCCGGCGACTCCGCCGAGCTGGTTCCGGCCGACCCGATCGACTCCCAGGTGGCGCTGGACCGGCCGACCGAGTGGGATGACGCCTCCGATCTGCAGGTGTACACGGACGCCGTCGGAATGGGCGTCGCCTACGCGGGCGCCGGCCTGACCGGGCCCGAAGCATCGTTCGAGATCGACGTCCCCGTCCCCGCGGACAGCGACGTGCTCAACGCCGCCTTCTACTGGACGGTGCGCTCGCACTCCTCGACGGTGGACGACACCGTGGTGATCAACGGCGTGCCGCACCAGGGCCGGCTGCTCACCAAGTTCCTCACCAGCCACGACGAGATGTGGGCCTTCGTGTTCAAGCTCGGCGGCAACGGTCCGGGCATCGTGACCGCGGGGCGAAACGCGTTCGACGTCGAGGGGCCGGCGGTCACGGCTCCCGGCCGCGTGGACGGCATCGGCGGGATCGTGGTCTACAAGAAGGCGGGCGGGTTCCGGCACATCGTGACCCAGGCGGTGCCGGAGTTCTTCCACGGCCGGCAGGAGCTGGAGGGCCAGGTGCACTCCGTCCCGTTCCCGGCGATGCAGCGTGACGTGCAGGCGGACTTCGTGCTCTTCGCCGGCGACTGCGTCGACGAGCACGCCGACACGCTGTGGTGGACCTTCACGAGCGGTGCGGCGCCCTCGCGCCTGATCGGCGGCGGCTACGAGCGGCAGAGCGACGTCCTTCGCTCCGGCCTCGGCGGCCAGTTCGATCTGGTCGTGCTTCCGGGGCTGACCGCGCCGGCCGGCTCCGACGCCTTCACGTTCCAGGTCCAGAGCCCGTACAGCCCGCGCGGGGACAGCGGCATCTTGG
>JBQTGV010000045.1:0-10661 GCA_052390515.1 Candidatus Eiseniibacteriota bacterium | reverse complement strand
GTCGAGTACAACTACAGTTGCCGGTTGGAGGTGAGCTGGGGGTCCGTTTGGAATTCGAAGCAATTTTCAGTAATTTATGGCGGAGAGGGTGGGATTCGAACCCACGGAACCCTTGCGGGATCAACGGTTTTCGAGACCGCCCCATTCAACCGCTCTGGCACCTCTCCTCGAGTCATTCGCGCATCCCGCGGAACCAGCCCGACAGGAGCGAAGAGCACCGCTCGGAATGCACTCCCGACCGGACGCGAACGTCGCCGAGCACGCCCGCGCCCAGGATGTCGAAGCGCGATCCGGCCGCGCCCATGCGCGGATCCCATGCACCGAACACGACCCTCGCGAGCCGCGTGAGGAGGATGGCCCCTGCGCACAGCGGGCACGGTTCCAACGTGACGACGAGCGTGCCGCCGTCGAGTCGCCCGCCTTCGACCTTCGCGCGCGCGTCGTCGATGGCTTCCATCTCGGCGTGCGCCCGCGGATCGCTCCGCCCGAGCATGCGGTTCCTGCCGCGCCCGACGACCCGGTCTCCCATCACGACGACCGCGCCGACGGGCACCTCCCCGTCCTCGGCCGCTTCCGCGGCGAGACGGAGGGCTTCTTCCATCCAGGCCTCGTCCCGGTTCTCGAGCCCGATGGAAGCCCACCTCCGGACCGTGCCACAGGACGCCGGCAAGGTACGAGAGCCCCGCGAGGGCTGTCAAGCAAGCCGCCCGGGCGGTGGTCGCGCCACTCGGGGAAGCGGAGGGTAGCGTGCGAGCCGAGGGCCCTGGCCCGGGCTCGGACAGTCCTCGCGACACGTCGTCCCGAGGACGGGGCCCTCGACTCGCACGCTGCCCTCCGCGTTCCACAGTGACCCGCTATCCACGCTCAGGGCGGCGCCGCTCCGCGCGCGTCTTCGATGGTCCGCTCCACGAGCGGCATGCCCGGCGCGAGGGTCCGCGCCTTCTCCCACATGAGCGCCGCGGCCTCCGGCGCCGCGCGCAGCGTGTAGATCTTCCCCAGCGTGAGGACCGCCACCACGTCCTTGGGGTCCAGTTGGAGCGAGATCAGCGCTTCGCGCTCGGCGTCTTCCAGCAGGCCCATCTCGAGGTAGGTGACCGCCAGGCTCCTGCGGATCGCGCCCTCGGGTCCCGCGGAGTCCGCGAGCGCGCGGCGGTGCGCGACCAGCGACTCGTCCAGTCGTCCCGCGGACAGGTACGCCGTGGCCAGCCCGAGCAGTGCGCCCGGCGAGTCCGGATCCGCGGCGAGCGCTCCCTCGAACTGGCGGATCGCCTCGTCCCAGTCGCCCTCCTGCGAGGCCAGGATCGCGAGGTTGTGACGCACCGCGGACTCGTAGGTCGGATCGATGCGCAGCACCTTGTGGTACTCCTCGCGCGCTTCGCTTCCGCGGCCGGTGCGCGCCAGCAGATTCCCCAGGTTCAGGTGCACGCGCGGATCGGCCAGACGGGTCGCCTGGGCCGCCCGGTACTCGGAGATCGCCCGGTCCAGGTTGCCTTCGCGCTCGAAGACCACCGCCAGGTTGAAGCGATGGAAGGGCGCGTCCCGCTGCACGGTCACGTCGGCGATTCCCGCGCGGCTGACGAGCAGGCCGTTCGTCGCCGCGAAGAGGAACACGAGCAGCGCCACGGCTCGCCCGAAGCCCCGCCGCGCCGTCCGTGCGAGGCGCACGTCCTCCAGGAAGCCGATGACTCCGGCCGCGCTGAACGGGAGCAGCCAGGGCACGGCCGGGATGCGGAACCGGCTGGACACGAAGAACGCGCAGACGCCGATCGTCCAGGACACGAGGAACCAGGCGAGGAGCCCCCGCTCGCGACCGCGGACGCCCTCCCGCAGCAGGCCGAACAGCGCGAAGGGCAGCAGGAACGAGTACTGCACCAGGAACACGGACAGGATGGGCGTGAACCGTCGGGCCTGATCGACGAGGTCCCGCGTGTTGGAGATCTCGAAACCGTTCCAGAAGAAGACGAGCTTCCTGGCGAAGAGGATGATGGCGTCCTTGGGATGGTCCCGCATCCAGCGGAAGGCCTGCCCGTACCAGTAGCGGTCCACCTCCGCGACGGAAAGCGTCCGGCCCGCGTCGCGCTCCGCAAGTGTGCGCGCGGCGACCGCGACGTTGTCGCGGTAGTCGCCCTGGTGCAGCACCTGTTCCGGCTCGGCGAAGCCCGGTGCAAGCGCGGACTTGCCGTCGGCGTGCGGGTTGTTGCCGATGTACAGGTTGATGCCGCCCTGCGCGGCCACCGGAACGACCTGGTCCGAAGAGGCGAGGTTGTAGGCGGTGACGAGGCCCACGGGAAGCAGCAGTCCGGTCACGACCGCCGCGGTCGGCAGGAAGCGGCGCCCGCGCAGCGCCACCCACAGCACCGCGGCCGGCGCGAGCACCAGCGCCAGGGGGTGCACCGTCCACGCCAGCCCGAGCGCGAACCCCGCGCCCGCCAGCCTCCGCAGGCTGTCCCGTGCATCGCCCTCCAGCAGGAGCAGCGTTCCCGCGGCGATCAACACCGTGCACAGCGTCGTGCCGAGGATCTCGCCCTCGAAGTAGATGAACATGCCGAACGTGGCGGCGAGCCCGGCGGTGAGCGCGGCGACGTCCTCGCCGTGCGTGCGCCGCGCGATTCTCCAGCAGACGCCGGCGAGCAGCAGCCCGAGCAGCCCCTGCACCAGACGAGGAGCCAGCGGACCCGCGCCGAACACCTGGTACATCGTCGCCAGGAACCAGGGGTACAGCGGACCGCGGAAGAGGATCTCCCCCTCGGCGAGCGTCCGGCCCTGCAGCAGGTGGTGCGCCGCCTGGTCGTACCACTCCGAGTCGAGCACGAAGTTGTCCCAGAACGGGGTGGCGATCAGCTCGCGCAGGTACTCGGCACGGAGCAACACGCCGGTGAGCAGCGCGACCGGCAGTGCGAGCCGCAGGGCGATGCCGACACGCTCACCGGACATAGCCGAGACTCTCCAGCGCCTCGCGGGACGCGTCCGTCTCCGTCCCGTGGGGAGGAAGGACCGCGGGCTCGCCACCCACCTGCGGCGGTCGCGCGGCGAGCGGGCCGGCGCCGACCAGCTCGGGCGGTACATGCCCGTCGAGATCTTCCGGCTGCTCGACGCCGAAGAGCCAGTAGATCGTCGGGGCGACGTCCAGGATCGAGTACCGCTTGCGCTCGGAGTCCCGCGGGAAGTGCGGCCCCGCCGCGATGAGCACTCCTTCGGGCCTGTGGAACGCGGAGAACGTGTAGCTCGGAGGACCGAACACCTCCTCCGACCCGAACGCGCCGCGCCCGACGAACGTGCCCGGTCGCTCCAGGAAGACGACGTCCGGTCCGTTCCCGGCGTACGGCCCGTGATAGATCTCGTCGCGGGAGAGAATCCGCTCGGCGAAGGGCTCCCCCGTCGCCGGATCGGCGAGCGCTCCGAGATGTTCGCGTAGCCGCTGCACGACGCCGTCCGCTTCGCTCTCCGGGACCGAGCCGCCGAAGTCGCGCCCCGCACGGTTCACACGGAGCAGACCCGCGAAGGCGCCCGGAGCGAGAGCGTCCGCTCGAACCTCGGCCGGCGCGTCCGCAGCGAACTGCACGAATCCCTCCCGCGAGAGCCACGATTGCAGGCGCAGCTCCCGGTAGATGCCGCCGAAGCCGTGGTCGGACATCACGATCACGTCGGTGTCCGGTCCCGCCGCCGCCACGAGATCTCCGACCGCCCGGTCGGCGCGGACCCAGAAGTCGGTGATGGCGGTGCCGAATCGCTCGGCCATCACGGGATCGTACTCGGGATGAGCCTTGTCCGAGAACCTCCAGTAGAAGTGCTGGACCTTGTCCGTGCCGGTGAACACGACCCAGAAGAGGTCGCAGCGCTTCGTCTCCAGCAGCGTGCGCGCTATCTCCGCGTGACGGTCGAGCGTTCGCCGGTAATGGCGCAGCAGTCCCTCCTCCTGGCCCGCCTGCAGGCTCTCGCCGAAGAGATCCAGCGGGTACTCGCCGATCTCCCGCTCCAGCTCCGCGGGATAGGTGTACCCGGTGCGTGAGCTGCCGAAGGGAAAGCCCGAGACGAAGACACCGTCCACGCGATCCGGCGGATACGTCATCGGGACGTTCATGACTCCGGTGCGGAAGCCGGCCCGGTTGAGGAAATCCCACACCGGCCGCGCGCGGCGGTCCAGGGACGACGTCAGCAGCGGCTGCGGGCCGCTCCTCGAGTAGTGGAAGAAGTCGAAGACGTTGTGCTTGCCCGGGTTCACGCCGGTCGTGGCGGACGTCCACGCGGGCGGCGAGACCGGCGGCATCGTGCTCTCCAGCACGGCCTGCGATCCGCGCTCCAGGAGCGCGGCGAGGTGGGGCAGCTTTCCCGCTTCGAGGAGCGGGTCGATCACCGAGAAGGTCGCTCCGTCGAGTCCGATCACCAGGACTCGCGGCCGCGAAGCTCCTCCGCATCCCGGGAGCAACCCGCCGATCAGGATCGGCAGAAGGAATCGAACCGCGTTACTCCGGAGCGGATGCGCAGGTCGCAAGGGAGCGGGTCCCGGTCTCGTCCACCCACGGCTTGAAGTCCACGTCTCCGCGGAAGAAGGTGCTGTCTGGGCAGTCCGTGCCCCAGTAGTTGTGAGGAACGTGGAGCTCGAGCGGGGTCATGGTGCGCAGCCCCTCGCGCTTGATCAGGCCGTCGTTCTTGATCGCCCCGCCGGCGTTTCCGAAGATGCGGTTCGCGGAGGCGAGCGATCCCCCGATCTGCGGATCGGAGTGCTCCGTGACCAGGATTCCCAGCGAGTTTCCGGAGATCGTGTTGCGCACGATGCGGGGACTCGCGTTCACCAGGTTGATGGCGTTGATGCAGCGCTGGATCCGGTTGCCGGCGACGGTCGCCGCCGATTCGTAGAGGTAGATCCCGTTCTGGCAGTCGGTGATCGTGCAGTCCTCGACGACGAACTCGGAGAAGATCCCGCGGACGCCGCTCCAGCCGTTCTTGATGACGCAGTCCTTGATGCGCGCCTTGGACTTCTCCACCACGAGAACGCCTTCGGACGCCTTGACTCCGTCCAGAGTGAAGCCCTGCACCAGCGTCGTGCTGTCCACTTCGCTCACGTTGAACACGTGGTTCTGGCCGTACCGGAAGATCGTCTCCGCGGGACCGGCCTCGGAAATGAGGCGGATCCCGTTGCGCACGGTCAGCTGCATGTACTTGCCCGGAGCCACCCAGACGGTGTCGCCGTAGACGCAGCGGTCCATCGTCTCCTGCGCGGAGACGTGGTCCATCTCGGGCGTGATGCGCGCGCTCCCGCCGAGAGCGGGAACGGCGAGGCCCCAAGCGGCGAAAGCCGCGGCTGCCGCTCGAAGTCGGATCATGGTGCTTCTCCTTCGGGATCGTTCGATCGCGCGGGACCCGCCGGCATGGCGCGCCCAGGAGGACTCGAACCCCCAACCTTTTGGTCCGTAGCCAAACGCTCTATCCAATTGAGCTATGGGCGCGAAGATGCCGGCAGAACGCGATGTGGCGGAGAGGGAGGGATTCGAACCCTCGAGGAAGATTTCTCTCCCTAACCGCTTAGCAGGCGGTCCGATTCGTCCACTCTCGCACCTCTCCGACTCCGGGAGGCCCTGGGCCGCCCCGTTCCCTCCACCCGCGGAGCAAAGCGGCGGAGGGAGTAGGATTCGAACCCACGGAGCATTGCTGCTCAACGGTTTTCAAGACCGTCGCCTTAGACCGCTCGGCCATCCCTCCCCCCGGGAGGGTCGAAGATCACCGACCTGCCGACCCCTGTCAACCCGCGCCTCGACGTGGCTTGCGTCGGCCACGACGCCCCCGCCGACGACGATCTCGCCGTCGTAGAAGACCGCCGACTGGCCCGGCGTCACCGCCCGCTGCGGCTCGTCGAAACGGACCCGTGCTTCCCTCTCCCCGATCCTCCGGACGCGCGCGGGCGCGGCCCGATGGCGGGAGCGGAGCTGCACGAGGACCCGCGCCTCGTCGCCCTCCGCGGGCCAGCGAACGTCCCGGAGCCGGGCCCGATCCGTGAGGAGGTCCTCCTCGGACCCGACCACGACACGGTTGGTCGCGGCGTCGAGCCCCGCCACGTACACAGGGCCCGAGCCGGCGACACCGAGGCCTCTTCGTTGCCCGACGGTGTAACGCGCGACACCCCGGTGGGTTCCGAGCCGCGTTCCGTCGAGGGCGAAGATCTCCCCCGGTGCGAGCGTCCCGGCCTCGCCGCCGCCGGCCGCGACTCGCTCCTCGAGGAACGCCCCGTAATCCCCGCCGGGGACGAAGCAGATCTCCTGGCTGTCGGGGCGGTCGGCCACGTCCAGGCCGGCGCCCGCGGCCAGCGCGCGCACCTCGGTCTTGCGCAGGCCCCCGAGCGGCAACTCCAGGCGTTCCACGGTCTCCGGCGGGACCGCCCACAGCACGTAGCTCTGATCCTTCGAGGGATCGGCCGCGCGGCGGATCCGGGGCGAAGCGCCCGAGCGGTCGACGCGAGCGTAGTGCCCGGTGGCGAACGCGTCGCAGCCGAAGGCCTTCGCCCGGTTGGCGAGACCGGGGAAGCGGACCTTCGCGTTGCAGGCCACGCAGGGGTTCGGCGTTCGCCCGGCGAGGTAGTCGTCGACGAACGGGCGAATCACGTGGTGCGCGAACGGCGCCTCGAAGTCGACGACGTAGTGGGGGAAGCCGAGTGCTGCGGCCGCGCGCCGTGCCGACTCGATCGACTCGAGCGAGCAGCACGACCGCCCCTCGCCGTCGCTCTCCCCGTAGCACCAGTTCTTCATGGTGACGCCGACGAGCTCGTGTCCCTGCCGCGCCAGCAACAGCGCGGCGACGGAGCTGTCCACCCCGCCGGACATGGCTACGAGAACTCGCATGGGACAGTTATCCTCCGCCGTGCGTCGGGAGCCACCCGCAAGCGATGACCTCGCCATCGCTCGCGGATGGCTCCGAAGCACGGCTCCCTACCGGATCCCCTTGAGGTACTTGTAGAACTCGCCGTCGGTGGACAGCACCATCGTCGCGTCCTCGCCGCTGGTGTGGCGATACGCCGCCCGCGACTGCAGGAAGGAGTAGAACTCGGGATCGCGGCCGAACGCCTCGGCGTAGATCTTCGTGGCGGTCGAGTCCGCGGCGCCGCGGATCTTCTGCGCCGCCTGGTACGCCTCCGAGGTGATGCGCTTGAGCTCGCGCTCCTTCTGACCGCGGATCTCGGCGCTTCGCCCTTGCCCTTCCGAGCGCAGCTTGTCGCGGATCTTCTGCCGCTCCGAGATCATGCGGTCGAACACCGAGCGCTGCACCTCGTCCACGTAGTTGAGGCGCTTGAAGCGCAGGTCCACGAGCTCGATCCCGAACTCCCGGGTGATCGGCGAGGCCCGGTCCAGGATCTCCTTCACGATGGCCTCGCGTCCCTTGACGATCAGCTCCTGCGTGGCGGCCTCTTCGCCCGCGATCAGATCGACCGACACCGAGAAGGGGCGGTTCGTGGTCCGCACCACCTCGATCAGCTTCACGTTGGCGACGGCCTTGCGGGTCTCGCCGTCGAGGATGTCGTCGAGGCGTGTCTGCGCACCGCGCTCATCGTGCATCCGCTGGAAGAAGAGCAACGGATCGGAGATGCGCCAGCGGGCGAAGCCGTCCACCCAGATGAAACGCTTGTCGAGTGTGGGCATCTGGTTCGCGTCGCCGTCCCAGGCCAGCCAGCGCTTCTCGAAGCGGTTGACCTTGTGGATGAGCGGCGCGCGGAAGTGCAGCCCCGGCGTCGTCACCGCACCGCCCACGGGCTTCCCGAACTGCGTGATGATGGCCTGCTGGCCCTCGCGGAGCACGTAGACGCTCTGGAACACGACGAGCGCCGCCACCAGCAACAGTGCGAAGACCGCTCCGGCGCGCGGGTTCATGGCTGGGCCTCCTTCTGGACCTTCGCCCCGAGATCCAGCAGAGGCAGCACCCCGCGCACGTCCTCGTCCACGATCACGGTCTTCCCCACGGTTGGCAGCACCTCCGTCATGGCCTCGAGGTACAAGCGCCGGCGGGTCACCTCGGGTGCCTTGCGGTACTCGCCGTGCAGCGCGACGAAGCGCTCCGCGTCACCGCGGGATCGGTTCACGCGGTCGATCGCGTAGCCGTTCGCCGCTTCGACGGTGGCCTTGCCTTCGCCCTCGGCCTTGGGGATCTCCCGGTTCAGCTCGGCCTGTGCCTGATTGATCAGCGTCTCCCGCTCCTGCTCGGCCTGGTTCACCTCGTTGAAAGACGGCTTCACCGGGTCCGGCGGGTTCACGTCCTGCAGCGCCACGAGCTGAACGTCGATGCCCAGCTCGTACTGCCGGCAGAGCTCCTGCAGCCGCACCACGGCCTCGTCCTCTGTCTCCTGCCGGCCGGCGGTCAGGACCTCGTCGACGGAGCGGTCGCCGATCACGCCGCGCATCACCGCCTCGGAGATGTCCCGGAACGTCTCGGTGGCGTTTCGCACCTTGAAGAGGTACGCGACCGGATCGACCACCTTGTACTGCACGATCCACTCCACGTCGGCGATGTTCAGGTCTCCGGTGAGCATGAGGGACTCGCCGCGCGTGGACGCGTCGCGGGCGAACTCGCTGCGCTCGTCGGCGCGCACCGTTCGGAACCCGAACTCCTCCTTGAGCTGGCGCTGCACCGGCACCTTGATCACGCGCTCGATGGCGAACGGCATGCGGAAGTGCAGCCCCGGCTCGGTGGTGCGCACGTGGCGGCCGAAGCGCAGCACGACACCGGCCTCCTCCGGCTCGACCTGGTAGAACGACGTCACCAAGGCGATCAGGACCAGCACGCCGAGCACGATCGGCAGCACCGGGAGCTGCGATGCCGGCGCCCCACGCCCGGAGCGGAAGACGTTCTTGAGGAACTCCTCGACGTTCTCGCGGTCGGGCGAGCTCATGGGCTTCTCCTTGCGGGGCGACCCCCGCTCGGCGGAGTCTCGCCTACTTCTGGGATTGCTGCAACCGAACGAGCTGCTGCTGCCGCTCGATCTGGCGCTCGCAGTACTCGGTGAGCTCCGCGTCCCGGCACTCCACGCACCGGCGGAACTCTGCCTCCGCCGCCTGGTAGTTGGCGACGCCGCCCATCTTCTCGTAGACGCGGCCGGCGAGCGCATGAGCCCGAGCGCCGCAGCCTCCCTCGTGCCCGCGCGCGGTCTCGAGGGTCTGGAAGGCCCGGTCGTAGAGACCCGCACCGAGGAGCACCTCGGCGAGCTCGTAGTAGTAGCGCGTGGTGTCCGGTCGCTCGGCGACCAGCGCGTCGTACATGCCGATCGCTTCCGAGGTCTGGCCAGTGCTCCCGTAGCACGCCGCGAGCGCCCGGATCGTCTCGTCGTCGAACGGCTCGGATTGGCGGACGGTGCGGAAGTGCACGATGGCACGGTCGCACTCGCCGGCGGACTGGTAGAGCTTTCCTATGCGCCGGCTGACCCACGTCACCCAGTCCGCGTCGCGGCCGTGGTCGGGGCGCGCGAGGATCGCTTCGTACGAGGCGATCGCCTCGGCGGCGAGCTTCCTCTCGTAGTAGAGGTTCGCGAGCGTTTCGTGCGCCAGCAGATCCTCCGGCTGCAGCTCGAGCGCGCGGCGGCACGCCTCGATGGCCTCGATGGCGTAGCCGCCCTGGTGGTAGGCCCGCGCCAGGTCGGTGAACGCCCCGGCTTCCTCCGGACAAAGTGCGAGGCCCTTCTCGCACGACACGATTCCCTGGTCGGTGAGGCCCTGCTTCAAGTAGGCGAGCCCGAGGCTGCGATGCGCCCGGCAATCGTTGGGCAGCATGTCCACCCAGCGCCGGTACACCTTGACAGCCTTCTCGAGATCGTCCGCCAGGAGGAACGCGTCACCGAGCCGCCGGTGGATGTCACCGTTCTCGGGATCCAGCTCGAGCGCCGCTTGCAGCTCGTCGGCCGCCTCCAGCGGGGCCTTGTCGGCGATCCGCTGGTCCGCGCGGCGCAGGTGCTCGGCGACCTGCTCCGCAGGCTTCGCCGCGCGCGCGAGCCCGCCCGCCAGGCTGACCGATGCGAGGACCAGGGCGACGAGCGCGCCGAGCCGGGATGACGAGGACACTGCCGTCCTCCGATCGGGGGGGAGGCACCGGAATCGTATGCGGTCCGGAACCCGTCCTGTCAAGGAGCAGCCGGCGGGGCGCCCAGGGGGCGTATCTGCTCCAGGTTGTTGCGCGCCAGCGCTCCCGCCGGGCTCTCGGGCGCCAGCTCCAGGACCTTCTCCCACTCGACCTGCGCCTCGGCGAACAGGTTCGCGTCGGCGAAGAGCACTCCCAGGTTGAAGTGCGCGTCCGCATTCTGCGGGTCGAGCTCCAGGGCCTTCACGAGGGCGCTCTTCGCTTCGAACGTCTTCTTGTAATGGAAGTAAAGGAGCGCTCCCAGGTTCACCCACGGGACCGCGTCCTGCGGAGCCACTTCGGTGGCGCTGCGGTAGTTGGCCTCCGCCTCGGCGTGCCGGTTCAGCTCTTCGAGGACCAGTCCGCGGTGAACCAGTGCGTCCGCGCGCCCCGGGGCCAGCGCGGTCACCTTCTCGTACGCCGAGCGTGCGGAATCAGCCGCTTCGACTCCACCGCTGCGCTGCCAGGCGAGACCGAGGCGGAACCAGGCCTCGGGATCCTCGGGTCTGTCCGCGACTCCGGCTTGCGCCGACGCAACTGCCTCCGCGGGGCTCGACACGTCGGAGGGACCC